>PWTO01000186.1 GCA_003562815.1 Chromatiaceae bacterium | reverse complement strand
TGGTGCGCCCTGCAGGGTTCGAACCTGCGACCACCTGATTAAAAGTCAGATGCTCTACCAGCTGAGCTAAGGGCGCGTCGTTTTAAGCGCACCATGATACCTCAGGATTACGCTGGCCGAAAGTTGCTAAACTGAACCGCTGTGGAACGCGTCGGTGAGGAAGCGGACTGATGAACAACACGATCATGGAAGACGCGGCCAAGCGCGTCGCGCGGCGCTTCCTTCCCGATGAGCCCGAGGTACGGCTGCGACCGCTCGGCCAAGGGCTGATCAACGAGACGCGGCTAGTCGAGGCCCGTTCGGGGCGGTTCGTCCTGCAGCGGATCAATGGCGCCGTGTTTGCCGATCCAGAGGCGATCGCCGCTAACCTGCTACGGGTGCAGGATTGGCTCCGAGGACAAGCCCATGCTGCGGTACGCTTGCCACAGCTGTTGCGCGCCGCCAATGGCGAGGCGACGCTGCGCGACGCTGACGGCCATGCCTGGCGGCTGATGGAGTACATCGAAAACAGCCGCGTCTTACGCCCGCTCGAGAATCGCACTCAAGCGGCCGAGGTAGGCCGCGCGCTCGGGCGTTTTCATGTCGCGTTAGCGGAACTCGATCCGGGCACGCTCTGCCTCACGCTTCCCGATCTGCATGACACTCCGCGCTGCAAGGTCAATTTGGAGTCGGCGCTCGCGAGCGCGCGCCAGGCAGACACGAAGCCAGCAGACACCAGCACAAGGGGGGCGCGCGCGGCGGAGGCTGCGGTGATGACCGCGCTCGAGCACATCGAGGCCCGCGCCGCGCTGATCCCGACCCTGCAGCAGGCGCGCATGGATCGGATTCTGCTGCCGAGCGTCACGCATGGCGATCCGAAGCTCGATAATGTGCTCTTCGCGCGCGATGCCGACCGTGCGCTCTGTCTGATCGATCTCGATACGGTCCAGCCTGGACTGCGACAGCATGATATCGCGGACTGCCTGCGCTCCTGTTGCAACCGCGTTGGCGGCGGCGGCAATGCGCCGCTCGCCAATTTCGATCTGAACCTGTGCCGCGCGCTACTCGGCGGCTATGCCGAGTTGGCCGCGCCGCTGTTCGATCGCACTGCCCTCGCCTTCCTGTACCCAGCAATCCAGCTGATCCCACTCGAACTGGCGATGCGGTTTCTGGCCGATTATCTGCAGGGCGACCGCTACTTCCGCGTGCACAGCCCGCGCCAGAACCTCGACAAGACGCTGATCCAGCTCGCGCTGGTCGCCGACATCGAGGCCAAGCGCGGCGCGATCGAGCGTATCATCAGCGACTGTTTCACCTGCGGGCAGCGCCGAGCATGAGCCAACATCTGACCGAGATCCTCGCCTTCCTGATCGTTATCGGCATCGCCGCGCAATGGATCGGTTGGCGGCTGCAGATCCCGGCCATCATCCTGCTCAGCCTGAGCGGGCTCCTAGTCGGCCCCGTTCTCGGTATCTTTCGACCGAGCGAGGCGCTCGGCGACGCCTATCAGCCGCTGGTCAACCTCGCCGTCGCCGCCATCCTGTTCGAGGGAGGCCTCTCGCTGCACTTCGCCGAACTCAGACAGGCCGCCTCCGGCGTCTATCGCTTGGTCACGCTTGCGGTGGTGCTGAGTCTCGCGCTCACGGCGGCGGCGGCGCACTGGATCGGCGGCCTGTCCTGGGAGGTTGCGCTGATCTTCGGCGCGATCATGATCGTGACCGGTCCCACGGTGGTTCTGCCGCTGCTGCGCCAGGCCCGCTTGAAGCGCCGACCCGCCTCCTACCTGAAGTGGGAAGGCATCGTCAACGATCCCGTCGGCGCCCTGTTGGTGGTGGTGCTGTTCGACTATGTCACCAGCGCCGGTGGCGGCGGCGGCGCAACCCCGCTGGACGAGGCGCTGTTGCGCATGGCGACCGGTGTCGTCGCCGCACTGTTGCTCGGCGGCGTCGGCGGTTGGCTGCTAGGCCGCGCGTTCCTGGCCGGCAAGGTACCCGAATACCTCAAGGGGCCACTCGCGCTCGCAGCGGCGATCGGCGTCTATGCGCTCGCCAACCTGGTGCTGCACGAGGCCGGCCTGATCGCGGCCACGGTGCTCGGCATCGTGCTCGGCAACATGAACCTGCCGAGCATCGGCGAGATCCGCCGCTTCAAGGAGTATGTCGCCATCCTGCTGGTCTCCGGTGTCTTCCTGGTACTCACCGCCGATCTGGACCCGCACATCATGGCAGCCATGGATTGGCGCAGCGGCGCGCTGGTGGTGACCATTGTCGTCATCGTGCGCCCGCTGGCGGTCTGGATCGGCACCATCGGCGCCGGCATGCCCTGGCAGGAGCGCGCCTTGGTCGGCTGGATCGCACCGCGCGGCGTGGTCGCGGCGGCGGTGGCCGGCATCTTCGGCCCGGCCTTGGCCGAGCGCGGCTTCGCGGGCGCGGAACAGTTGCTACCGCTGGTGTTCACGCTGATCCTCCTCACCGTGGTGTTGCATGGCTTCAGCCTGGGCTGGATGGCCCGACGCCTGGAGCTGAGCGCACAGCGGCGCGGTGGCCTCATCATTGCCGGCGGCACGGCCTGGAGCAATGGCCTGGCCAAGGCCCTGCACGAACGCGAGGTGCCAGCAATCGTGGTCGATAACGCCTGGCATCGGCTGCGCAGCGCGCGCCTGGCTGGGGTGCCGATCTACTTCGGCGAGGTGCTTTCGGAGCATGCCGAATACGCGCTGGAACTGGGCGCCTATGGCACGCTGCTCGCAGCTGGCAATAACGATGCTTATAACGCGCTGGTTTGCGCGCACTTCGCGCCGGAACTCGGCACGCAGA
>PWTO01000040.1 GCA_003562815.1 Chromatiaceae bacterium | reverse complement strand
GAAAAACTGGCGCCACTCATCGAAGAACTGGCCGATTTCTGGGTCTCTGCTCTTGAGCATGGCAACTGGGAGCAACGGCTTCAGGTGCTGAACAAGATCCACGATCAGTTGCGCGCGGATCTGGCGACCAAAGCAGAATTCGAGATGGTCTCGCCGCGCTTCGTCTCGGCGATCATCGATCGCCTGGGTGCGCCGCCCGTCGAGTCCTCGGCACAAGCAACGATCTATGCCTACTCCCTGAACGAGGTCCATCGAGACGCAGCCTCCGCCTGGAGTCTGCGCAATCGCGATTTGGAAGGGGAGGCCGATCATTCGGATCGTCGCCGGTTTCAACGTAAGATGGTCAACAAGCTGAGCGAGATCTGGATTCAGGGCTTTACCGCGCCCTGTCGCCTGATCGATGTGTCCCTCGGTGGCGCGCGCGTGGCGCTGCATCAAATCGAGGCGCCCGAGCCGGGAACCGAGGTCCGCGTGGTGGTGCCCGGCAAAGGCATCTGCGAGGCCGTCGTGGTCTTTGTGAATAACAGCCTAGAGGCTGGGCTGCGCTTCTGTCAGCAACCCGAGCCCGCCTTGATGCCCGCCTGATGCAAGAGCCGCCTCCAGCGTGGCGCGTGCCACGCTATTGGCGAAGACCGTATTTATCGAGCAGGTTGTACAGCGTTGGCCGAGTGATGCCCAGCAGATCGGCGGCCTGCGCGATGTTGCCGTTACAGCGGCCCATGGCCTTGATCACCGCCTCTTGCTCGGCCGAATCGCGAATCTCGCGCAAGCCGATGCGTTCATCCTGCTCGGTGGGTGCCGGCAGCCCCAGATCCTCGGCTTGGATGAGGGGAGCGTCCGCCATGATCACCGCGCGCCGGATCAAATTTTCCATTTCTCGCACGTTTCCCGGCCACGGATAGGCTTCGATGGCGCTGAGGGCTTCGCCGGAAAAGCCCAGTCGGCTGGTTTTACGCTGGTCTTGACGGAAGCGCTCAAGCAGCGCATGGGCGAGCAGGCTGGGGTCGCCCTGGCGTTCGCGCAGGGGCGGGATCTCGATCGAGATTTCGCTGATGCGGTAGTAGAGATCCTCGCGGAATTGTCCGGCTTCGATCAAGTCATGGAGATGCTTGTTGGTCGCTCCGACAACGCGTATATCGACCGGGATTTCCGTGCGTCCGCCCAGGCGCTCGACCACGCGTTCCTGCAAAAAGCGCAGCAGCTTCGCCTGCAGATTCATCGGCAGATCGCCGATCTCGTCGAGGAACAGGGTGCCCTTGTCGGCATGCTCGATCTTGCCGATGGTCTGGCGCGTGGCGCCGGTGAAGGCGCCTTTTTCATAGCCGAACAGCTCGCTCTCGAGCAGATTCTCGGGGATAGCGGCGCAGTTGAGCGCGACAAAGGGCTGCTTGGCGCGCGGGCTGAGTTGGTGCAGGCCACGGGCGAGCACTTCCTTGCCGGTGCCGCTCTCGCCGAGCAGCAGGGCGGTGGCGTCCGAGGGCGCCACGCGCTCGATCATGCGGCAGACCTTGAGCATGCCGGGGTCGGCGGTGATGAGCCCCTGCAGCGGCGAGGTGCTCTGCTGCGCGAGCTTGCGGTTCTCGGCTTCCAGCGCGAACAGTTGGGCGGCGCGATCGACGATCAGACGCAGGGCATCGGCATCGACCGGCTTGATGTAGTAGTCGTAGGCCCCGAGGGCGACGGCGCGCAGGGCATTGGCGCGGTCATCGTTGCCGGTGACGACGATGACCTTGGTCTGCGGGGTGGCGGCGAGGATCTCTTCCAGCAGCGCCATGCCCTCGGTGGCATTGGCCGGGTCCGGCGGTAGACCGAGATCGAGCGTCACCAATGGCGGTTGATGGCGTCGCACCTGGCTCATGGCGCTGGCGCGGTCTTGCGCCTGGAGGATCTCGTAGCCATCGAAGCACCAGCGCAGTTGGCTCTGCAGACCGCTGTCATCTTCGACGATCAGCAATTTCGGCGGCTGTTTTGCGGAAGAAGGCATGGTTGGATCACCTGCTGTGAGAAGAAGCGGGCGTGCTCGGTGCTGGCTGTTGCTGCGGCAGCCAGACTGTGAACAGGCTGCCCTTGCCGAGTTCGCTGTTGACCTCGATGCGACCGCCCATGCGGTTGATGCGATCGCGCGCCTCATACAGGCCGATGCCCATGCCGGCATTGCCCTTGGTGGTCTGGAAGGGCCGAAACAGGCGTCGGCGCATGAAGTCGTCGTCCATCCCCGAGCCGGTATCGCGCACCTGCACCTGCGCCCAGCGCTCATCGGCGTCGAGGCTCAGATGCACCTGGCCGTCGTCCGGGGTCGCCTCCTGGGCATTGCGCACCAGATGCTGGACGACATTTTTAAGGCCTTCGGCATCGGCGTGCAACTCGACCGCTTGGCGGATCTCAAGGGCCGGTACGGGGCGTGCGTTTTGGCTTTCGGCGACCACCTCCTGCAGCAATTTGGCCAACGCGATCCGCTGTCGCGGCGCCGACGCTGCGTTGGACTGCACGTTGCGCAGCTGCGCCTGGGTGCGGTCGAGTCGATCGCGGGCATGGCCCATGGTGCGAAAGGCATCGGTGATGAACTCGGGGTTATCGCGATGGCGTTCGGCATTGGAGCAGATCAGCGAGAGCTGCGCGGAGACGTTCTTGAGATCGTGCACCAGAAAAGCGGTCAGGCGGTGGAAGGCCTCGAATTGGCGCGCCTCGAGCAAGGCCTCCTGGGTGCGCACCAGCGCCACATAGACCGCGAGCTGGCGGCCGGCGGTCTTGAGCAGGTCGCGCTCTTCCCAATCGATGCGGTTCGGCGCGCGCGG
>PWTO01000067.1 GCA_003562815.1 Chromatiaceae bacterium | reverse complement strand
TGTAACTCGGATTGGTGAAATCACGAATCAGACTGACCTTGAAACCAATTTGACCGAAAATGCTATTCCTGATTTTATCGGTGAGGTAAAAGCCGCTAATTACCGCGAATTTCTCGATGCCCAACGCAAGCTAATGGCTTCGATGATTCGCGGATATTATGAGGCATTGTAGCCACTTGCGTCGAATTGACTTGATCCTAATTTAAGCCCTACTTTGCCTCAAAGAGAACTCGCTATATTTATGACTTCACCCAACCCGCAACCCAGCTTCGGTCGTCGCGGCGAGCTGCTCGTCGCGATTCAATTCGCGTTGATGCTCCTCTTTGCCGTCACCCCTGTGTGGCATCCGGGCCTCTCGCCAGTGCTGATTGCCGATCTGCTGTTGCCGCGGCTGATCCTTGCCGTGCCCTTCGCGCTCGCGGCGCTGGTCTTGGCGGCCCTGGGCTCTCATCATATCCG
Organism: Chromatiaceae bacterium; assembly: GCA_003562815.1. Lineage (GTDB taxonomy): Bacteria > Pseudomonadota > Gammaproteobacteria > Chromatiales > Chromatiaceae > Lamprobacter. The sequence goes on along the minus strand of PWTO01000067.1, from coordinate 10,296 downwards.
CGATTATCTGACGCCCTTGCCCTATCCGGTCGATCATAATCGGTTGGTGCAACATGGCGTCTACGCGCTGGTGCGCCATCCGCTCTATACGAGTCTGCTGAGCGCCGCGCTGGCCTGGACCCTGTATACGCTCAGCCTCGCGCATCTGCTGTTGTCGATCGTCGGTTTCCTGTTCTTCGATGTCAAGGCGCGCAAGGAGGAGGCCTGGCTGAGCGAACGCCATCCCGAGTATCGCGCGTATGCCAAGCGCGTGCGCAAATTTATCCCCTACCTCTATTGATACCGATGGCTGCTACCCCTGCAACTCTCTCGCCAACGCCGCTGCGATTGGGGGATGCCTATCGCCCCAACCTTGGTCAGTTCGACGAAATGCGCGCCAGTGACGGCGGGCTGCGACCGCACTGGCAGTATCTGATCGAGGCGCTGCGCGAACTCGGACCCGAGGGCATCGACAGCCGTTGGCAGGAGGCGCGCCGCCTAGTGCGCGACAATGGCATCACCTACAACATCTACGGCGATCCGCAGGGCATGTCGCGGCCCTGGGAGCTGGACCCGTTGCCGCTGCTGATCCGCGGCGAGGAGTGGGCCGTTCTGGAGCGGGGGCTGATTCAGCGCGCCGAGCTGCTGAATGCCATCCTGCTCGACCTCTATGGTCCGCGCACGCTGATCGGGAAGGGTTTGCTGCCGCCGGAATTGATCGATGGCTTTCCGGGCTACCTGCTCCCCTGTCACGGCGCGCCGATGGCGGACGATCGGCCCCTGGTGCTCTACGCCGCCGATCTCACCCGCGATGCGAGCGGTGCCTGGCGGGTGATCGGCGATCGCACCCAGAGCCCGTCTGGCAGCGGTTACGCGCTGGAGAATCGGGTCGTGCTCTCGCGCGTGATGCCGAGCCTGTTCCGCGACAGCCATGTACACCGGCTCGCCGGCTTCTATCGCTCGGTGCGCCGGGCCATGACCCGGATCGCGCCCCGGCATGGCGCGCATGCGCGGGTCGCGGTGCTCACCCCCGGACCGCGCAACGAGGCCTATTTCGAGCACGCCTACCTGGCCAATTATCTCGGCTTCAACCTGGTGCAAGGCAGCGACCTCTCGGCGCGCGACGGCGCGCTCTGGCTGCGCACGCTCGGGCGCCTGGAGCGCATCGATGCGCTGCTGCGTCGGGTCGATGACGCCAACTGCGATCCGCTCGAACTCAACGAGCACTCGCTGCTCGGCGTGCCGGGTCTGCTGCAGGCGGTGCGCGCCGGCAACCTCGGGGTTGCCAACAGCCTCGGCAGCGGTGTGCTCGAACATCCGGGGCTCACTGCCTTCCTGCCAGCGCTGTGCGAGCATGTGCTGGGTGAGTCGTTGCTGCTGCCGCATCTTCAGACCTGGTGGTGCGGCCAGCGCGAGGCGCGGGATTTCGTCATCGCCAACCTCGATCATCTCGTGATCAAGCCCGCCGGCAATCCGGTCGGTCAGCGCTGCCTGTTCGGGGCCAAACTCGAGCCCGCGCAGCGCGATGAGCTGATCGCGGCGATTCGGCGCGAGCCGCATCGCTATGTCGCCCAAGAGGAGGTGCAGCCCTCGAGCGCGCCGGCCTACATCCAGGGCGCGCTCGAGCCGCGCCCCTTCGTGCTGCGCAGTTTCCTGGTCAGCGAGGAAGAAGGCTACGCGGTGATGCCCGGTGGCCTGAGCCGCATCGCCCTCGACCCGGACACGCCGATGATCTCCAATCAGCTCGGCGGGCTGGGCAAGGACACCTGGGTGCTGGCCAGCGAGCCAGAGCGCCAGGAGACGCTGATCGTCAGCCCGGATGCGAAGGCGCCAGCGGTGGTGCCGGCGGTGGTGCAGGAGAGCGAGGTCTCGTCGCGGGTGGCCGACAATCTGTTCTGGATCGGCCGTTATGCCGAGCGCGCCGAGGGGCTGGTGCGACTGCTGCGCATCGTTATCATCCAGATCACCGAGCGCAGCAGTCTGGCCGATGAGACCGATGCCGATGGCTGCCTGCAGCTGTTGCTGGCGGCGCTGACGCAGCAGACCCAGAGCTTTCCCGGCTTCATCGGCGAGGGCGCCGCCGAACGGCTGGCGCAACCGGTGCCCGAGGTGCTCTCGCTGATCAGCGATCAGAAGCGCGTCGGTGCCCTGCCGCAGACCCTGCAGGCGCTCGGGCAGGCGGCCTGGTCGGTGCGCGAGCGCTTGTCCAACGACACCTGGCGGGTCACCAACGACATCGAGCGCCGGCAACGCTTGCTCACCCAGGCGCCGCCGCGTGGACTGGGCCGGGCCTTGGATCTGCTCGATCCGCTGATCACCTCGCTGGTCGCCTTCTCGGCGCTGACCCACGAGAACATGACCCACAACGAGGGCTGGCACTTCCTCGAGGCCGGGCGACGCTTGGAGCGTGGCCTGCACACGGCGTCCCTGTTGCGTTCGACGTTGGTCAGCGTCAGCCCCGACCCCGGCGAGTCGATGTTGGTCGAGGCGGTGCTCGGCGTCACCGACAGCCTGATCACCTACCGGCGCCGCTACCAGGCCGGCACCCGCGTTGGCGCCATGCTGGATCTGGTCTTGCAGGATGAGGCCAATCCGCGCGCCCTCGCGTATCAGATCGCCCGTTTGTCGCTGCTGGTCGACGAGATGCCCGGCGACAGCCTATCGACGCGCCGCACGCCCGCGCAGCGCATCCTGATGCGGGCGATCACCGAGCTGCGCCTGGCCGAGCTGGATCTGCTCGCGCGCGCGAGCGAGGGCGGGCGCCGACGCGAGGCCCTCGATGGCTTGCTGGCGAGCGTCGAGACCTCGATCAGCGCCCTCTCGGATGCGATCACCGCGCAATACTTCCGCCACGAGGAGCAGCCCCATCATCTGATCGGGCAGCGCTCCGAGGCTGAGGCGACGAGATTCGATGCGACTGGCAGCCGCCAAGGAGGCGCGCGATGAGGTACCAAGTCACCCACCTGACCCGCTATGGCTACGGCGATCCGGTCTCGCTCTGCCACAGCGTCGCCCATCTGAAACCGCGCGAGACGCCGTATCAGCGCTGCGCAATGGCCAACCTGCGGATCAATCCCTGGCCCTCGGTGGTGCGCGAGCATCGCGACTTCTTCGGCAATCGCGTCAGTTATTTCTCGATCCAGCAGTCGCATCTGCAACTGGAGATCACCGCGAGCGCAGAGATCGAGGTCTGGGCGCCGCCGCTGCCGGAGCCCACCGCGACCCAACCCTGGGAGAAGGCGCGGGTGCAATCGCTGCCGCTGAGCGCCGCCGAGGGCACCTCGGCGCGCCTATTCGCCTTGCCGTCGCCGGCGGCGGCGCTGAACCCGCTCGCGACCGATTACGCGCGCGCGTCGTTCAGCCCGGAGCGACCGCTGTTGGAAGCGGCCCTGGATCTGGTCAGCCGCATCCACCGCGACTTCGACTACGACCCCACCTCGACCACGGTCGCCACTCCGCTCGCCGAGGTGCTCGCACAGCGTCGCGGGGTCTGTCAGGACTTCGCCCACCTGGCGATCGCCGCGCTGCGCGGGCTCGGCCTGGCGGCGCGCTATGTCAGTGGCTACCTCGAGACGCTGCCACCGCCCGGTCAGCCGAAGCTGCGCGGGGCCGATGCCTCGCATGCCTGGCTGGCGATCTACTGCCCGGAGGCGCGCGAGACCGGCGGCTGGGTCGATCTCGATCCGACCAACGATTGCCCGATCAGCGATCAGTACATCACCACAGCGATTGGGCGCGATTATCAGGACGTGACCCCGGTGCGCGGGGTGTTCTATGGCGGCGGCGAGCACAGCCTTGAGGTCTCGGTCGATGTCGATCGGATCGCCTCGGGCTGAAAGGCTAGAGCTGCGTGAGCACGAACAGGCCGAGCAGCATGATGGCGCTGCCGAGCAACTTGGTGCGGGTGCCACCCTCGGCAAAGAACCAGCGCCCGATCAGCACCGAGAACATCCCGGCCGCCCGTTTCACCGCCATCGCATAGCTGGCAAGCGTCATGCTGAGCGCGATCTGATCGGCGATGCGCATCAAGGCGAAAAGCAGCCCGAGCAGGAGCAACGGCTTGGTCTGGCGGGCCAGATCCGGGGGCAAGACCTCGCGATAGAAGCGCCGGTCCTGGAGGCTGAACAGCGTGAACAGGACGAGGGGATTGACCACCGCGACCACCACCGCGAAGGAAAGCGGATCGGAGCGCTCGATGCCGATGCGCCCGAGGGTGGAGGCGGCGGCGAAGCAACAGGTCGCCGTCAGCGTGAAGGCGCTGCCGGGATTGGCGATCAGGCGCAGCAGCGGTTGCTGCCAGCCCCTCGCCTCGCTGCCGAGCGACAGCACGTAGCTGCCGACGATCAGCAAGCCGATGCCGGCGAAGCCGAGCGGACCCGGCAGGGCATCGGTGAGCAGCCACTCGATGACGATCACGAACGCCGGCGTCAGCGTCAGGATTGGCCCCACCAGCGAGATCTCGCTGCGCGAGATGGCCACGTTCAGCGACCAACCGCCGAGGCCGGAGAGCAGCCCGCCGAAGAGCACCGCGCCGACATAGACCGGATCGGCGAACGGGAACTGGTGATACCAGATCGCCAACGGCAGGGTGACCAGCAGACTGGCCAGGTTCACGTAGAGCGTGAGCGCGCGTGCCGACAGGCTCAGGCTCAGGTGCTTGGTGACCGCAAGTCGCGAGGCATGGAAGAAGGCCGACAGCAGCGAGACGAGGATCCACAGATGGGCATGGACGGCGACGTCCATCGCTAGCGCGACCAACCCGTGGCAAAGTTTCGCAGCCGCCCAATCGGCCCGCATGCTAGCCCGGCGTTGCCAGCGCTGGGTGCCTGCAAGGCGCGGCTGTTGTAGAGCGCGAAGCGACGCTGAAAGTCGGCGCGGCGCTGCCAGTGCGCCTCGGTAAAGCAGCCCTGGGCGCGCAGCACCCGAACGCTCGGGAGCGCGGGAAACGAGAGTAGCCCAGCACCGCCGATGCCGGATAGGAGCTTGACCTGAAGGCTCAACAACAGCGGCCCATCGTCGGCGCTGGCTTCGGTGCCGCGCGCATCCATAGGGCTGAGCGTCAGGCTATAGGCAGGTTGGTTCAGGGTCATGCAGCGCATGCGTCGCGCGGCCGAGGCGCGCCGCAAAGACTCGGCGACCGGGGCGGGGAGATCGTGCAGGCGTTGGGCCAAGGCGAGCAGACCGGCTTCGTTCTCGGCGCCGAGACCAAGCCGGCCGAGCTGCTCGGCGATCCGCGCGCGGGGCAGGAGCCGATGACGCCGCCAAGGCGCGGGCGGCTGCGCGGCGCCGGTGAACGCCCTCAGCAGCAGGGTCGCGGTCTCGACGAGACAGCGATGCAGGCTACGGATGAGTTGCTCGAAGGCCGCTGTCGCGAGCACGTCCCAGTGCGCGAGTTGCAGCAAGCAGCCCAACGGCTGTCGGCCAGCGCAGGTCGCGGCCGGGTCGGGCGGCAACAGGTTGACGCCCGCGCGCGCGAGATCGAGACGGGCAAGGCGCTGGTGCAACAGCGCCGGGCCGAGGAAGCTGAGGGGGTCGAGACACTGCCGAACCAGGTCAGGGTCGCGCTGGTCGGCGAGCCGCTCGGCCTGTTGCAATGGCTGCAGTTCGCAAGCGCGCCAGTAGATCAAGTGCAGGTGAAACTGCTTGAGCGCCTGCACACTCTCGCGATCGTTGGTGTGGGGATCGCAGTTGAGCGCCAATTGCGGCCAGCCGCCCTCCAGGTCGAACGCGCGCCGGATCGCGGGATTGGCGACGAAGCGGCGAAAGTTCGCCGCCGTCTGCCAGAGGATGCGGCCGGTGGCCGGTGCCACCGCGCTGGCATCGGCCTTCGAAGGGTGCTCCGCGCTCGGCGGCGAGACCTCGCTCAGCATCAGGTCGAAGAGGGCGTGCGGCGCGGCCTTGTCGATCAGGGCGAGGCGGTCCCTGGGCTTCGCGGCGGTCTCTGGTATCTCCAGCACTTGAATGCAGCGGCGCCGGAAGCGCTCCATCGGCGTGTTGCCATGCTGCTCTTCCGGGCGCAGCGCAAAGGCGCGCGGTGGCCCTGGAATGCGCAGCTGGTGCCAGGCCACCGGCATGCGACCGATCTCGGCCGGCATGAGCCTCGCGAAGGGGTCGGTGCTGCGCCGGTACAAGGCTCAGTCGCGCCCCGCCGCGTCACGCGCGAGCCGTGGCACCTGACGCTGGAGATCGCGCACGGCTTCGGAGAGCAGGCGTCCGCTCAGGCGGTTGAAGGCGCGCGCCATCGCCTCGGGGGTGCTCGCCGTGGTGGGCTCGGTGCCGCTGTAGGTCCGTGCGAAGCGGGTGGCCCGATTGTGGCTGGCGACGAGCGTGAGATTCAATGCCAGGCTCACCGCAGGCGGATCGGCGGTTGGTTGATGTTCCAAGCGCGTGAGTTCGCCGTTGAGCATAAAGTCCGCCCGCGCCCGGTCGGCGATCGACAGCGTGTAAGCAAAGATGTTGGCGGTGCGCAGCGCGGCGATCAGCGCCTCGGCGAGTGCGTGCCCCGGGACGGCCTCCCAGAGGAAATCGTCATAGCGCTGCACCTGCAGCGGTTGCTCGGCGGTGCGAAAGACGATCTGGGTGCCGCCCAGGAAACCGCGCGATCCCAAGGGCGTCACCAGCAAGGTGGCGGGGATGCTCTGGGCGCTTGGCGCGACGCTGATCTCGGGCTGCAGGCTGTAGAAATATTCGCGCGCTGGCGGTCCCGAGCCGCAGCCGCTCAGCAGGAACAGGCCGCCCGCCAAGGCCGGACCCAGGGCGCGGGACGGTGGCCGTTGCCCGCCGAGGAAGCGCATCAACGCTCGAACCATGGGGATTGATCCTCCTGCGGGCGGCCACGCAGCAGCGAGGCGGGTTCCTCGCGCAGGTCGCGCGCGAGTGCCGAAAGATGGCGCGAGGCGTTCTCGATGTTGGTCAGGATCGGCGCCAAGGCCGCCGATAGCTCTTGTAGCACATAGTGCACATCGTCGAGCGAGCCCTCGACGCTCGGCCGGCTGCTCTCGACCAAGCCCCGGAGTTCGTCGGCGAGCGCGCCGTAGCGGGCGACGGCATCTTGGATGTCGTCGGTGCGCGCCGGCAAGGCCGCTGACACGCTCGCCAGGTTGTCGGCGAGCCGCTGCACGGCGCTCAGGATATCCTGGATCTGCGCGGGATCGATACTCTGCTCGATGTCGGCGCTGAGCTGGACCAGGTTCTCCAGCACCGCGCCCAGCCCGCGGCCGAGATCGGCGCCAAGACCGGTGCCAGGGTCGGCACCGGGGTCGCCGTTGTCGAGCTGCTCGCCAAACATCGCCAACACGCCCTGGAGACGCGCTTGCAGGCGTGCCAGCGTGGGGCGAATATGCTCGTCGAGGGTGCGCTGAGCCTGGTCCAGCGCGGCGGCGATCTGCATCCCCAGATCGGGCTCGCGCGCGATCGTCGGGATGGCGCTCTCAGGGCGCAGGATGTCGTCCTGGGTGCCGGGGATGATGCGGATGATGTTGCCGCGCAACAAGCCAGCCGAGGCGAGTTGAGCGACGCTGTCGGCGGGCACCGGCCAGGCCTGCTGAATGTGCAGCATGGCGCGGAAGCAGGGCAGGTCGGTTGCGCGTGCGCCGCTCGGCTGCGGACAATCGCTGCGGTCGGGGTCGCGCTGGAAGACCGGTGCCAGCGCGCGCACCCGGCCGATCGCAAAGCCCTCCTGCACCACCTCGATGCCGCTGTCGAGACCCTCTGCCGTGAGAAAGTAGGCGCGCAGGTGATAACCGCCAAACAGGCCGGGGGCGAGCAACAGCAGGGTCGCCACGACCACGCCGGCCATCAAGAGCACGAAGAGTCCCGCCAGCGTCAGGTCGCGATGCCGGTCTTGGGCCTGGCGCTGACCTGGAGCGCCGAGTTCGGGGGGGGAATAAAGACGGTTTAACCTGCTCATGCGGGTGATCGGCCGACAACGCGGCGGCTAGGGGTGACCTTCAAAAATGGTGCGCAGCTCGAGATCGTCGCGACGGTGCGCCTCCAATCCCGCGCGGGTGCCCGCAAACAGGAGCCGGCCGCGATCCATGACCGCCACGCGATCCTCGGCGCCGATGAACCCGAGCATCCCATTATCGGTGGCGAGGATGCTCAGCCCCCGGCTTTCGCGCTGCACCTGCAAGATGCTCAGGATATCGCGCAGCGCTGGCTGGTCGAGCCCGTCGCTGAGCCCATCGCAGATCAATAGCTCGGGTTGATCGATCAGCGCGCGTGCCAATTCGGCGCGACGTTGCTGCCCGAGCGACAGCGCACGCGGATACTGATGCTCCATGCCATCGAGCTGCAACTGGGTAATCGCCAAACGGGCGGCGCGGGTGAGGCGCGCGCGCCCATGCGCCTGCGCGCGCATCGGCAGGAGCAAATTCTCCAGCACCGTGAGTTCATCCAAGAGCGAGCCGCCCTGCAACACCACGCCGAGCCGACCGCGCAGGCGATTCATCCGCGCATCGTTCAAGCGCGCCAGCTCCTGCCCGAACAGCCGCACCGAGCCGGACGAAGGCGGGTCCAGGCCGAGGATGAGTCGCAGCGTGAGGCTCTTGCCGGCGCCATTCGGACCGATCAGCAGCAGCGCATCGCCTGGGTGCACCGTCAGCGAAAGATCGCTGAGCGCGCGGCGGCCGTTGACATGCTGGAAGACCTGCCGAAGCTCGATCAGGGGGGTAGCGACGTCCATGATCAGGGGGCCAGCACAAAGGCGAGGTCGATGAGCAGGATCGCGGTCACGGCACCGATCATGGTGTCGGTCGCAGCCTGGCTGACGCCGGCCACGTCGCGACCGGCGGCGATGCCATTGGCGGTCGCGACCAAGGCGATCACGAGCGCAAACAGGAGCGGCTTGCCGAGCGCTTCGAGCAGATCGCTCGGGGCCAGGGCTTGACGCAGCGCCTCGTTGAAGAGATAGAGCGGCACATCGGCCACCACCACCAGCCAGAGCAGCACCGCACTCAGCGCGACCAGATTGCCCCACACGCAGAGCGCGAAGGACATCGCCAGCATTGCCGGCAGCACCGGCCCGGTGGTGAACTGGATCGGGTTGATGCCGCTCACCAAGAGCCCATCGACCTGACCGCTGGAGACCAGGGTCGCTTGCCGGGCAGCGAGCGCGACGCCGGCCCGACCCGCGACCAGGATGCCGACCAGCAGCGGGATCAGCTCCATGACCACCGCGTAGATCACCGGCACCAGGATCAGGCCGGGCAGATCGATCTCGGCGAGCAGCCGCGCCGCCTGATGGCCGAGGATGACGCCGGCGGCGGCGGCGATCAGGGTCAGCGCCGGCAGCACCGAGAGCCCGGCTTTGCGCAACGCGCGCGCGAGCGCCGGCAGATCGAGTTGCGCGCGGCCTAAGAGGATGCCGAGGTAGAGTTGCAGGCACAGCAGGAGCGTCACCGCCGCCAGGCCGAGGCGTTCGAGTGCATTGAGGCGCGCGCGTGCTACTGACGCGTGCCGGTTCCCGCCGAGCCGCTCTCGGCTACCAGTAACGCGGTTCAAAGCGCGCATCGTTGCGGATCGCGATCCCATGGCCCGATTGGGCGAGCACGAATAAGCCTTGCCGATAGGCATAACGTCCGACATCGTCGGGCAGCACCATGGCCGCGACCGCGCCGAGGAGCCTGCAGCCGGCGTATTGGCCAAAACAGTCCTTGAACCGCGCCAGCCGTTCCAGATGCTCGCGCACGTCATCGACCCCGAGATAGGATTTGCATTCCACGGCGACCGCCACCTCGCTGTTGACCACCAGCAGATCGATCTCCATGAGCGGGCAGCCCTCGTCGTCGAACGCCAGCAGGTTGCTCAGGACTTGATGCACCGGCAACTGGCGCTCGCGCAGCAGCCGCACGACGGCGGGCTTGACCATGGCCTGGACGAAGTCGCCGAGTCGGTTGCCTTGCTCGCCGAGTTGGCGACCGATGGTATTCAGCAGCTTCTCGGTTTGCTGGAAGCGACGGTCGGTTTCTTGAAACTTGCGATCGGTCTCCTGAAACCGGCGATCCGTCTCTTGAAACTTGCGATCGGTCTCTCGCGACTGCTCGCGCAGCTCGCCGATGAGCCGATCCGTGTCCTGAAACTTCCGATCAGTCTCCCTGAACAGCGCCCAAACGTCCTCGAGTGTGGTGGCCATGGTCGTCTTGCCTCGATGTTGAGGGGATCAGTGTAGCAGCCGGTGTTAGGATAACGGGCCTTCGGGCCGCTCATAAATGCTTGAGATAATCAGCACAATCTACGCTTATCTCTCGCATGTTCACGCCGTCAACACCGATGCTGCCGAAACAGTCTGACTCGACTCTTGCGTGCGTTTAAGGTCCG
>PWTO01000170.1 GCA_003562815.1 Chromatiaceae bacterium | reverse complement strand
CGCCGAAGCGCGCCAACTGTCGGCGGTGGTGTAGGTGTCGGGCTCAAGCGCGTGCATGACGCGGCTGGCCTGCTGCACGGCAATGGCGATCTTGCCTTTCTCGACGTCCCAGTCCTTGTTGAAGACCTCGTTGTACTTGACCTTGAAGCTGTCCAGCCGGCCCTCTTCTTCCAGTGTGATCTCGAGTTCCGAGAGGTCGAGATCGCGTGCGTAGCCCAGGCTCTGGAGGAAGAGCCGGTACATGATCTCGGTGATGCCCTGATTGCCGGTGCGGATGCCGCGGTCGGTGGAGACGTCGAAGATGACCGCGTCGGTCGGGATCTGCTCCGCGATGGTCTTGAGCAGCACCTGGATCTGTGGATCAGCGCAGCGCTCACCGAGCAGGTCTCCGGCGCCCTGGCCAAGGATGTCGCGATTGGCGAGACCAAGGCCGAGGTACTTGGCGAAGCTGGACTTACCGGAGCCAAAGAAGCCCGAGACCCAGACGGCGATGCCTTCGTTGGGCTTCTGCCAGGTGGTCTGGTAGTGATCGAAGACCTGGCGGAAGTGGCCGCGGATGGAGTCGGTGACGACGTATTCCCGCAGCTCATCGCGGATGATGGTCTCGTCGGCCTGGTCGACCTTGATGACCTCCTCGATGCGGCGCTCGATGTCGCTGGCGAACAGTTCCTTGATGGTCTCAGCGGTCATGATCGTCGTCCTCAATAGATCTTCGGCCGGTAGTTGTGCTCCGCGTCCAGCACGCCCATGAAGCGCAGGCCAGCGGCTCCGTCGAGGAGGCCGGGATAGAAGAGTATCGCGGGGACGTGCAGTTTGCCCTTGAGCTGTTCGAGGAGCGCGGAGGTGCGATACAGGGGGAAGAGCGCGCCGGCGCGGACGATGAAGACGACGTCACGCTGCGGCTCGGCATCTTCCGGGACGCGGCGCGCGACCAGGTCATCAAGCGGCTGGTACTCGCTGAGGATCTCGAAGACGGTCTCCACCGTGGCATCCAGGCCGACGGACGCCTCGGTTTCCACGAGGATGTCTGGCCCCATACCTTCGGCGTCGAGTGCTTCGGCAAGGCAGTCGGCTAGCGAAATGAGCGTCATGCGCTTGCCAATCTGTTCCAGGCGCGTCTTCAGGAGGCTGGTTTCCTGACGAACAACGAACTCATCTTCCGGTGGGTAGTGGAAGATGGCGTAGGGCATGTCATGGTAGGCACTGATCTGCGTTCTGGGATCAGCAAGGCGCAAGTCCGGCTCGAGCTGTTGGGTTAGGCGCGTTCGCCAGTCGGACATCAGTGCAGCTCCCTGGCAAAGTCTGCCGCCGACGCGGCGGGCAGCTTGATCTGGGCGAGGGACCCGGCAACGTCGTATTCGATCCGGCGGAACTGGTGCAGGCGCAACAGTTCACGCTCAACGTCTTCAGCCTCCATCAAAAACAGGCGCCAATCCTCGGCGTCGATGACGCGCCGGGCGTTGGACTCGCGGCCCATCATGGCATGCAGCAGGTAGAGGAAGCTGTCCTCCGGCAAGTGGTAGGAGGCGAAGGCTCTGATCTGCGAGCCCTTGAGCAGACCGAAGTCGGTGGCGAGGCGCAGTAGCCCGGAGCTGACTCGCTGTTGGGTGTTGTCGCTCCAGGTTCCGGACCCTGCGAGACCGGACATCCGGCGCAGACCCTTGAGATAGGCGATGACATCGTCGGCGCGCAGGCGATAGGCGCCGGCGCGAAACTGCGGGAACAGCCAATGGATAAGGAAATCGCGCACGAGCACGTCGTTGCGTGTCAGATGGTAGAGCAGCAGCGGTTTCCAGCGCTCGCGGTCGCAGCCGGCTTTGGCGAGCTCGACCAGAGGTTTGTCGCAGCCGGCGGGATCGAAACGCCGACTCAGTGCCCAGGAGACGTTGTTCGCCCAATGGGCGCTTCCGGCGCCCATGGTGTTGCTCTCCCGTGCCCGTTTGAGGTTCTCGGTCTTGGAGCGCGCAAAGTCCCAGGCGGCGAACACCTGATAGGTCTCGTCAATCAGGGCGCCCTTGATCGCAAGCGGTGAGGTGATCTGACCGCGAGCCGCCATGCTCAATCCTCGATCCTGGCATAGGGGATGGCGGGGCTACCCGGCTCACTGCGGGCAAAGCCGGCGGCGAGCAGCGTGATGACATCGTCATCAGGACAATGCGTTCCGGCGAGCGGGACCGATCGGCCCTCTGCGGCTCGGCGAAGCTTGCCAACGGCTTCAACCTGGCTCTGGTCGATCAGATCGAAGGCCTCGAGCATACGCAGGAGATCGCCGGGCTCCGTCTCGGAGAGCTTGGCGAAAACCGGCTCCCACTGGTCGCCTTCGTCCAGCCAGTCTTGCCAACGTTCGTCGAACTGGTCCTCGATGTCGGCGGGCAAATTCCACAACGTCATGCTGCCCGGTGGATCGAAGAGCTCATGGCACCGACTGCGCGCAACGGCAAAGGCGATGCGCGCCTGAGCGAACGAGTGGGTCGACGGGAAGCCGCGCTTGAGCACCATATCGCCGCGACGACCGAGGATGCCGTTGGTATTCCACCAGCGGGCCGCGTCCATCTCGCCGTGACGGGCGACGACGAGGCGGAGTTTGAACAGCCGTGCGAGATCGATAGCTGTGGAAGACGCGGACATTTCAGTTCTGATTCTGTTTCGTTAACATACGCTAACGCGCACCCTCAAGGAGGATGGGCGAATCCACCAAAGCCCGCAGGAAAATCCCACGGGCGCCATTCTCGTCGCGTTCCATTTCGATGCCGTTCGAGCGAATGACCTTCGCAGAACCGATGTTGACGATCTCGCCT
>PWTO01000231.1 GCA_003562815.1 Chromatiaceae bacterium | reverse complement strand
GCTCGCCGCCCTCAGCGCCCGCGAACCCGCCCTCGCCGAGGCCCTGGCACACGCCCAAGCCGCTTACCAAGCAGCCCGCGCTCGCCTGCGGCAGGCGCAACGACAACAGCGGCGAGACAGCCTCCAGCAAACCCTCGCGCAGCTCGCGCAACAACTCAAGGCGCTCGATCACAGCCTCGCGCAGGCGCGCAAGGTCCAGGCCGAGCTGCTCGAACAGCGCCAGCAACTGCAACGCGACCAGATCGACCCGCACCCGCTCGAGGAGCTGCGCCACGCCGAGCAAACCCGCAGCGAACGCGAGATCCGCCGCCAAGGCATCGCCACCCGCGTCCGCTTCGAGCTGCGGCCCGGGCAGCAGCTGACGCTGGGCAATACCCCCCTCGCGGACAGTGGCGAGGAGTTGCTGCTTGAGCCAGTGGAACTCCTGATTCCCGAGGTTGGCCGACTCCAGATCATCCCCGGTGGTGAGGATCTGAGCGCCCTGGCCCGCGAGCATCAGCGCCTGAGCGAACGCATCAGCGCACTGCGCGCGCAACTCAAGGTCGCCGATCTCGCCGAAGCCGAGGCACGCGCGGCGAGCGAGCAGTCTCTCAAGACCAAGATCCAGGTCAATCAGGCGCTATTGAGTTCACTCGCCCCCGAGGGCATCGAGCTGCTCGCGCAACAGCAGCAAGCGCTGCGACAACAACAGGCCAGCCTCAGCACCGAGTTGGAGACCACCTCTGAATCATCGACTAAAAAGCCTGCCGATCACACTCGGTCGGCAACACCCACTCAGGCGCTGGACCCCAACCAAGCAGAGGCTCAGCTCGAGACGGCGCATCAAGCGCTCGATCTCGCCGAGAAGGCCCAGAAAGACCATCAGCTCGCGCTCACCACCGCGCAGAGCGAGGCGCACAGCAGCGCCAATGAGCGACAACGCTTGCAGGCAGAACTCGAGGCACCCGAGCGCCAGACCCAACTGCGCTCACTGAATCAGGCCCTGACCGACACGCTTGCCGAGCAGCAGACCCTCGCGCAGCGGATCGAGGCGCGTCAGCAGCAAATCGAGGCCGCGCGCCCGGAGATCCTGAAGCAGGATGTCGCCCGCTTCGCGAGCAGTGCCGAGCAGAGCGAGGGCGCGGCGCGGGCGCGCGAGCTGGAGCTGAACCGGCTCGAAAGCCATTTGGAAGCCCTCAGCGCCGAAGGTTTGGAGGAACAACGCGCAGAATGCCAGCTCGCCTGCGAGCAGTTGGAGCGCGCCGTGCACGCACTCGAGCGCCGCGCCAAAGCCCTCTCGCTGTTACAGACGCTGCTACGACAGCAGCGACAGGCACTCACCCAACGTCTGCAAGCGCCGCTGCAGACGCACATCAACCGCTACCTGTCGCTGCTGTTCCCACACGCCGGCCTGAGCGTCGACGAGCAGCTCATCCCGCACCAGATCACCCGCACCGGCAACGCCGGCACCGAACACGAGCTGATCGATTCGCTCAGCTTTGGCGCCCGCGAGCAGCTCGGCCTGATCAGCCGGTTCGCCTACGCCGATCTGCTACAGCAAGCCGGCCAGCCGACCCTGATCATCCTCGACGACGCGCTCGTGCACAGCGACAGCCACCGGCTCGCACAGATGAAGCGCATCCTGTTCGATGCCGCCCAGCGCCATCAGGTCTTGCTCTTCACCTGCCACCCCGAGCACTGGCGCGACCTGGGCGCCGCGCCGCGCAATCTGCTCAGCGAGTCCAGCCTGTGATCCGCATTGGCGGTTGCCGCTCGCTCACAGCCCCAGCTCACGCCAGCGCCGCTCGATGCGCTTGACCGAGACCGGATAAGCCGTGCCCAACTGCTGGGCGAAGAGTGAGACGCGCAGTTCTTCGAGCATCCAGCGAATCTCGTCAAGGCGCTCATCCTCGCGCTCGGCGGACTCAGCGGCGGTCCAGCGTTCGCGCCAGCGCTCGACGAGTGGTGCCAGCGCCTGCATCCGCTCGCGGTCGCGCGTGGCCGCCAGCGGCAGTTTTTCGGCGCGCTGCTCCAGCGCGCGCAGATAGCGTGGATAGTCCTGCAAATGGCCGAATGGCACCTGCACGAAGAAGCCGCGATACACCAAGGCATCCAGATGCGCCCGCATATCGAGCACCGAGGGCATCCATTGGACCTGGGTGATGCCGTCCAATCGCTTGCGCGCGGCCTGGTAGGTACTGAGGATGGTCGTGGCCAGGGCGCACACCTCTTGAGCGACCGAGAACAAGCGCGGCCGATTGGCGCTCAAGCGTTGATCGAAACTGGCTTGATCGCGGATCGGCGGTTGGCCTTCCGTAAAGGTCAGGTCGAGGATCAGCGCCAGCAACTCATCGACGAGGTCCGCGCCCGCGAGCACCGTGCCAACTGAACTGGACGCCGCACAAGCGCTGCCCTTGCCGCCACCCTTGCGCTTCTTCTTGCCACGTTTCGGGCCATTGGTGGCCCGCTTTGCGGCCGCTGCCTGGTCAGAGACGGCGAGCGCTGTTGCCGACGCGGCGGTTGCCGGTGTGACAGTTGCCAGCGTGGCCGATGCCGGCGGCTGGGCGGCCTTGGCATACAGCAAACGCATCCGGTCAAGCCCGCCGGCGGTCTCGCAGAGCCCGCGCCGCAGCACGCGCAGATCCCCGCCCAGTGTGAGCATGATCAACCGCCGCAGCCCGGCGCGCATCGCGAGCGTGGCGCTCTGCTCCGAGTCCAAGACCCGCACCGCCACGGCATCGCCTTGATCGACCAACGCCGGCCAGCCGCGCAGCCGAATCCCGGCGCGATCCAGATCCAGATGTTCGGGCAAGTCGCCGAAGTCCCAGCGCTTGAGGCCATCGCGCTCGATCGGGTGATTCCAGAGCGTGGCGCCGACTGGCCTTCTACCAACACCAGCCGCTGTGGCGCCACTCGTGCCGGTGCCGGTGCCGGTGCCGGTGCCAAGCCCAGTAGACGCACGACCGTCGCGCCGATCATCGCTCCGACCACCGAGATCACTCCCCAGAGCACGACCCAAGTCACCGCTGGCATGACGCCGCTTGAGCCGCAGCAGATCGTCATCGAGCGCCAGCGTGCGCCCCTCCGTATCCACCAGCCGCACCTTCATGCGCAGATACGGCGGCAGGGCGCTGTCGTCCCAAGCATCCTCGGGCACCTGATCGCCGGTCAGTGCCTTCAGTTCCTCGGCCACCGCGCGCACCAGCGGCCGATCCGAGGGGGTCAATCGCGCCGCGACCCGCGCTGCGGTATCCGGCACTGGCACGAAGGCGCGGCGCAGCGTTTTCGGCAGGCCGCGCAGCATCGCGGTGATGCGCTCGGTGAGCAGTCCCGGCACCAGCCATTGCAGCCGCTCCGGCGAGACCTGATTGATCAGGGGCTGTGGCAGCACCAGGGTGACGCCATCGGCCTCCTGCCCCGGCTCGAAGTGATACTCCAACGGCAGCTCGGTGGCACCGATGCGCAAGTGATTCGGGTACTGCTCGGCGGTGATCGCGCGCGCGTCGTGCTGCATCACCTGCTCCAGATCCATGTGCAGCAGCTTCGGGGTGGTGCGCGTTGCCTTGCGCAGCCAGCGCTCGAACTGGGGTTTGGAATAGATGCCGGACGGGACGCGCTCGTTGTAGAAGGCGTAGATGCCCTCCTCGTCGACTAGGATGTCGCGCCGGCGCGACTTGGCCTCGAGCTGATGCACCTCCTCGATCAGTGCTTGATTGTGGCGCCAGAACGGCGCCCGAGTCTCGAAGTCACCCTCGACCAGCGCCGCGCGCAGGAACACCTCGCGCGCCTCGGCCGGGTTGATCGGCCCATAGTTGATGCGGCGGCGGCTGAACAGGGTGAGACCGTAGAGGGTGATGGTCTCGAACGCGGCCACCTGCCCGGCACGCGACTGCCAGTGCGGTTCCGAGTAGCTGCGCTTGAGCAAATGACTGCCGGCGCGCTCGATCCAGGCCGGTTGCACCTTGGCGCAAATGCGCCCGTAATCGCGCGTGGTCTCGACCCGCTCGGCACAGACGACCCACTTCGGCGTGAGCGCGAACAGTGCCGAGCTGGGATGGATATAGAAACGCCCACCGCGCGCACCTTGATACTCGCGCTGCTCATCCTTGCGGCCGATGATGCTGAGCAGCCCGGTCAGCAGCGCCCGATGGACCTCCTCATAGGTGCCCTCGGCCTGATGTCTGCTCAGGGTCTTGTCCGGGTTCTTGCCGGCGTTCTTGTTCGCGTTCTCGCCCTGGTCACCGCCCAGCCGATCGCGATAGCCCATCTCGGCCATCAGTTCATGCAGTTGGATCTGGGTATCGCGCCACTCCTGCACCCGCGTCCAGGACAGGAAGTGCTGTTTGCACAGGCGCTGGAACTTGCGCCGGGTCAGATGCCGGCGCTCCGTCTCGAGAAAGGCCCAGAGGTTCAGGAAGCTCAGAAAATCCGAGTCTGGATGGCGGAAGGTGGCGTGGATCTCATCGGCCGCCTGCTGCTGCTCAAGCGGGCGCTCGCGCGGGTCCTGCACCGCCAGCGCCGAGGCGATGATGGTCAGCTCGCGCAGGCAATGGTGTTCGGCACCGGCGAGCAGCATGCGACCGATGCGCGGGTCGACCGGCAGGCGCGCGAGCTGCTTGCCGATCGTGGTCAGCTGGCCCTCGGCGTCGATCGCGGCCAGCTCCTCCAAGGTCCGGTAGCCATCGGAGATCAGCCGTGAATCGGGCGGATCGACGAACGGGAAGCGCTCGATCTCGCCGAAGCCGAGCGTTTTCATCTGCAGGATGACCGCCGCCAGATTCGAGCGGCGGATCTCGGGCTCGGTGTGCTCGGCGCGGGCGGCGAAGTTGTCCTCGTCGTAGAGGCGGATGCAGACCCCGGAGGCGACCCGCCCGCAGCGCCCCTTGCGCTGATCGGCCGAGGCCTGCGAGATGCGCTCCACCGGCAGGCGCTGCACCTTGCTGCGATGGCTGTAGCGGCTGATGCGCGCAAAGCCGGGATCGACCACGTAGTGGATGCCCGGCACGGTCAGCGAGGTCTCGGCGACATTGGTCGCCAGCACCACCCGACGCCGGCCGTGCGGCTGGAACACCCGCGCCTGCTCGGCCGGCCCTTGGCGGGCGAACAGCGGCAGGATCTCGGTCGAGGGCGGATGCTGCTTGCGCAGCGTCTCGGCGGTCTCGCGGATCTCGCGCTCGCCGGAGAGGAACACCAACACGTCGCCGGGCCCAACCCGCGCCAGCTCGCCGACCGCCGAGGAGATCGCCTGCTGCATCGCATCGTCGCGCTCGCCGGCGTGCTCTTCCTCGGGCGGGCGGTAGCGCACCTCGACCGGATAGGTGCGCCCGGAGATCTCGATGATCGGCGCGGCTGTGCCTGCGCCATCGCCTGCGCGACCGTCAGCGGCGAAGTGCTTGGAGAAGCGCTGCGGGTCGATGGTGGCCGAGGTGATGATCAGCTTCAGATCAGGCCGTTTGGGTAGCAGCTGCTTCAGGTAGCCGAGCAAAAAATCGATGTTGAGGCTGCGCTCGTGGGCCTCGTCGATAATCAGGGTGTCGTACTCGTTGAGATAGCGGTCGCGCTGGATCTCGGCGAGCAGGATGCCATCGGTCATCAACTTGACCGACGTCTCTGGGCGCACCCGATCGTGGAAGCGCACCTTGTAGCCGACCGTGCTGCCGAGTTCGGTACCCAGTTCGGTGGCGACCCGACTCGCTAGGCTGCGCGCGGCGATGCGCCGCGGCTGGGTGTGACCGATGCGACCAAAGACACCACGGCCAAGCTCGAGGCAGAGCTTCGGCAGTTGGGTCGATTTGCCCGAGCCAGTCTCGCCGCAGAGCACGATGACCTGATGCTCGCGCAGCAAGGCGGCGATCTCGTCGCGGCGCTCGCTGACCGGTAGCTCGGGCGGGAAGTGGATCTGTTCTGGGACTGCGGCGCGACGGGCGTCGACGATCGCGCGCGATTGCTCGATCGCGCGCGTCAGCGCCAGCCAGGCATCGGCGTGTGGTGCGGCCTGTTGCTCGGCCCGATGCACGCCTTGTTCAAGGGCGGCTCGATCGCCATCTCCGGCAGGCAAGGGCTTCAGCAGACGGTTCAGCCGGCGGCGATCCTTGAGTAAGCACTGCCCAATGGCATCCAAGGCAGCACGACGACGGGAATCCAGGGGCATCTCGAGACGATATCCAGCGCGACGATAATCAGACGATAATCAAAGGTCTACTGAGACGAGGCGCGAGGCGCGCTCCTCTCCTCACTCGATGTGTTATTGACCTGATAAAACCCCATGCCTGATCTCGATAACCTACTGACCCTCGACCACCCCGACGACTATGCCCGCTGGCGCGACCAGAAGCTCGCCCAAGCGCCGCAACGGCTCGAAGAGCTGATCGTTGAAGTGCGCGACCCAAGGCAGCTCACCGATGCCGAGCGCGATGCCATTCTCGATCGGTGTCGCCGCGCCAACATGGCCGTTTATGTCACGCCGCTCGCGGACGACCCCGATAAAGCCATCCCGCGCCGGCTCGGCGAGCAGCTCGGGCTCGGCCCGCTCGATCGGAATCCGGGCGCTGACGAGGATGCCGTGACCTCGTTGAGCGTGCGCTCGGATGCCTTTCATCGCGGCTATATCCCCTATACCGATCGCCCGATCGCCTGGCATACCGATGGCTACTATAACGCCCCGCAGCGCCAGATCAGCGCCTTCATCCTGCACTGCGTTCGGCCCGCAGCCGCTGGTGGGATCAATGGGCTGATCGATCCCGAGATGCTCTATATCCGCTTGCGCGAGCGCGACCCCGACCATATCCGCGCACTGACGCGCCCAACCGCGATGACCATTCCGCCCAATGTCGTCGATGGCGTCGAACTCAGGCCGGCCAGCATTGGCCCTGTGTTTCGCCCCGGCGATCGCGGGCATTTGGCGCTGCGCTATACCGATCGGCGCCGCAACATCCAGTGGCAGGACGATGCCGCGACTCAGGCTGCCGTCGCCGCTATCCGCGATCTCCTCGATGACCCGTTGACACCGCGCTTCGAGGCCCGACTCGCTCCTGGCGAGGGGGTGGTCTGCAACAACGTGCTGCACAATCGTAGCCGTTTTGAAGATGGCGCCGACCAGGCCCGGCTGCTCTACCGGGCCCGCTATTACCGCCGCATTGCCGAGACCTAGGCGGCGAGAAGACAAGCGGTATAAAGCGAAACGCCACAGCCCCGTGTCTCAGGGGGCGTGGCGTTTGCAGGGACAGCGCTCGGTGTTAGCGCCAGGCTTTAGCGCGCACTAGACGTTTGCTTCGGCGGCAATGGCGAGAACTGCGGCCCCCAGGTCGGCAGCGGGCGACTCGGCATGAGTCTGCGCGGTTCGACCGGAGGCGTGAAGGTTCCCGGGGTGCGTGGCGGAGGCGACTGCGCCTCCGGCGTCGAAGGCGCTTCGTTGGATGCGATCTTCTCGGCCGCTGCTTCGGCGGCGGGCTCCGGCTCGGCTGCTGCTGGCGTATCCTCCTGGGCCACTTCCTGGCTTGCCTCAGCCTCGCCGTCGGTTGCTGCAGTGTCCTCAGCAACAGCTTCGTCGGCCGGTTGCTCGGATGGTTGCTCGGCTGTTTCGGCAACCTCGTCGGTCTCGGCAGCCAGCGCCTCGTCCGCTGTCGAGTCCGTTGCCTCCGCGTCGGTAGCCGCAGCTGTTTCATCCTCGGGTGACGCCGCAGCGGCCGCAGGCTTGGCAGACTCGTCCGTCGCAGCGGTTTCTGCTGTTGGCTCAGTCATGGCCGTTTCGGTCGCAGCCTCAGTCGCTGCCTCGGCAGACGCCTCCGCAGTCTCACTCGATGCGTCGGCGACAGCGGTGTCAGCAGGCGCCTCCGCCGGCTCCTCGGCCGCAGGCGACTCCTCGGCCGCAGGCTCGGCGTCAGCGGCCGCTGCCTGAGCGTCCGGTTCAGCGGCCTCGGGCTCCGCCTTGCGGATCTGCACGCTAGCCACTGGGGCCAGATTCGCCGAGATGGCCGCAGGCGGGAGTTTGGCATCGCCGGAGCCATCATCGGCAAAGATGAGGTAGGCCGTACCAACAACAACGAACACGGCAACGGCCTTGACCGATAACATGCCGAGGTCTTGAGTCTTCAGGGCCTCCGATAGGGAACCGAGACCGGACGTTTTCTCACTCACTGAAATCTTCCTCTTCGCGCAAGTTCGCACCGCACAGGGGGCAGGTCAAAACCGTATAGAGACTGCCTGAATCTGCGCTCGGGTTCAAGCTGCAACGACATCGATAGCCGATGATTTTCATCAAGCCACCGCATAGACAGGTATCGCGTCGGCCTTTGCCGGCGAGTCCAACGCGGGCCGCGATGGGCGCTCGACCGCCGTCTCGCGCCCGATCCGCGAGCGCTGATAGACCACCTCGACAGCCGTGCTCGCGCCGAGCAATTGCCGCGCATGCTTGAGCAACGCATCGCTGGGATCGACCTTCCAGTGCGCACTCGCCCGCAAGCACATCGAGGCGCCCGGTCGCCGATATTCGATCCGAATCGGCAACCCGGCTTCGAGGCGATGGTTCTCAAGCAGCGTGGCGAGCGCCTGCACCTTCGGTGCTCCGGCGGCATGTGCGCCTGGATCGCTCAGATCGAACCTCAGCAGCAGATGATCGCCGAGGCGCACGCGCGCTTCGGCCAGGGTGCGCACCTCGCTCGCGGTCAGCGTCCAGCCATTGGTGAAGTTGTCCGGGCGCAGGCTGCCGGTCACGGCGATGATCGCA
This sequence comes from Chromatiaceae bacterium, assembly GCA_003562815.1. Lineage (GTDB taxonomy): Bacteria > Pseudomonadota > Gammaproteobacteria > Chromatiales > Chromatiaceae > Lamprobacter. The sequence goes on along the minus strand of PWTO01000231.1, from coordinate 2,066 downwards.
TCCGGCACCAGCAGAGGCCGGGCCTGCTCGTAGAGTTCCGGGAACACGGTCACCTCGATCCGACCGGTGCGATCGTCGAGCGTCACGGTGGCCATGCGACCGCGCGCGGTCTTATTGGCGCGGATCGCCATGATCAGGCCCATCAAGGTGCGCTGTTCGCGCTCCTGCCCCCAGCCGGAGCCGGACATGCCCTGTGCGTTCTCGAGCAGCCGGCCGATGCGCTGCGAGCCCATCGCCGTCAGCTCGGCCTCGTAGCGGTTGATCGGATGCCCGGTCAGATAGAGCCCGAGGGTCTCCTTCTCGCCGCGCAGGCGCTCGTCGTCGTCCCAATCCGGCCAGGTCTGGGCCGCGATCTGCGGGTCCGGCGCCGCCGCGCTGGATGGACCCGCCGTGGCCTGATCCGGGCTGGACGCATCGGGCGGCGCCAGCGCGCCAAACAGGTCGCTCTGACCGGCCGCCGCCTGCGCGTGATGCTGCTCGGCGAGCTTGAGCGCCAATGGCAGCCGGTTGATCAGCGTGGCGCGATTCTCGCCGAGCCCATCCAGCGCGCCGGCGCGCACCAGCGCCTCGAGTACGCGCTTGTTCGCTTTCTGCAGCTCGATGCGGCGGCAGAACGCCCAAAGATCCTCGAACGCGCCGCCTTGCCGGCGTGTATCGAGCATCGAGTCGATCGCCGACTCGCCCACGCCTTTGATCGCACCAAGCCCATAGACCACGGTTTCGTCGCCGTCGGTGGTGAACATCCGATCGGAGCGATTGATCTTCGGCGGCTCGACCTTGAGCTGCATGCCGCGACACTCGTCGATCAAGGTCACCACCTTGTCGGTGTTGTCCATATCGGCCGAAAGCACGGCGGCCATGAACGCCGCCGGATAATGTGCCTTGAGCCAGAGCGTCTGGTACGACACCAGCGCGTAGGCGGCGGAATGACTGCGATTGAAGCCATAACCCGCGAATTTCTCCATCAGATCGAAGATGTGGGTCGCGATCTTCGGATCGACACCACGCGCGGCCGCGCCCTGCTCGAAGATCGCACGCTGCTTCTCCATCTCCTCGGCCTTCTTCTTGCCCATCGCACGGCGCAGCAGATCGGCGCCACCGAGCGAGTAGCCGGCCAGCACCTGGGCGATCTGCATCACCTGCTCTTGGTAGAGGATGACGCCGTAGGTGGGCTTGAGGATCGGCTCCAGCTCCGGGTGCGGATAGGCGACATCGGCGCGGCCATGCTTGCGGTCAATGAAGTCATCGACCATGCCCGATTGCAGCGGGCCGGGGCGAAACAGCGCCACCAAGGCGGTCATATCTTCGAAGCTGTCCGGCTGCAATTTGCGGATCAGCTCCTTCATGCCGCGCGATTCGAGCTGGAACACGGCCGTGGTCTTGCACGCCTTCAGCAGCGCGAACGCCCGCGCATCGTGCGGATCGATCAGGTTGATATCGAGCGGTTCCTCGCCCTGAGCCTGGCGCTCGACATTGATGGTCTTCAACGCCCAATCGATGATGGTCAGGGTGCGCAGACCAAGGAAATCGAACTTGACCAGCCCGACCTGCTCGACATCGTCCTTGTCGTACTGGGTGACCAGATCCTTGCCACCCTGCTCGCAATAGAGCGGCGCGAAATCGGTCAGCTTGGTCGGTGCGATGACCACGCCGCCGGCGTGTTTGCCGGCGTTGCGCGCGATGCCCTCGAGCTTGCGCGCCATGTCGATGATGCCGGTGACGGCCTCATCGTCCTTGTAGGCCGCAGCCAGGTCCGGGCTCTCCTCGAGCGCCTTGTCGAGCGTCATCTTCAGCTCGAAGGGCACCATCTTGGCGATCTTGTCGATGAAGCCATAGGGATGGCCGAGCACGCGGCCGACATCGCGCACCACCGCCTTGGCCGCCATGGTGCCGAAGGTGATGATCTGCGAGACCGCCTCGCGGCCGTACTTGTCGGCGACATAGTCGATGACCTCGTCGCGGCGATCCATGCAGAAATCGACATCGAAGTCGGGCATCGAGACGCGCTCGGGATTCAAAAACCGCTCGAACAGCAGATCGTGCTCGATCGGGTCCAGATCGGTGAT
>PWTO01000095.1 GCA_003562815.1 Chromatiaceae bacterium | reverse complement strand
GGCCCGCCACTATTATTGGCAGGAGCGCAATCCGGCCGATCTGGTCGATTTCCTCGCCATCCGGCTGGTGCTCGCCCTCGCCCTGCTCGAAGACGCCGGACGCCGCCTCAAGCGCGAACTCACCTGGCCCGCGCTCAAGACCTTCATCGAGACCCATCCGCGCGAATGCCAGCTGCGGCGCGAACTCAACGCCGGCACCGTGCTCCCGGACTACGCGCACCAGGTCGAGGTCGCGCTCGAGCGCGCCGATCCGGCGCGCCTCGATGCGCTCTATAGCGACTACGAGCGCACCAAGCTTGCGCGCGAGGCCTGTACCCGCGCGCAGCGCATCCTGGCCATGGCCGAACGCGCGGGGCTATCGCGCGAGCAATTGCTCGCCTATCCCGAGGCTGTGTTGTTGTCGCTGATCGATGGCCTCTACGCGTTCAAGGCCAACGAAGGCATGACCTGGACACGCGCCCTTGAGCAGACCTACAGCGAACGGCTGCTCGCCGCCATCGGCCCGCGCCTTGCGCCCGCCCAAGCCGAGGCTGTCGCCGAGCCCGCTCAAGGCGCAGCAACCAGCGCGCGCGAGGTCGTCCAGGCGCTGTTCTGCATCGACGTGCGCAGCGAGCGGTTGCGCCGCCAGCTCGAGGCCCTCGGCGATTACGACACCTATGGCATCGCCGGCTTCTTCGGCATCCCGCTGAGCTTCATCGAGTTCGGCAAGGGCCACGAGACTGCGCTCTGCCCGGCTGTGGTGCAGCCGCGCAACGTCGTCCTGGAGATGCCGCACACCCACGCCGAGCCCCCGCATTCGCTCTACGAGCTGGCGCACGAGGTGGTGCACGATCTCAAGAACACCGTGCTCGCGCCCTATGTGACGGTCGAAGCGGTGGGGCTGCTGTTCGGCTTCGACATGGTCGGCAAAACCTTCGCGCCGCGCGCCTACAACACCTGGCGCCAGCGCTTGGAGAGCGACAAGCCGCCCTTGCGCCTGCTGATCGACAAGATCGGCGAGGAGGAGGCGCACGAGCTGATCGTCCATCTGCAAGACGAGATGATCGTCCGCGCCGCCGAGCGCCACTTCGGCATCAAGCGCGAGGCGCTCACCAGCCCAATGATCCGCGAGTTGCGCGAACTCGCGCTCGAACAGCGCCAGGGCAACAGCGCCTTCGCCCGGCGTTTCGACATCGAGCCGGCCAGCGAGGCGGTCTTCATCCGCTCGCTGCAGGCCGAGTACCGGGTCAATCCAGACCAGGCGCGCATCCAGCTCGAACATCTGGCCAAGATCGGCTTCCGCCACCAGCGCCAGGCGCAGATGGTCGGCACCGCGTTGCGCTCGATCGGCCTCACCCAGGACTTTGCTCGCACCGTGCTGGTGGTCGGTCACGGCAGCACCTCGGAGAACAACCCCTACGAATCGGCGCTCGATTGCGGCGCCTGCGGCGGCGATCACGGGCTCATCAACGCCCGCATCTTCGCCGCCATGGCCAACCGGCGCGAGGTGCGCGCCCTGCTCGCCGAGGACGGCATCCCGATCCCGGACGAGACCTGGTTCGTCCCGCTGCTGCACGACACCACCACCGATGAGATCCTGCCGGCCGATCTGGACCAGCTCCCGCCCGCCGTGCTCACGCGCATGACCCGCATTCAGGAGGATCTGACGGCGGCCGGGCGCTTGTGCGCGCTGGAACGCTGCCGGGAACTCGACGAGCGGGATGTCGATAGCCCCGAGACGGCGGCCCGGCGCGTCAAGCGCCACGCGCTCGATTGGACCCAGGTACGCCCCGAGTGGGGCCTGTCGAAAAATGCCAGCTTCATCATCGGCCGGCGGGCGCTGACACAAGGGCTCGATCTGGCCGGGCGCGCCTTCCTGCACTCCTACGACCATCGGCTCGATCCCCATGGCCACCTGCTCGAAAGCATCCTTTCCGGCCCGCTCATCGTCGCTCAATGGATCAACCTCGAGCATTATTTCTCGGTGGTCGATAATGAAGGCTTTGGTAGTGGCAGCAAGGTCTTTCACAATATCACCGGGCGTTTCGGCGTGATGAGCGGTAATCTCAGCGATCTGCGCACGGGGTTGCCAGCGCAGACGGTGCTCAAGGGCGCGCAGGCCTATCACACGCCGATGCGCCTGATCACCCTCATCGAGGCGCCCTTGACGCGCGTGCGCGCCCTGCTCGCGCGGCTCTACAAACCGCGTGAGCTGGTGCAAAACGGCTGGATCAGGCTCCTGGTGCTGGACTCGGAAAGCGGGTTCGTGCACCGCTTCGAGGCCGGCGAGTGGGTGCCGATGGATATCGGCCTGATCGGTTCGCCACCCGGTTCTTTAAGACACGGCTAAATGAAGGTAACTCGCGATGCAAGCGCTCAAGCAGAGATCCATGAAAAAATTGGAGATCATCGTCCAGGGCGAATACCAGGAGTTCGTCATCGACCTGCTGGAGCGCGCCGGGGTCAGCGGCTGGACCCTGGTGCACAATCTCTCCGGCAAAGGCTCGCACGGCAGCCACGAAGGCCACCTGATGTTCAATGCCGACGATGTGCTGGTGATGATCATCACCGCCGTTCCCGAGGAACTCGCCGCCCCGATCCTGGAAGGCCTGACGCCCTTCTTCAACAAACACATGGGCGTGGTGTTCACCAGCGATATTGCAGTGACCCGACTGGACAAGTTCAAGCAGCCGACACCGGGTCAATCGCCCCCTCAATAGGCCTCATCGATGAACCCAACATGTCCTCCCGCACGACTGACGTATCGATTGGCGTTGATCGGTGGGTTTTGGTTGCTCGTCGTCGCCGCCTCGCTGGCCTGGAACATCCATCAAGCGCAGCAGAGTCGCAACAGCCTCGCGCGCGAGACCGCCAGAGTCTTTTACGAGCAACTGCTCCTGACGCGACGCTGGAATGCCCAGCACGGCGGCGTCTATGTGCCGGTCACTGAGGACACGCAGCCGAACCCCTATCTTGAGGACCCGCGACGGGATATCCGCGTCTCCGAGGATCTCTTGCTGACCAAAATCAATCCTGCCTTCATGACCCGGCAGTTCAGCGAGATGGCGCAGGAGACGTACGGCGTTCAATTTCATATCACCAGCTTAAAACCCTTGCGCCCGGCCAACGTGCCCGATGCTTGGGAAACCCAGGCGCTGGAACAGTTCGAGGACGCTGGCCTCTTGGAGTATGGCGAACTCATTGAGGACAGCGATCGGCTGTTCTACCGCTACATGGGCGCGCTGATCACCGAGCCACCCTGCATGCCGTGCCACGCCAAACAGGGTTACCAGGTGGGCGACGTGCGCGGCGGGGTGAGCGTGACGTTGCCGACCCTAGCGCCATTGCCGATTCCCGGTCTCATCGGCAGCCATCTGGTGGTCGCGATCAGCGGTCTGCTAGTGATTGTCGGCCTCGGTTGGCTGCTGACGCGCGCCTATGATGAACTGCGCCATCAGGCCGTGATGGACGCGCTGACCAGCATCCCGAATCGGCGCTACTTTGTCGAACGCTTGATGCTGGAGTTGCATCGCAGCGTGCGCGAGCAGATGCCGCTGTCGCTGATTATCCTCGATATCGATTATTTCAAGGGATATAACGACCACTACGGCCACCTCGCCGGAGACCGTTGTCTGTGCCAGGTCGCCAAGCTCCTGAGCGAAAACTTGCGCCGCGCGACCGATTTTTGCGCCCGTTATGGCGGCGAAGAGTTCGTGGTCGTGCTGCCCAACACCACGCGCGTGGGCGCGATCGAAGTCGCCGAGCAACTGCGCGCCGCACTCGCCGCGCTTGCCCTCGAACACCACGCCGCCCCGCTCGGCAAGGTCACCATCAGTGCCGGCGTGGCCAGCAATGTGTCACGCGATCTCGACCACGAAACGCTGATTCAACGCGCCGACCAGGCGCTCTACCGTGCCAAGGAGCAAGGCCGCAATCGCATCGAAGCCGATGCTGCCGGCGCGTCTTAACAGGATTTTCGTGCTTTTATGACGTCTTCCTTGCAACCAGATGTCGCCCGCCGCCGGCGCTGGATCTGGGTACTGGCCTTGGTTTGGTTGCTTGCCGCTCTCACCGCATTGGGCGTGTTCTGGGTCGAGCATGAGAAATCCGTGCAGGCGCTGCTGGAGCGCAATCTGTCGAAGCTGTCGATGAGCTGGCAGGCGGTCCAGGCGCTGCAGCACAATAGCGTGACGACTTATTTCGAGGAATATGTCGAGCATCCGCGTACCCTGGCTTTGCTGCAGGCGGCACAAGAGCCTGAGCAAATCGACGCAGCGCGCCTGGAGCTGTTTCGGTCTCTGAGTCCAGCCTATGCGCGCATGGTCGAGCGCGGCGTGCGCCAGTTCCACTTTCACCGCCCCAATGGCGAGAGCTTCCTGCGCTTCCATCATCCTGCGCGTTTTGGCGACAACCTGCTGGCGGTGCGCGCTTCGATTCGCCGCGCCAATACCGAGCTTGAGCCGGTGTTCGGGTTTGAAGTCGGGCGCGTGGTGTCGGGCTACCGCAGTGTGTTTCCGATTCTCGATGAGCAGGGCCGGCATTTGGGCAGCGTGGAGTTCAGCCTGCCGTTCAAAGTTTTGCTAGAAGAACTGCAAGCGCTGATGCCGCAGCATCGGTTCCAGTTGCTGCTGCACCAGCAGCGCCAGCGCGACATTCTGTTCGAGGAGCAGCAAGGCCTGTATGAGGCCTGGCCGGCGTCGGAGGCATTTCTGATCGAGGACCCGCACCGCCTGCGGGCGGATTCGCCGCCGCCACTGCCGGCAGCGATTGAGCGACTGATCGAACGCCTCGGCGAGCGCCCGGCGCTCATCGAGCAGCTGCAGCAAGGCCGCGAACAAGCTTTTCCGCTGCGTGTCGAGGGCGAGCATTACGCAGTGCTCGCGGTGCCGGTCTTCGACCCCGGTCAGGAGGAAGTCGGCATGATCGTCGCCTATGTGGCGGAGCCGCATCTGGCCGCCCTCGATCGTGCGCTGAGCGTCCGCGCGATTGCGACCTGGTTGACGTTTCTGGCCGTGGTCGTAGCGCTGTTTTTCTTGCTGCGCGCATTTGCCGAAAAGCTCAGCGAGCGCCATCGCCTCAAGGTGATTACCGACACCTTAGGTCAGGGCCTATACCTCACCAATGCCGAGAACCGGATTGTCACCGCCAATCCCTATGCCCAGACTCTGCTCGGCTACAGCGCGGCGCAACTCGTCGGCCAGGCACCGCATGCGCTGTTCCACCACCACGAGGATCATGAATACGCCGACAAGGCCGCCGGGGTGACAGAGGCGTCCTGCCCGATCGTTCAGACGTTGCGCGCCGGGCACGAATATCGCGACGAAACCGTCTTCCGGCGCGCCGATGGACACTGCTTCGAGACCTTGGTGGTCAGCCGCCCGCTGATGCAAAACGGCCACTTTGCCGGCGCTGTCACCCTGTTCGAGGATATCCACGCACAGAAGCAGTACCGCCAGGCAATCGATGCGATCGCCCAGACCATCGCCGCCGAGGACAACGTGGCGTCGATCCTCGCCACCACCTGTCAACGCCTCGGCAAGGTCCTGGCGGCGGATCGGGCGCTGGTCTACGACGTCGATTTCGAGCAGCAGCTGATCATCGGGCTGCATGAGTGGCTCAATCCCGCCCAACCCGATGCGCCCTCCTCCATCGGCCGCTACCCGCTGGCCACTTTTAGGGATGGGGTCACCTACATGCGCCAGGCGCGCACCTGGCTGATCAGCCATGCCAATGCCATCCACCCGGCGCTGAGCCAGGATGGCTCGGCGCGCGTCCTGCATGAGCAGATGCGCATCGGCACCCTATTCTGGTATCCGTTCAGCGTGCGCGAGGACGGCTACCACCTGCTGGTGTTCAACTGGTTGACTCCCCGGCCGACGTCGGATGAACACCAATTGGGGTTCATCGCCTCCGCCGCCGGACTCGCGGAACTGGCCCTCAATAAGATCCGCATGCTCGAACAGCACCAGCAGCAGTTGGAGCAGATCGCCCACTACGACACCCTCACCGGCTTGCCCAATCGCGTGTTGCTGGTCGATCGTCTCCGCCAAGCGATGGCGCAGACCAGCCACCGTGGCGAACGTATGGTCGTGGCCTATCTGGATCTGGATGGCTTCAAGGCCATCAATGAGACCCATGGCCATGCGGCGGGCGATCGGTTACTGGTCGGTGTGGCGAAGAGAATGGCACGCGTCCTGCGCGCCGGCGATACCCTGGCGCGGCTAGGCGGCGATGAATTTGCCATCATGTTCACCGATGTGCCCCCTTTCGAGGCCAGCTTGCCCCTGTTGCAAGACGTGCTGCAAGCCGCCGCCGAACCCCACCAGGAACAGGGGCTGCAGTTACGGGTCTCGGCCAGTCTGGGAGCGAGCCTGTATCCGCAGGCCGAGCCGGTCGATGCCGATCAATTGCTGCGCCAGGCCGATCAGGCGATGTATCAGGCCAAGCTCACCGGTAAGAATCGTTATCATCTCTTCGACGATGCCTATGACCGGCAATTGCGCGAGCACCATGAAGGCCGTGAACGCATTCGCCACGCGCTCGCACAGCAAGAATTCGTCCTCTACTACCAGCCCAAGGTCGATATGCGCCACGGCACGGCGATCGGCGCCGAGGCGCTGATCCGCTGGCAACATCCCGAACGCGGCGTCTTACCCCCAGGCCTGTTCTTACCGCTGATCGCCAATGATCCGCTGATCGTGGCGCTCGGCGATTGGGTGATCGAGGCGGCGCTGGCGCAAGTCAGCGCCTGGCGCGCCGCCGGTCTGGTGCTGCCGGTCAGCGTCAATGTCGATGCCCTGCAACTGGCCCAGGCCGATTTCGTCGCCAAACTGCGCGCGGCCTTGGCGCGTTATCCGCAGGCCCATCCCAGCGATCTGGAACTGGAGGTGCTGGAAACCAGCGCCCTGGAGGATATCGTCGCGGTCACCGAAACCCTGCGTGCGGTACAAGCGTTGGGCCTGTCCTTGGCGCTGGATGACTTCGGCACCGGCTACTCCTCGCTGAGCTATCTGAAACGCCTGCCGGTCGAAACCATCAAGATCGATCAGAGCTTTGTGCGCGATATGCTCGATGACCCGGACGATTTGGCGATTCTCGAGGGCATCGTCAGTCTGGCGGTGGCCTTTCATCGCCAGGTACTGGCCGAAGGCGTGGAAACCGCCGCCCACAGTGCGCGCCTGCTGCAACTTGGCTGTATCCTCGGCCAGGGCTATGCGATTGCCCGCCCGATGCCGGCCGAAGACATCCCAAGCTGGTGCGCGACGCGGATGGTGGGCTCTGTTTCCAGCCCCCATGTGCCTTCCCACAACCTGTCCTAGGACGCTCGTTTATGACCGCATTCACGCTCCCTACACCACCGCGCCGAGGCGCACGCCTCGCCTTCGTCCTCGTTGTCGTTCTCGCGCTGCTCGGCTGCGCCGAAGACCCGATGGGGGCCGAGAACCGCTTCGCGCTCATGGCGCTCAGTCAATGCAACCATGCGCAAGCGCTGATGCTAGTCGAGCAAGCCATCGAGCGCGGCAACGCCGACAATGTCGAGCGTGGACTGATGCTGAAGGCCGCCATCCTGCGCGATCGCGGCGACCACGCCGCCGCCGAGGCGCTGTACCCGCGCATCGAGGCGGCTTGGCAGGCGGCGAAAGAAAAGCCGCTCTCGGCCAGCCGACGCGAGCGCGATCTTCGGATGTTCCTCGACATCGCTCAGGCCGAACGCCACGCCCAAGGCTTCGACGCTCACTGCCAAGCCCGTGCCGCCGCCACGGCGCCCGATTGATCGAACAGATTTCGCTTTCACCCACTCACACAGCGGTGTATGCTTCGCCCCATCGATGATCGCGTTGTGCGAGCCGATGGAGTCTGGGCCGCGCGATCCTGCCCTTCGCTTTCTCCCGCTTGATCGAACCCGAGGGATGACCCGCTCATCCACCGCTATCGCCGCCTGATTGGCACACTGGTCGGCAGCGGTCCACTTTCCAACGGTGTGCATTTCCTAGAGAGACGAGACTGATGAATATCTACGTTGGCAATTTGGCCTACAGCGTGACCCAGGATGAGCTTCGTGAGGCGTTCGGCGCTTACGGCGAAGTCGAGAGCGCGAACCTGATCATGGACAAGTTCACGGGCGAATCGAAGGGCTTCGGCTTCGTCGAAATGCCGAACAACAGCGAAGCTGATGCAGCGATCAAGGCACTCAACGAGCAGCCCATGAAGGGCCGCCCGATTCGCGTCAACCAGGCCAAGCCACGGGCCGAGCGTGGACGCAGCGGCGGTGGTGGCGGCGGTGGCGGTGCTGGCGGCGGTCGTCGCTGGTAAGCACTGAGCACCCATGCCCCTCGCGCTCGCTCGAGTGCAAGGGGCGTGAGCCAAAAGACGGCCAGGACGAGTGCATGCTCGTCCTGGCCGTTTTTTGTTCGGCGCAGTGGGCTGCACTGCGGTAGCATTCGTGCTGAATCCAGAATCACCCTGCCCACCATCCTGCCCGGGAGAACCCCATGCTCGACAAGAAGCTCCTCGACATCCTCGTCTGCCCCGTCACCAAGGGACCGCTGATCTACGATAAGGACAACGCGGAACTGATCGCGATCGCGGGCCGCCTGGCCTACCCGATCCGCGATGGCATCCCGGTGATGCTCGAGGACGAGGCGCGCTCACTGAGCGAGGACGAGGCCGAAGCCTGGCGCAAGAAGCAGGGCTGACACCGGCGCCCCCTGGGCTCCAGCCGGCGCCCCAGCCAACGCCAAGGCCCGGCGGACACCGCTCACAGAGTTGGAGACACGACAGCATGAAGGTGATGGTAACCGGTAGCGCGGGCTTTATCGGCTCGGCGCTCTGCCTGCGTCTACTCGAGCGCGGCGACGAGGTCGTCGGCATCGACAACCTCAACGATTATTACGATGTCGGGCTCAAGCAAGCGCGCCTCGCGCGCGCGCAAGGTCAGCCCGGCTTTACCGATCTGCGCCTCGATCTCGAGGATCGCGCCGGCATCGCCCAGGCCTTCGCCGAGCACAAGCCCGAACGGGTGGTCAACCTCGCCGCCCAGGCCGGCGTGCGCTACTCGATCGAGAACCCGCTCGCCTATATCGATACCAATCTGGTCGGCTTCGGCCACATCCTCGAAGGCTGTCGCCACAACGGCGTCGAGCATCTGGTCTATGCCTCCAGCAGCTCGGTCTATGGCGCCAACACCAACATGCCATTCTCGGTGCACGACAACGTCGATCACCCGCTCAGCCTCTATGCCGCGAGCAAGAAGGCCAATGAGTTGATGGCGCATACCTATAGCGAGCTCTACCAACTGCCGACCACCGGCCTGCGCTTCTTCACCGTCTACGGCCCCTGGGGTCGACCGGACATGGCGCTGTTCCTGTTTACCCGCGCTATCCTCGCCGGCGAGCCGATCCAGGTCTTCAACTACGGCAAGCACCGGCGCGATTTCACCTATGTCGACGACATCGTCGAGGGCGTGATCCGGGTGCTCGATCGCCTCCCCGAGCCAAACCCGAACTGGAGCGGCGCGGCGCCCGACTCGGCCACCAGCCGCGCCCCCTATCGGCTCTACAACATCGGCAACAACAACCCGGTCGAGCTGATGCACTACATCGAGACCCTCGAGCAGTGTCTCGGCAAGACCGCCGAGAAGGAGCTGCTGCCGCTACAGCCAGGCGATGTGCCGGATACCTACGCCGATGTCAGCGACCTGGTCGACGAACTCGGCTATCGCCCGGCGACCAGCGTCGAAGACGGCATCCGCCGCTTCGTCGACTGGTATCGGGATTACTATCAGGCGTGACGCTGGCCCGAGCCTCAGGCCCAAGGCGGTGTCTCCGGGTCGGGCGCCAGCACCGGGGCCGGCACCTCGGACACGACTTCGAACTCCTCGCACAGGCTGCTCAACAACGCCCGCAGCTCAAGCGAAAGCAGCGCCAGCTCGGCATCCAGCGTGGCGCCCTCGTCATCGGCATCGCCGGTGTCGAGTTCGTTGGTCACCTCATCGGCAAAGCGCAGCCGCTTCAGGCTCAGATCCTCGCCGAGCAGCAGCGACAGGCGATCCTTCCAGTTGACGCCGACACTGACCGCACGCTTGCCGGTGTCGAGATGGTTGCGGATCTCAGGCGAACTCAGATCCTGACCGCGACAGCGCACCGTCGAGCGCGCGTCCTCGGCATCCTGCAGCACACAGGAATCCTCCAGCGCGATGCCAGCGGCAGCCTGACCGGAGCGAATCCAGTGGCTCAGGCGCTCGGCCGCGATCACCTGCGGCTCCAACGGCTTGACCGGGAAGCTGCCGAGACTCTCGCGCAGCAACGCCAGCAGCTCCTCGGCGGCCTTATCGCTGCCGGCATCGATCGCCACCCAGCCCTCGGCGGCATCGATATAGGCGCGCACCAGCCGCGAGCGGGTGAAGGCCTTGGGCAGCATCTCGGCCAGCAGCTCCTCGCGCAGCTGCGTGCGCTCGCGCCGGGCGACCTCGCGCATCTCGGCCTGCTCGATCTCGGCGACACGCTCGGCCACTGCCTCGGTCACCACCGAGCCCGGCAGTAGCCGCTCTTGGCGGCGCATCGCGAGCAGATGCACCTGACCGACCGTGTGCACCAGCAGTTCCGCCTTCGGCCCCAGCGGCGCGGTCCAACCCATGGTGGCGGTCTCGACCGGTCCACAGGGGCGGAAGCGGCGCTCGCCCAACTGCGCGTGCAGCGCCATCTGATCGAGCGCGAACGGCACCTGGAGCCGATACACCTTGGCGTTCTTGAACATGGCCGATTCTCCGAAAAAAACCGACCATTATGAACCCAGCCGGCGCGAGCGCAAGTGCTTTTGCCGC
>PWTO01000115.1 GCA_003562815.1 Chromatiaceae bacterium | reverse complement strand
TGCTCAACGACATCGCTAAGCAGGAAGGCAACGTGGTGCTATTCATCGACGAGCTGCACACCATGGTCGGCGCCGGCAAGGCCGAGGGCGCGATGGACGCCGGCAACATGCTCAAGCCGGCGCTGGCGCGCGGCGAATTACACTGCATCGGCGCCACCACGCTGGATGAGTACCGCAAGTACGTCGAGAAGGATGCGGCGCTCGAGCGCCGTTTCCAGAAGGTACTGGTCAACGAACCCAACGTCGAGGACACGGTTGCCATCCTGCGCGGACTGAAGGAGCGCTACGAGGTCCATCACGCGGTCGAGATCACCGATCCGGCCATCGTCGCTGCGGCCACGCTCTCGCACCGCTACATCGCCGATCGCCAGCTCCCGGACAAGGCGATCGACCTGATCGACGAGGCGGCCTCGCAGATCCGCATGGAGATCGACTCGATGCCGGAGGAGATGGACAAGCTCGATCGGCGGCTGATCCAGCTCAAGATCGAGCGCGAGGCGCTAAAGAAGGAGTCCGACGAGGCCTCGAAGAAGCGCCTGCGCGACCTCGAAGAGCAGATCCAGGTGCTGGGGCGTGAGTTCTCCGACCTCGACGAGATCTGGAAATCAGAGAAGGCCGCAGTGCAGGGCACCGCGCACATCAAAGAAGAGCTGGATCGCGCCCGCGTCGAGATGGAGACCGCGCGCCGCGCCGGCGACCTCACCCGCATGTCCGAGCTGCAATACGGGCGCCTGCCCGAGCTTGAGAAGCGACTCGCTTCGGCCGCCGAGGCCGATGGCAGCGCCGCGAACCAGCTCCTGCGCAACAAGGTCGGGGCCGAGGAGGTCGCGCAGATCGTCTCCAAATGGACCGGCATCCCAGTGAGCAAGATGCTCGAGGGCGAGCGCGACAAGCTGCTGAAGATGGAGGGCGAGATCGAGCAACGCGTGATCGGCCAGCAGGAGGCGGTGCGCGCGGTCAGCGATGCGATCCGCCGCTCGCGCGCCGGGTTGTCCGACCCGAACCGGCCGATCGGCTCCTTCCTGTTCTTAGGCCCGACCGGTGTCGGCAAGACCGAGCTGTGCAAGGCCCTGGCCGAGTTCATGTTCGACACCGAGGAGGCCATGGTCCGCATCGACATGTCCGAGTTCATGGAGAAGCACTCGGTGGCGCGGCTGATCGGCGCCCCGCCCGGCTATGTCGGCTATGAGGAAGGCGGCTACCTGACCGAGGCGATCCGCCGCCGGCCCTATGCGGTGATCCTGATGGACGAGGTCGAGAAGGCGCATCCGGATGTGTTCAACATCCTGTTGCAGGTGCTCGACGACGGCCGCCTGACCGATGGCCAGGGCCGCACGGTCGATTTCCGCAACGCGGTGATCGTGATGACCTCGAATCTCGGCTCGGACATCATCCAGCAGAAGGCCGGCGAGGCCAACTACAGCGAGATGAAGGACGCGGTGATGGAGATCGTGCGCCAGGCCTTCCGGCCCGAGTTCATCAATCGCTTGGATGAGATCGTCGTCTTCCATCCGCTCGACGAGGCGCAGATCCGGGCCATCGCTGGCATCCAGATCGGCTATCTGAAGGAGCGCCTGGCCGATCGCGAGATGGGCATTCAGCTCAGCGATGCGGCGCTCGACCTGCTCGGCGAGGCCGGTTTCGACCCGGTCTACGGCGCCCGCCCGCTCAAGCGCGCGATCCGCGCCCAGCTCGAGAACCCGCTCGCGCAGCAGATACTGGCTGGCAAGTTCGCCCCCGGCGAGACCATCGAGGTCGATGCGCGCGATGGGCAGTTGCTGTTCGAGTCGGTGGTCGAGGGGGAGTTGGTCGAATGACTGACCTTGCCAGGCTTTATCAAACCGATTATGCCGTCTGGGCACAGCGCAACGCCGAACTCTTGCGGGAGCGACGCTTCGAGGAACTCGATATCGAGCATCTGCTGGAGGAGCTCAGCGATATGAGCAAGAGCGATCGCCGCGAGTTGTTCAGCCGGCTGCTGGTGCTACTGGCCCATCTGCTGAAATGGGAGTATCAGTATGCTCGGCTCAGCGAACGCTGGCGAGAACTCGATGGGCGCAGCTGGCGCGCGACCATCGTTGAGCAGCGCGAGCAACTCGCCGGCTTGCTGCGTCAATCCGCTCATAAATGCCTGAGATAATCGAAATAGTCTGTCCTTATCTCAGCCATGTTCACGCCGTCAACACCAGTGCGGGCGAACCCGTCTTACCTGACTCTCGCGTGCGTTTAAGGTCTCGCCTGAGCGCGTCGCGACCATGATTGGCACTTGGTTATCGTGCCTGAACGAACCTTAAAGAGCCGCTCAAGGTCTGTCAAGTTGTCGAGGAAGTATAATATTTTCATAGAAAAACGAAGATTATGGCCATCAGTTACATGCCCAAGACAGTCTGCGCCATGATCGAGGACAGCGCCTACGAGGCTGTTCGCCCATGAAGCCCAACACCCGCACCGCGATGCATGAACTCATCGCACAGGTGCGCGAGACGCTCCCCTTCGACGCACCAGCGACGCAAGTCTGCAGCGGCGAGTGCCAAGGCTGCTCGCTGAAGCTGCTCGACTACCTCGATGGCGAGCTGTGCGGCTGGGAGCAACGCCTCGAGGCCGGCGACACGCCAAATTTTGGCGACCTCTCACGATTGGCGAAGACCAGCCGTAAGGTCTATGCCGCGCTCGAAAAGAACGGGTTCTCTGACAGTCGCTAAAGACGCGCGTCCGGCTCGAACAAACACTAGGCATGCCGTCCATCGCTCGGGCGCCTCGCCCGCGACATCGATGCGCCGACTGACTCGACTCGGTCGCATGATGGTATCGTTC
>PWTO01000276.1 GCA_003562815.1 Chromatiaceae bacterium | reverse complement strand
TGGGCGACCTGGTGCGGTCCCTGCCGCTCGTTCGCACCGGTGTACGAGAAGGTCTCGAACGATCACGAGGACATCGTCTTCGCCAAGGTCAACACCGAGGAGGCACAGGGCATCGCGGCTCATTTCCAAATCCGCTCGATCCCGACGCTGATGATCTTCCGCGATCAGGTGATCATCTTCTCGCAGCCCGGCGCACTGCCCGAGAGTTCGTTCCGCGAGCTGATCACCAAGGCCAAGGAGCTGGACATGGACCAGGTCCGCGCCGATATCGCCAAGCAACAAGGCAGCGCCTGAAGCCAGGCGCGAACCGCCCGGGCGCGATCGGCCCTGGGCACGTCCGCCCTGGCATGATCCGCCAGGCACGCCCCACAGGGCGCCGCCACGCAAGACCCCCGTCAACCTCGGAACGCACCCGCGATGCAGGCACCCTCGTTGGTTTTCTCTCGCCTCGACCTGCTCGCGGCGGCGCCCGATGTCGGCGGCCTGATGGCGCTGTGCGAGGAGAATTATGGCGCCCTGATGCGGCTCGCGCCGGCGCTCCCACGGCTGCGCGGCCCCTTGCGCTCGAAGCCGGACGGGGGCGCCGAGCTGTTATTGGTGGTGGTTGAGCAGTCGCGCTATACCAGCACGCTACGCCTGACCCACCTGCTGCACGCCGACACCCCTCAGGGGCATACTGGTGGGCAGCCGCCATCGGAGCCGGATGCGCTCTTGCGTGCCTATCACGACGCCGAGCAGGTCGAGGTGCTGAGCCTGCGGCAAACCGTGCTGCCGATCCTAAGCCACTACGAGCATCCCGCGCTGGCGGCGAAGTGGCGCGCCAACCTGTTCGTCTCCAAGTGGCTTGGCTACTGCCTGCGCGAGGGGCACGGCTTTCCCGTCAGCGCCAGCCTGAGCGCCGCTGGCGGACAACGCGAGCTGCTTACCAGTCCCTAGCCGGCGGTCAAACTGCCGGCACAGCCGGTGGCCCGGAGCCGGCCCTGATCGGCAATTGGCACCATGCCTGATCGGCACCACGCCCAAGCGCTAATACTCGAAGGTCCAGCGCAGCCCATGCGTGGGATCGATCCGCAGCCATTTGCGCTCCGGCAGCGCGGCCTCGGTCGGGCGCGCATCGGCGCCGAGATCGACCAGGATCTCGGCGCGTGCGTCCAACCAACCCGCGAGGGCGCCCGGCTCCGGGAGCGCAATGCGCCGCTCGGCCCTGGTCAATAAGGCCAGCGCCTGACGGCGTGCCCGCGCCTCGAGGCCGTCCAGCAGCAGCGGCAATGGCTGCTGCAGTAAGACGAAGACGCTGGCGCCGAACTGCGCGCTCGCCAGCTCGGCAAACCGCCGCGCGCTGGGATCGTCGAGCGCGGCGCCCACCACCAGCGCGCGATCCGGATAACGCGCGACCAAGCGCCTCAGCGCCTGTCGAAACCACCGATCCAACCCTGCGGGTGGCGGCGCCGATTGTCGCGCCGCCGGCGCGGCCGACACCAGTCCAATCACCAGCATGCGCAGTACCCCGAGCCCGGAGCGCGCGAGCAAGGTCGGCAGCAGGCGCACCGCAAAGCGATCCAGATCTTTCATCGGCCCCGAGAGCTGCTGATAAGGCACCAGTTGCGGATGATGCTTGCGTGCATTATCGCGCGTCGGCGCATACGACCAGCCATCGAGCCACCGGTCGGCGGCCCAACGCGCGTGCTCGATGACCGCGAGCCGCTCGACCTCGATGGGCGCGAAGGCGAACGATTCCACCTGATCCTCGGGCACGGCGCGGCAATCGGTGACCGCCAACTTCGCCCAGAGATGGTCGGCTTGATGGCGATTCGCATCCCGATAGGACGCGGCCAGCAGCGGCCACGGTTGCCCCGCCGGCGCCACCGAGGGATCGCGCCCTTGCGCCTCGGTGGTATCGCGGTAATGGTCATGGATCACCTGCGCCAGCTCGTCACCCCGGCCCTCAAGGAGCACGGCGCGATCCAGCGCCAATTGCCGCTGCTCGATGGGGATCAGTTGGCCATCCCAGTCGTCTAGCTCGCCATCGGCGCGCAGATCGCCGACCTCGACCAGGACCGGCGGCGAGCAACGCTGCGCCTCGGCAAGCTCACTGATCAGCGTTCGCGCCTGACGCAGAGCCACTGCGGTCGGCGTGGTGCAGACCACCGCCATGGTGACCGGTGGCGCTGCCGCCAAGTCAGGGGCTTGCAGCGACTGAAAACGCAGTTCGGCAATCCGATGCGCTTGGGGATAGGCGCGAGTGAACTGCTCCTCCCAGGCCGCAGGATTGTCGCCGAGCAGCGTCAAGCAGGCGCGCGGATCGCCATAACCGCTGATGCGCAGCGCATGCACCAGCAGCGCCTCGGCGAACCGGCTCTCGCCCAGCAGCAGCAGATGAACGCGCTGTCCAAAGCGCGGGTCGGCCCCCCAATGCAGCGGCCAGCGCGCGAGCAATCGGCGTGCCGCGCGGGGCGGGATCGGCACTGACTCAAGGCGCACCCAGGACGGCTGCTGTGCCGCCGTCTCGGCCAGCGGCGCGGCATCTAGGCGCGCGGTGTCATCGAGCAGCAGCACCCGCAAGGGTCGTCGCCGTTCGAGTTGGGCGAGGCGCGGCGAGAGGTCGGCCAACAACGCGCGCGGGTCCGTCGCGTCGGCGAGGATCAGGATATCGGCCTGTCGTAGCCGCCGGGCATCGACCGCCTCTGGGTCCAGCCTCGGCAACGCGCGTTGCGCGCCCGCGTTCAACGCCCGCTCGCAGGCCTCGGCAACCACCCCTTGGCCCAGCAACAAGACCCGACGCTGCCGTCGTAAACCGATCATGCCGCTCTCCTAGTGAAACGCGGGCTGGACAACGGCGACTTCAGTCGCTTTGATGCAGCAGGTTACCCGCCTCGTCGAGCACCGAGACGCGCATCGGAATCCCCTGTCGGACGCTGGCCGAGACCACGCAGAAATCCTCGAACAGGGTCTTGCAGCGCTCGAAACGCTTGGCGTCGATCAGGCTCGGCGCCAGGATCATGCGCACGTCCATGCGTCCGATGCGCAAGCGTTTCTTCTCATTGCGCACCATCACACAGGTCACGTCGGTGCGCAGGCTCCGCGCCGGCGGCTCTTCCTTGCCGACGCAGTAGAGCAGGCTCGCCGAGAGACAGTTGCCGACCGCCGCCGCGAGCAGCCGCGAGGCATTGGGGCCATTGGTCTCGCCCAGTGGCGGCGGCTCGTCCATCAGCAGATCGGCAGCGCGTTTCCAGTCGAACGCGACGTTGATCTCGAAGCCCTCGCGCTGCTCGAGCTGGATGGTAAAGCGGCCCTCCTCGGTCGCCTGCGAAGCAGGGGTGTCGGTAGTCATCGATGTCTCCGTCGCCATGAGTCGGGACCGCATTTGCTGCCGGCGACCCGGGTTCTTGGAATTGCGCCGACCGCGAATCGCGGCCGCGCGCAGGGGGGTGGCGGCCTGCGAGAGCGTGCGCCAATCGCCGCTCGGGATCGGTCGCCGATCACGCACCGAGCCGCGATAGAGATAGGCCCAAGCCGGACCGAAACGGGTCGCAATCAGGCGCCGATCATAGAGCCGTGGATAGTCCTCAAGCCGATCGAGTGCCTTGAGCCCGGCATTATCGACCCGATACAGTTCGCCCGAAACCGCCGTGTGGCCACCGCTGATCAGCCCCGGATAGGCCCCCAATTGCAGCAGGGTAAAGCGTGGTTCGGTACGGTGCTCGCCGACCCACTCGGCGGCCGCGAGCAGGCCGTGGTTGACCCCGCCGCGCAACAGGGTGCCATAGACGAAAACCAGATGCCGCATACCAAACCTCAGCCGCCGCCAGTCTCACAGGATGTCAGAGTTTAGGGTTTAGGGCTCGCGAAAGGCTGCGAGAAAGGCGTCGATGAAGCGCGGATAGTCGCGCTCGGACAACTGGTTGATGCCCGCCGCAGCCTGACGCCCCCCCCCCGTCTCGAACTGTCGGCAAAGCGCGTCGGCCCCTTGCGGATGCGCGAGCGGCGCGCGCACGCTGACCAGGAAACCGCCTTGTTCGCGCCGCGTCAGCAGCGCATGCGCCCGCTTCGGCGCCTGCTGGGCCAGGGCATTGGCATAAACACCGCCGACCCGACGTGCCCAGGCCGCCGCCGGCAGCAGCATCGATAGATGGGTCGCGCTGCGATGCTCCGGGGTCAGTGCACGGGCGCGCGCCATATCGTCGGCATAGCCGGCACGTAGCATGGCAAAAGTCTCGTCGCAGCGCGCGAACGCGAGCGGATCGGCATAAGGGCGGAGGCGCGCGAACAGGGTCGCGGGCGGAACATGCAGATCGGCCAGCGTGGCGCCATAGCCGTTGTAGTTGAGCAGGATGCCGAGTTCGCGCAATAGATCGAGCTCCTCTGGCGCCAATCCGAGCGGCTCGGCCGCGCGTCGCGCAGAACGATCGAAGTTATCGCCAAAGGTGCCGACCACGGCCCAGGCCCGCTGCCGACCCGCCAGCAGCTCATCGACCAACAGACTGGTGCCCCGATCGGCGGTGGTATCGATCTGCGCCTTGAGGTTCGGATGCGACGGGATCTCGCCAGGATAATGATGATCGACATAGCGGACACTGACGCCACGCTCCAGCAGCGCGAGCAAGGGGCCACGGTTCTTGTCCAGCGACACATCGAGCACCGTCACCCGATCGCCCGCGACCGCTGGCACCTGCTGGACGAGCGCGATATCCCGCTTGGTGCCGGTGATCAAGACCGCGTCCTCGGCGTCCGGCTCGCTCAAATGGAGCTGCTGGAGCGCACAGAGGCCGTCGGCATCGCCATTGAAGACATCGTAGCGGGTCATCGGTCGGGGGGCTCCTGAGTCAATGCGTGGTCGCTTTCGTCCGGGGCGATTAGCTTAACGCGGGTACGAGCCCCAAAACCATCCGCCCTGTGGCCCAACGGCCCCAGGTTGGGCTGTGCGCCCGAAAAATGCCTCAGATCAGTAGAAAATTTGCCTGATGCTGGCCCCCAGCGTTGCCAGCCGAGTAGAATCCCTACTCACTGTGTTGTCCACGCCAGTGGCTCACAGCCTGCAACCGCTTACCGTCCCCATTTTCGACCGGCCCGAAGACAGGCCCCCCATCGATGACCGACGACAACGATTTCGAGGCCCTGCTCAAGGAGCTGGAAAAAACCGAGCAGGCGCTGGCCGCACGCCCCAAGGTGGGTGACCGGGTTCAAGGCACTATCATCGAGATCGGCGAAGAGCATGCGTTCGTCGATATCGGTGGCAAGGCCGAGGCCACCCTGGAACTCAGCAACCTGCGCGACGCCGATGGTCAGGTGAACAAAGCCGTCGGCGACCCGATCGAGGCGGCGGTCACCGGTGTCGATCCCGACACCGGCACCCTGGTGCTTGGCAGTCGCCACGGTCGCCACGCCCACGGCGCCGATCAGCTCCAGGCCGCGTTCCAGGCCGGCACTCCGGTCGAGGGCCAGATCACCGGCACCACCAAGGGCGGTCTCGAAGTGCAGATCGCCGGCCAGCGCGCCTTCTGCCCGGCCTCGCAGGCCGATCTGCGCTTCATCGAGGATCTCTCCAGCCTGGTTGGCGAGCGCGCCTCGTTCCGCATCACCAAATTCGAGGGCGGGCGACGGCTGAATCTCGTGGTGTCGCGTCGCGCCATCCTTGAGGAAGCGCAGGCCGAGCGCGCCGCTGAGCTGCGCGCCAAGCTCGAGCCCGGCGCCGTACTGCCGGGCACCGTGGTTGGACTACAAGAATTCGGCGCCTTCATCGATCTCGGCGGCGTCGAGGGCATGATCCACATCAGCGAACTCGCGCTCGGTCGCGTGCGGCATCCGGAAGAGGTGTTGAGCATCGGTCAGGAGATCGAGGTCGCGGTCCTGCGCATCGAGCAGACCAACAACCCCAAGCGCCCGGAGCGGATCGCGCTCTCGATGCGCGCCCTGGCAAAGAGCCCCTGGTCCGACGCCGCGCAGCGCTACCGACCCGGCACCCAGGTGCGCGGGCGCATCGAGCGCCTCGAACCCTTCGGCGCCTTCGTCGAACTCGAGCCCGGGCTCACCGGCCTGGTGCACGTCAGCGAACTCGGCGCGGGACACCGCGTCGAGCATCCCAAGGACGTGGTGCAGGTCGATCAGCAGGTCGATGCGGTGGTCGTGCAGGTGGATACCGAGCGCCGCCGCATCGGTCTTTCGCTCGCGCCCGAGCGTCTGCAAGCGGCCGAGGCCGGTACCACGCAGTCTCGCTCGTCGCCAAGCTCGGAGGAACGCGGTCGCTCGCGGGACAAGGACGAGGATGCCGGCGTCGGCACCCTTGGCGAGCTGCTCAAGGCCCAGCTCGGGCAGGATGATGCCCGCTAGACCGGCACTCAGGCCGACCTGACGACCTTAGAGCACCTTCGCGAGGAGCGCCTCCGCCGGAAGCGGTTGATCCGGCAGCGGGATGCGCACTGTCCAGCCATCGCCGGGCGCTGCATCAAGGGGCCGGCCATCGGTCGCGCTCAACTGCTCCAGCCGAAAGCGCCGCAGGCCCGCCGGGGTGATCCATTCCAGCTCATCGCCCAGTGCGAAGCGATTACGCACCCGCACCTCGGCGAGGCCGCTTGCGGTATCGACCCGCGCGAGTTCGCCGACGAACTGTCGGCGCTCGCTGACCGAGCTGCCGGCGGCGTAATTTTGCAGCGCCGAGGGGGCATGTCTGCGCAGGAAACCCTCGGTGTAGCCGCGATTGGCCAAGCCGTCGAGTTCGTCGAGCAGGCCGCGATCGAAACCTCTCCCGGCGGCAGCATCATCGATCGCCCGACGATAGACCGAGGTGGTGCGCGCCGTGTAGTAATGCGACTTGGTGCGGCCTTCGATCTTGAGCGAATCGACACCGATGGCGCTGAGGCGCGCGACATGCTCGACCGCGCGCAGATCGCGCGAATTCATCACATAGCTGCCATGCTCATCCTCGAACATCGCCATGTACTCGCCAGGCCGCTCGGCCTCTTCCAGCAGCCAGACCTGATCGGCCTCGGGATGGCGTTCGGGCGCCGCATCCGCGCTCAGCTCAGCCGCGCGTTGATCGATCGCCCTCTCTGGCGGCGGCCCCATCGCCGCCGTGCTTGACGACTGCCCAACCCGGTAGGACCAGCGGCAGGCATTGGTGCAGCTGCCCTGATTGGCATCGCGATGGTTCAGATAGCCCGAGAGCAGACAGCGGCCCGAGTAGGCAATGCAGAGCGCGCCGTGGACGAACACTTCAAGCTCCATCTCCGGGCAAGCCTCGCGAATCTCGGCGATTTCATCGAGCGAGAGTTCGCGCGAGAGGATCGCGCGGCGCAGCCCCTGCTGCTGCCAGAAGCGCACCGCTGCGGCATTGGTGGTATTGGCTTGCACCGAGAGATGGATGGCAACCTCCGGCCATCGCTCGCGCACCAGCAGGATCAACCCCGGATCGGACAGGATCAGCGCATCTGGACCCAGTGCAATCACCGGCTCCAGATCGGCCTGAAAGGTCGCCAGCTTGGCGCCGTGCGGCATCAGGTTCGCGGCCAGATAGAAGCGTTTGCCGGCAGCGCGCACCGCAGCGATCCCTTCGGCGAGGGCCGCGAGCGAGCCGAACTCGTTATTGCGCACCCGCAGACTGTAGCGTGGGATACCGGCATAGACGGCGTCGGCCCCATAGGCAAGCGCGTAGCGCAGATTGCGCAGCGTACCTGCGGGCGCGAGCAGCTCCGGGGCCGGGGGCGCGGCAAAGGTCGAAGCCGGAGCTGGCGCTGGCGCGACACCGCGCGATCGGGCGTGCGCTGACATCACTGCAAGGTCACCTCGAAGCGTAGCTGCTCGGCGTCGCCACGGCGCGGATTACGCAGCACCGCGACCGGCATCCGTTGACCGGGGCGGCTATCCATGAGCGCAATGCGGATATCGGCATAGGACGCGACCAGGGTGTCACCGATGCCGACGATTCGATCTCCCTCCTTGACGCCGGCCTCACGCGCGCCGCTTTGCGGCGCGAAGCCCTGGATCGCAACGCCCTCGCCTTCCGACTCGGTATCCAACATCACCCCCATGACCCCGGCCTTGGGCAGACTGACGGGCTGCGGATAGAGCAGGAAGTCAGCCATCCTTGGGTCCAGCGGGCGCTGTTGGCCGCTCATCACAATCGACATCGGCACCGCTAGGCGCCGCTGGACCCGCGATGGAATGCCCCGGCCGTACTCGATATGCCCCGCGCCGGCCAGCACGATCAGTTGCGCGTCGGGGTGCTCGCGCAGCCAGCGTACCGCGCGCTCGGCCATGCCCTCGTCCCAAAGCAGCTGCACCTCAAGGAAATGCTCGAATGAGGCGTCTTCCGAGTGCGGATGCATGGCGAACACCGTCTCCAGATAGGCGCGGTATTCGGAGTCGTCGCGATCGATCTCGCGCGGGATCATCGCGGCCTGCTCAGGGCCGAGCGAGGCGATACCGCCATCGCCCACCTGCCTGGTGATCTCGCGCGGCAGGTTGAGCGCGATCAGCGGCAGGCCATGCGCGCGCGCATAGCGCAGGATCGGCCGGTAGAGCCGATAATCGAACCGCCAGCGCTCGAAGTATTCGGTCTCGCGCAGCAGCTCTGCTTCACTCAGGTCGCCGGCGACATAGGCATCGAGCGTGTCCTGAAACGGCTGCTGAAAGAATTCCATGCCGATCGCGATCGGGTTGCCGCGTTCATGCAGACCGCGCATGATCGCGAGCTGGTTCAGATGGTCCTCGTAGCGATCATGCGTCTCGCCGACAAAGATCACACGGTCATCGGCCAGTTGCTCGATCAGGCCATCGAGTTCGCCAAGGCGAGAGACATCGAGCACCTTGGTGGCGGGATCGTCGGTGGCTGGATCGACACCCAGGGCGCGCTCATCCTTTGACGAGTCTGGGACAGCACTCGCGCTCGCCGATCCGGTGACACCCGCCGCAAGCGAGAACACGCTCGCCAATAGCACGGGCACAAGGGTCGGGATCAACGCCCGACGCCGGTTCATGAGAAGCCGCAGGAGCACGGGAGTGGGTCGCGGTGTCATTAGGACTCTCTTGGGTTGGCTGACAGCGCCCAGATCATCCGATCATCTGGGTACTCAAAATCGGGGTACTCAACGAAAGGTCTTGCGAGAGACATCGTCCCATCACGGCCTCTAGGGATACAGATGACAGCGACCCTGCGCGATTCCAACAAGTTCCGGCAATCGATCCGCATTCCAGCCGTCCTTTTGGGGCTGCTCTTGCTCGCGACGCTCGGTCCCGGCACGGCGCCGAGCGCCGCCGAGGCCAAGCCAGGCGCCGAGGCCAGGCCGGTGGTCGCCCATCGGCTCGCGGTCGTCCTTGACCCGGAGACGGGCCTGCTCAGCGCGACCGACTACATGAGTCTGCCGCCTGCATCGCCCCCGACGCTGCTGGTGCAACTGCACCAGGCGCTCGAGGCGGAGGTCGTCGGTGGCAAGGCGCGTCTGGAGCGGGTCGCGCGGCGCGGCCATCTCGTTCAATATCGACTCTTCACCGGCGATGACCGCGAGATTCATCTGCGCTATCAGGGCCACATCCGTCACGGCCTCGATGCGGTGCGCGAAGGCATGGGCCGAGAGCGGCAGCAGTCGCTCGGCACCATCAGCCCCGAGGGCGTGTTTCTGACTGGCTATAGCGGCTGGTATCCACGCGTACTGGGCAGCCTCGAGACCCTCGCGCTCGAGGTCGACCTACCGCAGGGCTGGCTCGCGGTTTCGCAGGGCGCGGGCCCGAGCATCGAGAACGACGGTGAGCGCGTCCGTGTCGGCTGGCGGGAGACGGCACCGCAGGACGTACTCTATCTGATCGCAGCCCCATTCACGCTCTATCGCGAGTCGACCGAGGTGGCCGAGGCGCAGGCTTTTCTGCGCCGCGCCGACGAGGCACTGGCCGCGCGCTACCTGGAGGCCACCGCAACCTATCTCGCGCGCTACAGCGAGCTGATCGGCGACTATCCCTATGCCAAGTTCGCGCTGGTCGAAAACTTCTGGGAAACCGGCTACGGCATGCCCTCGTTCACC
This sequence comes from Chromatiaceae bacterium, assembly GCA_003562815.1. Classification (GTDB taxonomy): domain Bacteria; phylum Pseudomonadota; class Gammaproteobacteria; order Chromatiales; family Chromatiaceae; genus Lamprobacter. Next base: position 22,341 of record PWTO01000276.1, on the reverse strand, counting down.
CTCCTGGGTCCCAGGGTGCTGCGGCTGCCGTTCATCCTGCACTCATCCTATCCACATGAGATCTTGCACAATTGGTGGGGCAACGGCGTCTATGTCGATGATGCGCAGGGCAACTGGAGCGAGGGGCTGACAGCCTATCTGGCCGACCACCTGAACCAGGAGCTTGCCGGCAAGGGCAGCGACTACCGTCGTGACCAGCTCAAGGCCTATGCGGACTATGTGCGCGACCACCAGGACTTTCCGCTACGCGCCTTCCAGGGTCGCCACGGCGCCGCCTCGCAGGCGATCGGCTACGGCAAGGCCCTGATGGTCTTCCACATGCTCCGCATGCAGCTCGGTGATGCGCCCTTTACCCAGGGACTGCGGCGCTTCTACCGCGACCATCGCTTCTCCGAGGCCGGCTGGGACGCCATCCAGAGCGCCTTCGAGGCCGAATCCGGCGCGGACCTCAACGCCTTCTTCGAGGCCTGGACGACGCGCCCTGGCGCACCCAGCCTAGCCTTGGAAAGCGTCGCCGTGGAGCCGCTCAACGACGGCCGTTGGCGTCTGAGCGGCCGGCTCGAGCAGACGCAAGCCGCCGATCCCTTCCCGCTGCCAGTACCCATCGCGCTCCTCGATGAACACGGCGCGGCCAGCGAGTTGCTGGTGGCGATGGACGCGCGCGGCGCGGATTTCTCGGCGGTCCTGGATGCGCGTCCAGCCCGGATCGCGGTGGACCCGCGCTTTGACAGCTTCCGCACGCTGGCCGAGGGCGAAGCGACGACCACCTTCAGCAACCTGTTCGGTGCCGAACGCGGGCTGATCCTGGTGCCGGCCGATGCGCCACCCGAACGGCGCACCGCCTATCGCAAGCTGGCCGAGGCCTGGCAGCGCGGCCATGCGGGTTGGTCCATCGCGCTCGACAGCGAGCGCGAGACATTGCCCTCGGATCGGGCCATCTGGCTGCTGGGCTGGAGCAACCGCTGGCTGCCCACGCTGGCGGCGATCGGCGACGAGCAAGGTGTGTTCGCGCTCGATCCCGCGCAGCGGCGCCTCAGGCTATTCGAGACCGAGCATGTCGAGCGGATACCGGTCATCGGCACGCATCGCGGCGCGCAGCCCTTGGGCTGGATCGGCGCCGACAGCGCCGAGGCGATCAGCAGTCTGGCGCGCAGGCTCCCCCACTACAGCAAGTACGGTTATCTGCTCTTCGAGGGCGCGGCAGCGACCAACGTCGGCAAAGGCCAATGGCCAGCGGGCGAGTCGAGCCTGACGCGCTGGCTCTCCGAGGCCAGGCCGACGGTGATGTATCCGCCCCGCCCTCACTTGCTCGAAGCCACGGCCGAACAGCCTGCCGTAAGCAGCACCGCCGTTGCCAGCGATTGACCCAAATTTGGCGCGGCCAGCGGCGCTGGCCGACGACCGAATGCACCGCAGCTGGAGTCCTGAACGCTCGGCCTGCGGCGCTATCCAATGCTTGACCTAGACCGCTTTGCACTGCCTGCTCCGGCTGCTAGGCTCAAGTTGAAAAACCAACCAAAGGAGGTTACAGCATGTCACGCATCGTCATCCTCGGCGCGGGCATCTCAGGCCACACCACTGCGCGCTGGCTCGGCAAATGGCTCAACGAAAAACGCGCCAACGACAAGCACGAGATCGTCGTCGTCTCGCCGAACGAGCGCTGGAACTGGATTCCTTCCAACATCTGGGTCGGCGTCGGTGAGATGACCGAACGCCAGGTCACTTTCCCGTTAGCCCCGGTCTATAAGCGCCTCGGCGCCGTCTTCAAGCAAGCCAAGGCGCTCTCGATCCACCCCGAAGGCGGCGAGGCAGCCAAGACGCCCTACGTCACCATTGAATACACCGATGCCGCGCGCGCCGGCCAGAGCGAGACGCTCACTTACGATTACCTGGTCAATGCCACCGGCCCCAAGCTCAACTTCGGCGCCACGCCCGGCTTAGGTCCAGACGAGGGCTACACCACCTCGGTCTGCACCCCGAGCCATGCACTGCATGCCAATGAGGAGCTACAGGCGAACATCGCCGCGATGCAACGCGGCGAAACGCGCACCTTCGTGGTTGGCACCGGCCATGGCATGTGTACCTGTCAGGGCGCGGCCTTTGAGTACATCTACAACATCGAGCACCTGTTCCGCACCAAGGGCGTGCGCGACAAAGCGCGCATCATCTGGATCAGCAACGAGTACGAACTCGGCGACTTCGGCATGGGCGGCGTACACATCAAGCGCGGCGGCTATATCACCAACGGCAAGGTATTCGCCGAATCTCTGATGGTCGAGCGCGGCATGGAGTGGATCGTGCGCGCCGGGGTCAAGCGCATCGAGCCGGGCACGCTCCACTACGAGCTGCTCGATGGCTCCGAGCACACGCTCGCGTTCGACTTCGCGATGCTGATCCCGCCCTTCGCCGGTCAGCCGCTGAAAGCCTACGCGCAAGACGGCAGCGACATCAGCAGCGAGCTGTTTGCCCCCAACGGCTTCATGAAGGTCGATGGCGATTACACGCCGAAACCCTACGAGGAATGGAGCAAGGCCGATTGGCCGAAGACCTATCAGACGCCGAAGTACAAGAACATCTTCGCCATCGGCATCGCCTTCGCGCCGCCGCATCTGATCAGCAAGCCGATGCAGAGCCCCAACGGCACGCCGATCAATCCGACGCCACCGCGCACCGGCATGCCGGCGGCGACCATTGGCAAAGCGGTCGCCGCGAATCTCTGCGATTTGATCAGTGGCGCTCCAGAACCGACCCACACCGCCTCGATGGCCGAGATGGGCGCGGCCTGTGTCGCCTCCACCGGGATGCACATCTTTAAAGGCTCGGCCGCCACCATGACGGTGTACCCGGTGGTGCCGGATTACGAGACCTACCCCGAGTACGGTCGCGACATGGAGCTGACCTTTGGCGAGATCGGCCTCGCCGGACACTGGCTGAAGTACATCCTCCATCATGTCTTCATCTACCAGGCGAAGATGAGACCGGGCTGGTCGCTGTTACCGCACTGAGCCGGTAGCCTCCCCACGCAGCTGAAGGCTCCAGTCATGCCAATGTCCACCACCACCAACCGGAGGTCACGATGAGCAGCGATGTCACCTTAAACGACGCGGCGCCCGCAGCGACGAAACCAAAGAATAAAGAACCCTATCAGCAGGCCTATTCCCCGCCGGTTCCGACCGCCTTTACCCGCTACATGCGCGCCAGTCTGCTTTGGCAGTTCTGGCGATTCATCGCCATCAACCTGAAGATGTTCAAGTTGATGCTCAGCTCGCACCACTGAGCGAGCGAGGCCCGAGCCGTTTCGCGCTCGGGCCTACCCACTCGACTACGAGACCTGCTGGTAGTACAGATTCTGCGGGTGCTGGGCTTCGGCGAAGAAGTACCAGCGCTCGGCCAGGAGTCCGAGGTATTGGATCGCAAAGGCCAGGATCGGCAGTGTCGTCGATTGCAGCTGATAGCCCAGTAGCACCAGCATGATTGGCACCGGGAACACCAAGATCAAAAAGGCCACGCGAATCAGCTTCAGGGTCCGCAGGCTTTGATGGTGGAAGAACTCGCGGGTATTGAACGAATCCGCCGAGAAGCCCTGGGACTTCTGCACGATCCCGCGATGACGGACACCGATCGCGGTTTGCAGATTGCTGCGATGCTTGAGCGTTGCGTTACGCATCAAGGAGGCGGAACGGGTACCGAGCCCGAGCAGCGTCGCGATCACCGCCCAGGTGCCGAAGAAGCTCACCAGATTGTTACCGATCAGCGCCGAGTACGCCGCCGCCAGCATGAAACCGGACGCGGTGCCGAGGAAGATGAAATTCGCGATCGTGTAGGGCGAACTCCACTCCTGCAGGAATTTGACGCTGGCGTAGATCATCCCGGTACTGACGAACAGCACCAACGCGACCAACACGCCGAGCATGCCGAGCACGAAGGTGGCATCGATGGTCAATGCCCCCTCGCCGAGCACGAGCCACGGCTGGGTCCAACCGGCCCAATGAAAAACGCCGTAGAGGAAGACCAGGCCCATCATCGCCGGCAGTACGATGACCTCGCGCGAGAGCCAGGACGTGCGCCACATCGCGGCCGCCCGCCAGGCCCGCTCGGGGCGCCCAAGGTGAAAAAACGAGGCCGCAAGCCCGCCCACGAGCAACGCCAAGGACAGGGCGCTACCCACCGCGTAGAACGAGGACGGCTGTTGCTCGACCAGCCTGACGGTCGAGTAGAGCTGGCCCGTGAACAGGGCCAGAAAGAGACCTTGACCCGCACCGATCAGGGTGGTCAGGAAGATGACGGAGAAAGCTGGATGCATCGGGATTGCCTGTCGAGAGTCAGAATGCGAAAGCGCGCGTTACCAAGTGACGTCTTCCATGGTCTCTTCACCCTGATAGACGGTGATGTCCTCCTTGGTCAGCGGGTTATCCGAGCGCTGCAGATCCTCCTCGGTCACATGCATGTGCGTCTTTTGGCGCGGCAGGTAATGATTCGCCGGATTGGTCCCCCACTCCGGCATCAGCGCATAGCCACCACGCTCGCGGATCGCCACCGAGACCTCGGAATCGGGATCGTGCACATCGCCGTAGAGCCGGGCATTGGTCGGGCAGGCCATCACGCACGCCGGCTTGCGCTCGGGCTCGGGTAAGGTGTGGTCGGCGATGCGGTCGATGCACAGCGTGCATTTCTTCATCACCTGTTGCTGCTCGTCGAGTTCGCGCACGCCGTAAGGGCATGCCCAAGAGCAGTACTTGCAACCGATGCACTTGTCGTAGTCGACCAGCACCACACCGTTATCCTCGCGCTTGTACGAGGCGCCGGTCGGGCACACCGGCACGCAAGGCGGATCTTCGCAATGCAGGCAGCTCTTCGGGAAGTGCACCGTCTCGGTGCTTGGAAAGCTGCCGATCTCGTAGGTCTGGACGCGATTGAAGAAGGTGCCGGTCGGATTGGCGTCGTAGGGGTTTTCGTCCACCATCGGGCCCGCCCAGCCCGAGGTGTTCCACTGTTTGCAGGAGGTCACGCAGGCGTGGCAGCCAACGCAGACATTCAGATCGATGACGAGGGCAAGTTGAGTCATGGGTCTATCGCGGGTCATGCGGGCCCGGAGGCATTGAAGTCGGCGCACGCGCCGGCCAGTGTTGATGCGGGCCGCGCGCGTTTCGAGTGTGATTGAGCGGCCGACGCCTCGACGCCGGCCACCGTGGGCTATCGACGGCCAAAGAGACCGGCCACATAGGCCTGCCAACGCTGCTTCGGGCGCGCGAGCTGGCCCGGCAGCGTCTTCATCGGCGGGAACTGCGGCTCGGTGACCCGCGCTTCGCGCGCCTCGGCCTTGTAGATGCGCACCCGCGTATCGAACCAGGCCGCCTGTCCGGTGAGCGGGTCGGAATTGGAGAGAACCTGCTTGCCATCGGCGCTCACCACCGGCAGCTCCTCGCTGATGATGTGGTTGAGCAAAAAGCCCTTCTTCGATTCGTCCGCCTTTGCGCTCAGGCCCCAGGCGCCGGCCCCCTTGCCGATGGCGTTCCAGGTCCAGACCGTGCTGGGTTCGACCGCCTCGGAATAGCGGCACATGCACTTGACCTTGCCGAGGTGCGATTCGACCCAGATCCAGTCACCGTCCTTGATGTCCTGCGCAATCGCCATCTTCGGATTCACGAACAGGTAGTTGTGGCTGTGGATCTGGCGCAGCCAGGCATTCTGGCTATCCCAGCTGTGGTACATCGCCATCGGCCGCTGGGTCAGCGCGGTGAGCGGGAAGCGTTTGGTATCGACACGCTGCGTCTCGAGCGGATCGTAGTAAAACGGCAGCGGATCGAAGAAGGTCTCGATGCGCTTGCGATAACGCTCCGGCGGCTGGCGTCCAGGCCATTTACCCTGGGCTGCGGCGCGGAAGCGCTGCAGCACCTCGGAGTAGAGGTGCAGGGTGATCGGCTCGGCCCAGCGCGTCATTCCATGCGCGCGCGCCCAGTGCAAATAGCCCTTGTTCCAGTTGCGCATGTACTGGTAGCTGCGCGGCAGCTCATGGTGGAAGACGCAGTGATTGGCTGCGTACTGCTCCCATTGGTTCGGATTCGGCTCGCCCTTCAGGGACTTGTCGCCATGCTTGCCGCGATAGCCGGCGAGGAAGCCGATCCCGGAGCCCGGCGAGGTTTCATAGTTGACCACGAAGTCCGGGTAATTCTTGTACTTCGCCGAGCCATCCTGGTTGGTGAACGCAGGCAGGTTAAGGCGGGCACCAAGTTCGATCAGCACATCCTGGAACGGACGGCATTCGCCTTTCGGCGGCAGCACCGGCAGTCGCACCGAATCCACTGGCCCATCGAACTCGGAGATCGGCCGATCGAGCATCGAGAGCACATCGTGGCGCTCCAGATAGGTGGTATCGGGCAGCACCAGATCGGCGAAGGCGACGGTCTCCGAGGCGAAGGTGTCGCATACCACCAGGAACGGGATCTTGTACTCGCCGTTCTCGTCCCGGTCGGTGAGCATGTTGCGCGTCTCGACCGTGTTCATCGCCGAGTTCCAGGCCATGTTGGCCATGAACAGGAACAGGGTGTCGATGCGATAGGGATCGCCGCGCCAGGCATTGGTGATGACATTGTGCATCAGGCCATGGGCCGCGAGCGGATACTCCCAGGAGAAGGCCTTGTCGATGCGCACCGGCTCGCCGTTGTCGTCGACGAACAGATCCTCGGGCCGGCCCGGCCAGCCCAGTGGCAATCCGTCGAGCGGGGTGTTCGGCTGCACCGCATCCGGGCTGTGGGGCGGCTTCGGGCAGGGTGGGATCGGCTTCGGGAACGGGGCCTTGTGGCGAAAGCCGCCGGGGCGATCGATGGTACCGAGCACCGTCATCAGGATGCTGAGCGCGCGAATGGTCTGGAAACCGTTGGAGTGCGCCGCCAGGCCGCGCATCGCATGGAAGGCGACCGGATTGCCGGTGACGCGGTCGTGCTCCTTGTCCCAGGCGTCGGTCCAGTTGATCGGCAGCTCGATCTTATGATCGCGCGCCATCACGCCCATCTCATGGGCGAGGCGCCGAATGGTCGCGGCCGCAATCCCGGTGATGCTCTCGGCCCACTCCGGGGTATAGGGCTCGACCCGCTCCTTCAGCAGCTGGAACGAGGTCTTCACCGGCGTGCCATCGGGCATGGTGTAGCCTCCGAGCAAGCGCGGATCGGCGCCCTCGCTATGGGTCAGCACCGCGCCCCGGTTGCGATCCCACCAGAACTTGTCCTGCGGATCGGTACAGCCGCGGGTGACATCGATGCTCTCGTCACGCACGAACATGCCGTGATCGTCACGCGCGGGGTCGTCGATCACCAGCTCGGCGGCATTGGTGTACTGGATCAGGAAGTCGCGATCGAACAGGCCAAGCTTGAGAATCTCATGGGTCAGGGCCAGGAACAGCGCACCGTCGGTGCCAGGCTTGATCGGCACCCATTCATCGGCGATCGCGCCATAGCCGGAGCGCACCGGATTGATGGCGATGAAGCGCCCGCCCTCGCGCTTGAACTTCGAGAGCGCCATCTTCAGCGGATTCGAATGATGGTCCTCGGCGGTGCCGATCATGATGAAGAGCTTGGCGCGATCGAGGTCCGGCCCGCCAAACTCCCAGAACGAGCCGCCGATCGAGTAGATCATGCCGGTGGCCATGTTCACCGAGCAGAAGCCACCATGTGCGGCGTAATTCGGGGTGCCGAATTGCTTGGCGAACATGCCGGTGAGCGCCTGCATCTGGTCGCGTCCGGTGAACAGCGCGAACTTCTTTGGGTCGGTCGCGCGCAGATGGCCGAGCCGCTCGCTGAGCATCGTCAGCGCTTCGTCCCAGGAGATCTCCTCGAACTGCGACTCGCCGCGCTTGGCGTTGGCCTTGCGGCGCAGCGGCTTGGTCAGGCGCGCCGGCGAGACCTGCTTCATGATGCCGGAGGAGCCTTTGGCGCAGAGGATGCCCTTGTTCAGCGGATGGTTCGGGTTGCCTTCGATGTAGCGAACCTGGCCATCGCGCAGGTGCACGCGAATACCGCAGCGGCAAGCGCACATGTAACAAGTGGTCTCTTTGACCTCGGTCTGGCCGATCTCGGCATCGTGTTGCACGGCAGGGTCTTTCATGGGCGTTGGTTCGTCTGGCCTCGGGGAGAATGACGTTATATTCTAATTCTTTAGACGCCCGAGTAGTGAGCCCTATCGGTTGAAATCCTTTATGGACTGATAAGGTTTTTTGTGGCAGCGCCTTACCCCGCCCGAACGACCTAGCCCGAACGGCCGCGTCGACGTCGCCCTTCGCTCAGACGCTGACGCCGCCGAGTCAGCGTGAAGATGGGCCCGGAAATCGCGTAGCCGAACGCCATCAAAAACAGCAACACCGGTGGGTCGAGCACCACCAGCGCGAAGCCGAGCATCAGCAGCACGACGAACATGAAGGGCACCCGCCCCTGCAGGTCCAGCACCTTGAAGCTGTGGTAGCGGAAGTTGCTCACCATGAGCAAGCCGCCACAGGCCGTGAGCAGCGCCATGAGCAGACTGACGCTCGCGCCGCCGATGCCATTATCGGTCCCGATCCAGACGGCACCGGCAATGATCGCCGCTGCGGCCGGACTCGGCAGGCCCTGAAACCAGCGCTTATCGGCGATCCCGACCTGGGTGTTGAACCTAGCCAGCCGCAGCGCGGCGGCCGCCGTATAGATGAAGGCGGCGAGCCAACCGAGCTTGCCCAACCCGGACAGCGCCCACTCATAGGCGACCAGCGCCGGCGCCACGCCGAAGGCGACCATATCCGAGAGGCTGTCATACTCCGCGCCGAAATCGCTTTGCGTGTGCGTGATGCGCGCGATGCGCCCATCGAAGCCATCGAGCACCATGGCCGCGAAGATGCCCAGGGCGGCGGCCTCGAACTGCCCTGCATTGGCCGACAGGACCGCGTAGAATCCCGCGAACAAGGCCGCTGTGGTGAACAGATTGGGCAACAGATAGATGCCGCGACGACGGCCAGCGGGGGACAGCGGGGCGGATGGATCAATCGGGTCGGCATCGAAATCGGAATCAGCCATGAGAGTCGGCTCTTGCAGAGGTCCAGCGGTCGCACTGGGCGCGGGGCCAGTATAGACGTCCACCTTGGCACAGTTGAAGGGCCTCGACCAGTCGCAATTCTTCGCTTGGAGCTGAGCCGCGAGACGCGTTCTAATGGCGCGCGGCGATCGAGCCAGACTGAAGCCGTACTGACCGAGGTCCATCCGCAGGCACTCAACACAGGGGCCAACCATGCAGAGACAACGACCCGACCTACCCAGCACCGACAAGCGCTGGAAGCTGGTCAACGCCACCATGCGGCGCAATGGCTATGCCGAGCATGCGCTGATCGAAGCCCTCCACAGTGTGCAGGATGCCTTCGGCTTCCTCGACACCGACGCCATGACCTTCGTCGCCGACTCGCTCGACCTGCCGCTGAGCAAGGTCTATGGAGTCGCGACCTTTTATCACCTGTTCATGCTCAAGCCCCAGGGCCGGCATACCTGCGTGGTCTGTACCGGCACGGCCTGCTACATCAAGGGGGCCGGAGCCTTGATCGAAGGCATCGAGCAACGCTTCGGCGTCAACCCCGGCGAGACCACCGAGGACAAGTCCCTGTCGGTGATGACCGCGCGCTGCGTGGGCGCCTGCGGACTGGCACCGGCCGTGGTGATCGATGGCAACGTAATCGGCAAGCTCGGCACCGACAAATTGGTCGAGCGTATCGAGGAGGAGACCCGCGAATGAACCTCGACGAACTCGACGAACTGGCCCGCAGCTATACCGAGGAAGCCGCTGATGTGGCCCAAGAGGTGCGCGTGTGCATGGCGGCCAGCTGCCAATCCACCGGTGCGCAACCGGTGTTGGACGCGCTGCGCAAGGCGCGCGAGGCCAAAGGTGCCGACAACTGCCGTGTCAAGGGCGTCGGCTGCATGGGTCTGTGCTCGGCCGGGCCTTTGGTGAGCGTCGGTGAGCGCGATGCCGACCTCAACGCGTCCAGCATCTACCGCGAGGTGACCGCAGATCATGCCGAGGCCCTGATCGAGGCGACCCAGAACCCGGCGGCCGCCGAGGCGACGCTCGCCGCGCTGCACTGCCCAAGCGACTTGCCCTTCTTCCAGCGCCAGCAAAAGATCGTGTTGGAGCACGCTGGCGTGATCGATCCCGATAGCTTCAAGGGCTATGTCGCCGTCGGCGGCTATCGCGCCATGGTGCAGGCGCTCTCCGAGATGACCCCGGCCGAGGTCATCGCCGAGATCACCACCAGCGGCCTGCGCGGTCGCGGCGGCGGCGGCTATCCGACCGGCCTCAAGTGGTCGACGGTGGCGAAGATGCCGGGCGAGCAGAAGTACGTCATCTGCAACGCCGACGAGGGGGATCCAGGCGCCTTCATGGACCGCGCGATCCTCGAATCGGACCCGCATCGCCTGCTCGAAGGCATGGCCATCGCCGCCTACGCGATCGGCGCCAACAAGGGCTACATCTATGTGCGCGCCGAGTACCCGCTCGCGGTCGAGCGCCTCAAGACCGCGATCCGCAAGGCCAAGCGCCAAGGCTTCCTCGGCCATCATATCTGCGAGACGCAGTTCAATTTCGATGTCGAGATCCGCCTCGGCGCCGGCGCCTTCGTCTGTGGCGAGGAAACCGCGCTCATGGCCTCGATCGAAGGCGGTCGCGGCCAGCCCCGCCCACGCCCGCCTTATCCGGCCGAATCCGGTCTGTTCGGGCGGCCCACGCTGATCAACAATGTCGAGACCTATGCCAACATCGCCCCCATCGTCAACGAGGGCGGCGGCTGGTTCGCCAGCATCGGCACCGAACGCTCCAAGGGCACCAAGGTCTTCGCGCTCGCCGGCACCATCGAGAATACCGGCCTGATCGAGGTGCCGATGGGCACCCGCCTGCGCGACATCATCGAGGTGATCGGCGGCGGCATCCCCAACGGCAAGGCGTTCAAGGCGGTGCAAACCGGCGGTCCCTCGGGCGGCTGCGTGCCGGCCGAGCATCTCGACATCGGCGTCGATTACGACAGCCTCAAGACGCTCGGCACCATGATGGGCTCGGGCGGCATGATCGTCATGGACGAGACCTCGAACATGGTCGATGTCGCGCGCTTCTTCATGGAGTTCTGCATGGACGAGTCCTGCGGCAAGTGCGTGCCCTGTCGCACCGGCACCCAGCAGATGCACGCCTTACTGGACAAGATCGCGAAGGCCGATGCCACGCCGGACGATCTGGCGCTGCTCGAGGAGTTGTGCGAGGTGGTGCGGGCCACCAGCCTGTGCGGACTCGGCCAAAGCGCGCCGAATCCGGTCATGAGCACGCTGCGCTACTTCCGCGACGAGTACGAGGAAAAACTCGCTGGCCGGTGATCGGGCGGGGCCTGACCCCGGCTCCATTCCGGCTCCGGCAGCGCGCCCCACCGATCTGCCCAAGTCATCGGCTAGTTGATCGGCTGGGGCGGCTGCAGCTTGAACATGGGCTGGCTGTTCGGCCCGCTACTATGCAAGCCGGGGTCCAAGGCGCGATCGGACAGGGTCGGGCGAATCCGCAAGCGCAGCCGTGGCGGTTGGATCAGGTGCGAACCGCGAGCCGGACCATGAGCCGAACCGCTTGCCTTGGCCATCGCCGGGCTGAGGTTGATGCCCGTCAGCGCATGGGCTTCCGGCGAATAGGGCGCAACCCCTTTTCCGCGCAGATAGGTCGTCAACACCCGGTAGGTATAGCGTTGCGTCTCCGGATAGGTGACGAAGCCATTGTGGCGGCTCAAGACACCCTCGCCAGCGTTATAGGCCATCACCGCCTTGCCGATCCCGAACTGCCCGAGTAGCCGTTTCAGATGCCGCACGCCAGTGCGGACATTGGTTTCGGGGTCGAACAATGCCTCGATCGAGTAGACCCCATAGTCGGCCGCCGTCTCCGGCATGACCTGCATCAACCCGACGGCACCTACGCGAGACACGGCATTGGGATCATAGCCAGACTCCGCAATCACCACCGCATCGACGAGAGCGACATCGACACCATACTGTTTGGCTGTGCGCTCCACCAAGGCCTTGAGCGCCGCGCGAGTGGGCACCGGCCCGCTGGGCGGTGTCGGCAAGGCGCGCCTGGCCGGGCCGTCTTCGGTGACCGCCTTGGCCTGCGCGAGATCATCGGCAACGGCGACGCTCGCGGCGAGGCCGATGATAACGAAGAGCATCAGATTGGCAACAAACCATCGCATTGCAGCACACCATAAAGATGATGAGAGAAGGCATCAACAACCGCCTATGACTGGGCATCGCGCACTGGCAGCGAGGGGAGCGATGCTGCGATACTTCACCGCCGATGATACAGGCTGCGATGGCACCACCCTAGCACTCAAGGCAGCGCCGATCCTCGCCAAGCGACGCCGGGCCACGCCGGCCCTGACGCATAGCGCACGATAAGCACGATGAGCGATAAGATCCCAAATGGCACCATCGCCGAGGTGCAGGGCCAACGCCGCATCCATTACGACGGCTACTGGATCAAATACTATGAGCCGCCGCCGGAAACCTTAGCCGCCAAGAAAGCCTTGATCGAGGCATTGACCCGGCGCCTGTTCAACCACGTCGAGCACGGCATCAACATCCCCGGCATCCGCCTCGCCGAGGCACGCGCCGCCTATGAGGCCGAGACCAACCCCGAGCGCAAGCGGGTCAATGGCGCGATGCTCGCCGGTGCGCTCTTCAACCGCGCCGCGACCATCTTCACCAAGCTGGTCGAACTGCAAGCCGACGGCGTCGAGATCGAGCCCGACGACGCCCTCATGCGCGAATGTGGGGACTACCTGCTCGAAGCCCTGGATCTCGGGCACATGGTGCGCCATCGCGGCGGCGACGAGGGCATCGACGAACTCTGGGGGGAGCCATTCAAGGCCTTCAGCCAGCCGATCTCTGCCTTCTATGACAGCCGTTATCTCAAAATCTCGATGACCATGCGCGATGTCGATCGCATCACCGCCACGCTGACCGCCACGTTCGAGGGTAGCACCCAGGTCAGCGGGCTGGCGCCGTTGCTGGCCGAACTTGGCGAGTCCGCCAAGCGCAAATGCGAGATCCTGCGCACCGACCCGGCCATCTTCGATGTCTGGCCCGCCTTCGTCGTCGCCGGCGATCGTTTGCGCAACATCCAACCCCATCTGCCGCTGGCGCCCTCAGCGGCAGAGGTTCACGAAGCGCAGGAAGGCAATCGCATCCTAAAATCCAGCACCGATCTGGTCAGCCACATGGTACGCGCACGCGCTCCCATGCCAAAGAGTTGCCGTGAGCTGATCGATACCTGCCATCAATTCCGACGCGCTTTCATCGAGCCTCGGCTGCGCCGGGAACGGCCCTCCGGCCTGCCCGGTTAAGCGCGCCAACAGCCTTCCCTCGGCACGCCTCGACCGACCTATCGAGAACATTGGCCTAGGACTTGCCTGACTCCCGACGTCTCTCAGTCGCCACCAACTCGATGGACGGACGTTATGGGTGTAAGCATCAATGACTCGGCTCGACATCCACTCTCGAATGCCGACCTGGCCGGAATGATCGGACCGGCGCGAGCGCCGAGGATTCTCAATCACGACATCATGGGCTGTACCGCAGAGGGGGTGCTCGGCAATCACCTCTACTCCGGGCGCGCCCTCGGTGTCAGCGATCCCGGTGACCTGATCCAGCTCCACCCGGATCTCAAGCCCCACTGGCCGGTCATCTGCGACCATTACCGGCGCATCGGCCTCAGCCACAGCCGCGAGGTCATCTGGAACATCGATCCTGGCCGGCTCGCCGACTATCCAGAGCATACGCCCTCGGTGTTCTACTTCGGCGCCGCCGAGCAGCGCAAACGCCCGGATGAGCGCTGGTATCGGGCCGTGGATTACATCAACTCCAAGAATCAGTTCATGGCCCTGGCCGAGGATCTCGGCGTGCCGGTGCCTCGCACCCGCTGCTTCGAGGCGGCTGGGCGGATCAAGGATGTCGATCTCCATGTCGCGCCCTATCCCTGCTATCTCAAGGCCGCCGTCTCGGTCTCGGGTGTGGGCATCTACCGCTGCGAGCATCAGGAGGCCCTGCGCGCCGCCATCGCGACCTTCGCGCCCGACACGCCGGTGCAGATCCAGGACGAGGTGCCTACCGACAGCTTCCTCAATCTCCAGTACGAAGCCCTCGATGGCCGCGCCGAGCGGGTCGCGGCAACCGAGCAGGTCCTCGATGGCTGTGTTCATCAGGGCAACCGCCATCCGGTTCCGGCGCCACCCTGGCCGGTCGTCGAGCCCATGGCCGACTGGCTCGTCGCGCAGGGCATGCAAGGGGTCTTCGCCTTCGATGTCGCCGTGGTCCATCGCGATCAAGGCCTCGAGTACCTGGCGATCGAGTGCAATCCGCGCTGGAATGGCGCCTCCTACCCAACCAAGATCGCGCACAAACTCGCGATCGAGCAGTGGCTGGCGCGCGCCTTCCCGACCCAACATCGAAGGCTCGCGGAGATCGACCTGACGGGGATCGAGTATGACCCGAGCACCGGCGAAGGGGTTATCCTGGTCAATTGGGGGCCGGTGCTGGTGGGCAAGCTGCTGGTGCTGCTCGCCGGCCCGCCCGAGCGACAGCAGGCACTGGCGCAAGCCCTCAGCCAGCGCCTCTGAGTAGAGAGAGCAGATGACCGATACCTATTCCCTGATGATCCACGGCGGCGCGGGCGCGCTCGACAACGTCGCCGATGAGCGCACCGCCGTACGCTACCTCGAGAGCATCCGTGTGATCCTCGAGCACGGGCGCGCCATCCTCGAACGCGGCGCGAGCGCGGTCGAGGCGGTCGAGAGCTGCGCCTCGCAGCTCGAGGATGATCCGCTCTTCAATGCCGGCTGCGGCTCGGTGCTGAACGAGAACGGCAAGGTCGAGATGGATGCCGGGATCATGGACGGACGCGATCTCTCCGCCGGCGCTGTCGCCGGCATCGGCAACATCGCCAACCCGGTGCAGTTGGCGCGGCTGATCATGGATGGCAGCGAGCATGTGATGCTGATCGGCGACGGCGCGCTGCAGTTCGCCAAGCATTGCCAGGTGCGTTTGACGCCTGATCACTACTTCTTCACCCCCGATCGGATCAAGCAACTGGAGCAGGCGCGCCTGCGCGGGCGGATGACGCTCGACCATGACGACGAGGGCGAAGATCAGAAATACGGCACCATCGGCGCTGTCGCGCGCGACCGCCAGGGCCATCTGGCCGCAGCCACTTCAACCGGCGGCATTGTCAACAAACGCATGGGCCGCGTCGGTGATTCACCGATCATCGGCGCTGGCGTCTATGCCGACAATGACAGCTGCGCGGTCTCCGCGACCGGCTACGGCGAAGACTTCATGCGCACTGTCTTCGCCAAGACGGTCGCGGACCTGATCGAACTCTGTGGCGGTAATGCGCGCTCTGCGGTCGATGACGGCCTCGCCTATCTCAGCCGTAAGGTCCAGGGTCGCGGTGGGCTCATCTGCATCGATCGCACCGGCCACTGCGCCAGCGGCATGACGACCAAGAAGATGATCCACGGCTGGATCGAGCACGGCGGCGAGACCATCTGCCGCTTCTGAAATCTGCGCGCGTGCGCACGCGGCTCAGAGCGACTGCCCCTTGCGGATCACCACGATGCCCTCGTCGGAGACTGCGAAGCGCTCGGCATCGGCGCGGCGATCCTCGCCGATCACGGCTCCCGCCGGGATCACCACCTCCTTGTCGCAAATACAGCGCCTGATGCGCGCATTGGCCCCCACTCGCACACCCTCGAACAGAATCGCCTCGTCGACGATCGCGCTGTCCTCGACCTGCACCCGCGGATAGAGCACCGAATGGCTGACGCCGCCGCCACGGATCACGGTTCCGGCCGCCAGCATCGAGTTGACGAAGATGCCCTCGTTCCCCGAATTGGGTCCAGGCACGGTGCGCGCCGGCGGATACTGCCCCTGATAGGTCAGGATATGCCAGTCGGCCTGGTAGAGATCCAAGGGCGAGTCGGCCTTGAGCAGATCCATGTTGGCGCGAAAGTAGGCGTCGGTGGACCCGAGATCGCTCCAATACCGATCCTGACTGACGCGCCCGCGCTCGCCGCCAAAGCCGTAGGCGACCGGCGGGCTCGGCGTGAACGCACGGCCATCGAGAAACGGTGTCAGGAGCTGGGTCACGAGATCCACGTTCGATTCCATGCCTGCTGCCATCCCCGCTTCCATTCCAGACTCACCGGCTTCGGCTAGGGTCTCGAGCCGTTCGAGCAGCAAGGTCTTGTCGATCAGGACCACGCCCATCGTCGAGCGGTAGGTGTCGCCTGCCTCCGGCGGTGGCCGCATGGCGATGATCCGCTCCTCGGCATCGACCTCCACCGCCATCCCACCGCTGGCGGTGCCGGGCCCGGCCTGGCGCAGCGGGCAGCTAATGCCCCCGCCCTGCTCGCGGTGAAAGCGGATCAGCTCCGCATAGTCCATGCGATAGACCAGACCGCCATCGAGCAGCAACACGCTATCCGACGGGCTGCGCTCGATCAGGTAGCGGTTCTGACGCAACGCGTCCATTGCATTGCGATACCAATCGCTGTGATAGCGCATCTGCGGCGGTACGGCGGTGATGAACTCGCCCAGCTCGGCGTTGAACAGTGACCAGCCGTCGCGCAGGTGCTTGTGTAATGAGTGCGATTTGTACTGTGTCAGCACCAGCACTTGGCGCAGCCCCGAGTGCAGACAGTTGGCCAGCGTGAAATCGATCACGCGATACTTGCCGGCCACCGGCACTGCGGCCTTACAGCGATGTTCGGTCAGTGGCGCGGGCGTACCGCGCTCGGCGGCGAATACGAAGGTGAGTGTCTTCGAAGGCATGGACGGTCTCAGGGTCTCCAGATCAACGACAACAGCATCCGGCCGATCTGCATCATCCTGGCGCATACAGGCGGGCAGACGCCCTACACTGGGGCAGGAGCGGCGCCGATCAGCCAGGAGCCAGGGCCGGGCCGATTGAAAGCAACTTAGCCCGTGCGCGCAAGCCCGAGCCGGTCGTGCGCGACATTCGGCTGCGGCGCCAGGGCCTCGAACAGCAGCGAGCGCCCGGACATCGCCTCTGCGGCCGGCAGCCCCATCAGCTCAAGCACCGTTGGGGCGACATCGGCCAGGGTTCCGCTCGGTCGCAGCACCCAACGCTCCTTGTCCACCACCAGCAACGGCACCGGATTGGTCGTATGCTGGGTGTGCGGTGCGTCCGTCTCGGGGTCCAGCATCATGTCGCAATTGCCATGATCGGCCGTCAGCAGCGCCGAATACCCATTGGCCGTGGCCGCGTCCAGCACGCGACCGGCCTGCCGATCCACCACCTCGACCGCCCGCACCACGGCCTCCATATACCCGGTATGGCCGACCATATCGCCATTGGCGAAGTTGACGACGATGAAGCCGTAGCGCCCGCTCTCGATCGCCTCGACGACGGCATCGGCCACCTGCACCGCGCTCATCTCTGGCTTCAAGTCATAGGTCTTGACCATCGGGGACGGAATCAATCGATGCACCTCGCCAGCGACCGGCTCCTCGCGCCCACCGTTGAAGAAGAAGGTGACATGGGCATACTTCTCGGTCTCGGCGCAGTGAAACTGCTCGATCCCTTGGGCGCTGACGACCTGATTCAGGGTGATCGCCGGCACCTCGGGATCGAACGCATGCGCGAGCCCAAAGCGCTTGTCGTAGACCATCATGCAGGTCAGTGCAGCGCGCGGCGCCTGGCCCCGATCGAAGCCATCGAAGGTGTCGAGCGCGAGCGCGGCGGCGATCTGCCGGGGCCGATCCTTACGGAAGTTGAACAGCACCATTGGATCGTCGGCCTCGAGCCCCCGCCAATCGCCGATGACGCTGGGATGGATGAATTCATCGCCCTCGCCTGCGGCATAGGCGGCATCGATCGCCGCGCGTGCGCTTCGGGCGCTGCGTCCCTTGCCAAGCGCGATGGCCCGCCAGGCACGTTCGGTGCGGTCGAAACGCCGATCCCGATCCATCGCGTAGTAGCGCCCGCTGACGGTGACGATGCGCCCGCCCGCCCCGTCGAGCGCCTCCTCGATCTCGCCGAGGCCGTTGAGCACCGACTTCGGCGGTGTATCCCGCCCATCGGTCACCATGTGCACCAATGGGGTCACGCCGTCGCGCCGGCACAGCTCGATCAGGGCCAGCAGGTGGCGCACGTGGCTATGTACGCCGCCCTCGGAGACCAGCCCGAGCAGCTGCAAAGGTCGGTCCTTGGCCTTGGCCGCGTTGACCGCCGCGAGCAAGGCCGCGTTCTCGAAGAAACGGCCCTCGGCGATCGCATCGTCGATCAGCACCAGGTCTTGGCGCAGCAGGCTACCGCTGCCGAGCGTCATGTGCCCGACCTCGGAATTGCCCATCTGTCCGGTCGGCAGGCCCACGCCACTGCCTGAGGCGTTCAGTTGCGTGAAGGGATACCGGAAGAAGTATTCATCGAGCCGTGGCGTCCTCGCCTGGGCGATGGCATTGTGGAGCTTACTTGGGTTGATGCCGAAGCCATCGAGGATGACCAGGACGACCGGGCGCCTCGGGGTTGCCGACTCTGCGGTGGTAGTCATGATCGAAAAACCTTGGGTTGCGGGATGTCTCGGAGGATGTCCCAGAACATGAAGCAAACGGCGTTCCTTTTCCACCCTGGTTCGATGACAGCGACGAAACCATGGGGGTCGGACACCGATATCAAGACCGTCCAGGCGACTCAAGTGCGCGCGTGCTGACCCAAGAGCGCGGCCTGCACCATCAGACGTTTCATCTCTGCCACCGCGCGCTCGAGCCCCGAGAACAGCGCGCGCGCAACGATGGCATGACCGATGTTGAGTTCACGCACGCCCGGCAAGGCCGCGATCGCCTCGACAGTCGGGTAATCGAGCCCATGCCCGGCATTGACCTGCAGGCCAAGCGCGTGTCCCCGCGCCACCGCCTCGGCGATGCGCTGCAGTTCCTCGGTGCGCGCCGCCAGCGAGCGGGCGTCGGCATAGCGGCCGGTATGGATCTCGACCACCGGCGCGCCGATCTCGGCGGCGGCCTCCAGCTGCGCCGCCTCGGCGTCGATGAACAGCGACACGCGCACGCCGGCGTCGGTGAGCCGCGCGGTCTGCTCTTTGAGCATGTCGATATGGCCAGCGACATCGAGTCCGCCCTCGGTGGTCAGCTCCTCGCGCCGCTCCGGCACCAGGCAGCAGTCGCTCGGCCGCACGGCGCAAGCGATCTCGACCATCTCCGGGGTGGCCGCCATCTCCAGATTCATGCGCGTCTGCAGAATGCCCTTCAGCAGATGCACATCGCGATCCTGGATATGCCGCCGATCCTCGCGCAGATGCAGCGTGATGGCATCGGCACCGGCCTGCTCGGCGACCAGCGCGGCCTGGATCGGCTCCGGGTAACGGGTGCCGCGAGCGGCGCGAATGGTGGCGATATGATCGATATTGACGCCGAGTCGGATCGGCGCCCCGGTTGGTTCTGACATGGTGATTCCTGCGGTTGAGAAAGCGATGCGGACGGATGGCGAGCTGGCTTCAGACTGATCGCCGGCGAAACAGTTCGCGGCTGCGCAACGGCTTGGGCCCAAGATGGGGGGCGAGCGCGGCGCGCATCAGGTCGCGCGCTGCGCGGGTCTCGCGCGGCGACAACGCGGCTCCCGCAGCCAACCGTTGCAACGTGGCGCCGCTGACCAGCGCCACTGGAGCGAGGTTGGGGTCGGCAGCAACCGCAGCCTCTGGCGTGGGCGCCAACCTCGGATCAAGCCTCGGGTCAAGCAAAGGGGCCAGATCCACGTCCGGCATCGGCTCCAGCCCCTCGTTGGGGCTGTAACCATAGCATCGACGCGGATCGATCGGCGTACCGTGGCGATCCCGGCGTGGATCGAACGCGTAGCCAAGCTCTTCGAGCAGGCGCAGCTCGAAACGCCGCAGCACCGCGTCCACCGCCTCGGTCGCCAGATCCACCAACGCCTGCTGATAGAACACGAACAGCGGCTCCTGGGGATCGTCGCGCGCAAGCAAGCGCATCAGCAGCTCGTTCAGGTAGAAGCCGCAGTAGAGGCGCTCACCGCTGAGCGCGATCGCAGCGCCGGCGGCCTCGGCACGGGTTAGGGTCTTGACCTCGCCGCGCCCCACCCAATGCAGCCAGAGCGGCTGAAAGGGCTGCAGCAGCGAGGCCAAGGCGCCACGCCCCTTGGGCGCCGCCTTCGCCCCCTTGGCGAGACAGGCAAGTCGACCTGTCTCTGCGCTGAAGACCTCGAGCAGTAGACTGCTGTTACGATAATCGCGGCGGTGCAGGACAAAGCCGCGCTTGAGTGCCAGCACGCTCATGGCGTAGGCGACCCGACGACCATCGCCGAGCGCGACGCTCAGTATTCGCCGTAACCGAGGCTCGCGAGCGCCGCCTCGTCGCTGCTCCAACTGTCCTTGACCTTGACCCAGACCTCGAGATGCACGCGCCGACCGAAGAGCTTCTGCATCTCCAGGCGCGCCTGCGACGCCGCCGCCTTCAGCGCCTCGCCACGGTGGCCAATGATAATCGCCTTCTGGCTCTCGCGTTCCACCCAGATCACGGCATGGATGCGTGCCCTGGGTGCTTCGGCGCGATCCGTCCCCTTGGTCTGCTCGAGGGTGAAGGACTCGATTTCGACCGTGGTCCGATAGGGCAGCTCTTGAGCATAGCGCTGCATCAACTGCTCGCGCAGCAGCTCGGCGGCGAGGAAGCGCTCCGAGCGATCGGTGAGCTGATCGGGCGGGAACAACGGCTCGCCCGCCGGCAACGCGGCCAGGATCTCCGCCTCCAGGCGCTCGACCTGATGTCCCTTCAGCGCCGAGACCGGCACGATGGAGACGAACGCATGCCGTTCCGACACCGACTGCAGGAAGGGTAGCAAGCCTGTCTTGTCGGCGACGCGATCGGTCTTGTTGACGGCGACCAGGGTAGGCGTGCCGGCTTTGACGATCTCGGTCAGCGCCAGCGCGTCCTCCTCGGTGAAGCGCAGCGCCTCGACCACCAGCAGCACCAGATCGACATCGGCCAGGATCGCGCGCGCGGCCCGATTCAGATAGCGGTTGAGCGCATTGCCACCGCGCCGATGCAGGCCTGGTGTATCGACGTAGAGGATCTGCCCTGCGTCCAGGGTCGAGACCCCGAGGATGGTGTGGCGCGTCGTCTGCGGCTTGTGCGAGGTGATCGCCAGTTTCTGCCCCAACAGCCGGTTGAGCAGGGTCGACTTGCCGACGTTGGGTCGGCCGACGATCGCCACATAGCCGCAGCGCCCGCTGCCAGGATCGGCGTTGGGGCCAGCGTTGGGGTTGGCATCGGCATCGGCGCCGGGATGCGCACTGGCGGCGGCGACGCAGGCCGCTGCTTGATCGTCCTGAGACTGGTTCATAGGGTCAATCGGCCTCGCTCAACAGGGCGAGCATGGTCTCGGCCGACTGCTGCTCGGCACGGCGCCGGCTGGAGCCATCGCCGAGACATTCACGGCCATCGTCGGGGAGGCGACAGCGTACCCGAAAGCATTGCGCATGCTGCTCTCCGGTGACGTCAGTCACCTCGTATTCAGGCAAGGCGCGCCGCCGCGCTTGCAGCCATTCCTGCAATTGGGTCTTCGGATCCTTGCGTGCCTCCTGATTGGCCACCTCGACCAAGGACTCGGCGAAGACCTCGAGGATCATCCGCTTCGCCCGCGCGAAGCCCTGATCCAGATAGATGGCGCCAATCAGTGCCTCCAGCGCATCCGAGAGCACCGAATCGCGCGCATGGCCACCGGAACGCAACGCGCCCGAATCCAGGCGCAGATAGTCCCCGAGATTGAGCGCGCGCGCGATCTTGGCGAGGGCCTCGCGATTGACAAGGGTCGCGCGGCGGCGGGTCAGATCGCCTTCGCTGGCCCCGGGGAAGCGCTGTAACAGCACCTCGGCGATGACGAAACCGAGCAAGGCGTCGCCCAGAAATTCGAGCCGCTCGTTATTCACCGGCCCAGCGCTGCGGTGGGTCAGGGCCTGCTCGATCAACGCCATCGATTCTGGCGGATGGCCGAGCAGCGTCATTGCCAGGCGCTTGGGATCAGTCGTCATGCGGTTTGCGCTGGGCTCGGGCTGGGCTCGGGTTTGTGGGCCCAGGTTCAATGGATGACATCGCCAATGCGCTCGAACGCGATTGGCAGACCGTCGCGACGCCCATCCCAGCTCATCCAGATCGCGAACGCCTTGCCGACCAGGTTGGCCTCGGGTACGAAGCCCCAGCAGCGCCCATCGTTACTGTTATCGCGGTTATCGCCCATGACGAAATACTGGCCCTCGGGCACCGTCAC
>PWTO01000121.1 GCA_003562815.1 Chromatiaceae bacterium | reverse complement strand
TGCAGCGTGTCCTTGCGCTCATGGCCGGGAGAGACGATCTCGCACACCCAATCCGGCGCGAGATCCATGACCCCGCTCGGCATGCCCGGCAGGCGTTCCTTGCGCCATCCCGCTAGATCGTGCGAGGGGCATTCGTGCGCTTCGTAGGCAACGCTGACCTCGGTGGCGATCCACCAGCCACCGGGGCCTGAGCTACGGGTGAGCGCATTGAGTTCAGCGCGGGCATTACCCTGCACCATCCCATGCTGAAACCTCGCCATCGGTCGGCGAACGATCTCGCCTCCGATCAGCTCGACGCGCTCATCGTTGGATCGCAGCAAATCATCGATCGTTTTGAGCTTATAGGCTTCCATCGATCATGTGTCTCCAGGGCAGCCTGTTTGATCATCGTCGCCAGCCGATGGTCGCAAGACCTCGCCTGTTCTACCAGACATGTCCTACCAGACCGGCGCCACCTGGCCATCCCGACCAAGGCAGAGCACAGCGCGACCGCAGCGCCCGTCATCCGCTCGCAGCTTCTCGATCGGCGCCGTCTTGCCATGCTCGACCAAGGCGCGCAGCTCGGCCTCGCTGAGCGGGTGTCCGGCGATGACCTGCCAGATCACGAAGTCGCAGCCCTCGCGCCAACGCGAGCAGCCATAGCCGCGCCGCCCGACGATGAGCTGACCTTGACCGCACTTGGGACAGCGCAGTGGCCTCCGTTGCAAGGCTGCGCGGATCTCGGCGAGCGGCGCTGACAACGCGTTCGCCGCATCCGCTCGCGGCTGCGGTGGCGCAGGCGCAGGCGGAGTCGCCCGCCCGCGAGTCCCACGCGCTGCCGCAACCTGCTCTGGCGGCAGCGCCGCACCTCGCGCCACCTGCGGAATCAGCTCGCTAACGAAGCGATTGATATCCGCATGAAAGACAGCCGCCTTGGCGCGCCCCTCCTCGATATCCTTCAATCGCTGCTCCCAGCCGGCGGTCAGCTCGGCGCTCTTCAGCGGCTCGGCGACCAGGCCGATCAGCGCCCGCCCCTTCTCGGTCGCGACGAGCTGCTTGCGCTGTCGCTCCACATAGCCGGTGCGGATCAGCTTCTCGATGGTCTCGGCGCGCGTCGCCGGTGTGCCGAGCCCAGCACCCTTCATCGCTGCGGCCAGGGCCTTGTCCTCGATCTCTCGGCCGGCATACTTCATCGCGTTGAGCAGGGTCGAGTCTTCAAACCGCTTGGGCGGCTGGGTCTCGCGCTCGGCCAGCTCCAAGGCAGCGACATGAACAGATTGTCCGCGCGTCAGGGCCGGCAGTAAGGCGGCGTCGTCAAGACCAGATGGACCGCCCGACTTGCTCGCCGCGCGCGCAGCCGAACCGCTACCAGCAGGAGCCGTGCGCCCAAGCTGGCGCGGATCGGCGCGCGTCCAGCCAGGATCGGTGACGATCCGACCCTTGGCGATGAAGGTCTCGCCGCCGATATCGAGCTGAACGTCGGTCTCATCGACGCGTTGATCAGGCAGGAACACGGCGACGAAGCGCGCAGCCACCAGGTCATAGATGCGCCGCAGCGGCTCGGGCAGCGCAGACGGCGGCCGCGTCGCGGTCGGCAAGATGGCGTGGTGATCGGTGAGCTTGGTCTGATCGACATAGGCGCGCCCGAGCCGATGCCCGCCCTCCAATCGCGCCAGCGCCTCGCCCGCGAGGGGATGATCGAGCTGCTGCAGGATGCCGGGCAGTTGCGGCACCAGATCCTCGCCGATGTGGCGGCTCTCGGTGCGCGGATAGCTGATCAGCTTATGAGCCTCATAGAGGCTCTGCGCCAGCTCCAGGGTCTTGGCAGCGGTGAAGCCGTAGCGCCGGTTGGCCTCGCGTTGCAGCGTGGTGAGATCGAACAACGGCGGCGGCCGATTGCGCTGCGGCTTGGTCTCGATCGACACCACCTTACCGAGGTTGTCGGGTCGAATGCACTCGCGCAGTCGATCGCGCAGTGCCTCGGCCTCCGCCTTGTTGCCGAGCCGAGTCGAATGTTCGCCCGCAACAGCACCGGAGTTTTGGCTGAGCGCACCGCTAGACGCCTTGCACGACGGCTGATCGGTTGCCGACTGCGTGCGTGATTCACTGCTCTTGGTGCTTCGCTGCGGGCGCAGCGGCTTGTGGTACTTGGCCTCGAAGCCCTCGGCCAACTGCGCGATCAGCTCGTAGAACGGCGTCGGCACAAAGGCATCGATGGCCCGATCGCGGGTGACGATCATCGCCAGGGTCGGCGTCTGCACCCGGCCGATGGTGCAGAGCACGCGGTTGTGGACGGTATAGGCGCGAGTCAGGTTCATGCCGATCAGCCAGTCGGCTTGGGCTCGGGCGCGCGCGGCGGCGGCCAGCGCGTCATAGTCATGACCGTCGCGCAGTTGCTGAAGACCGGCGCGGATCGCCGCATCGGTCAGGCTCGAGATCCAGAGCCGCTGCACCGGCTTGCGACAGCGCGCATGCTCGGCGATGAGACGAAAGATCAGCTCGCCCTCGCGCCCGGCATCGGTCGCGCAGATCACCCGCTCGGTCGCGGGGTCGGTCAGCAGCGCCTTGACGACCTTGAATTGCGCTGCGGTCTTCTTGTCAGTGCGCAGCCGCCAGCGCTCCGGCAACATCGGCAGTTGCGCAAACGACCAACGCCCGGCCCAAGCTTCGCCATAGGCATCCGGCTCGGCAAGATGCACCAGATGGCCCAACGCCCAGGTCACGCGCCAGCCTTGGCCCTCCAGGTAGCCCTCGCGCCTCGTTCGCGCACCGACGATGCGCGCGAGATCGCGCGCGACGCTCGGCTTTTCGGCGACGATGACGCGCATCGGATCAAGCTCGTTCCCCCCT
>PWTO01000234.1 GCA_003562815.1 Chromatiaceae bacterium | reverse complement strand
GTTGCTGACCAGCACCGTCGGGCGCAGGTCGCTGTAGCGGGCATCGAGCACCTCGAACAGCATCGCCCGGCGTTTGTCCTCGTTGCCGATCGCCATCCCAACCTCATCCATGACCAGCAGGTCGACGCGCGTGAGCAGCGCGATGGCCTCACGCTCGCTGTAGGCGGCATCCGACGCAAAACTCGCCCGCATCATCCGCAAGGCCTCCGACATCGAGAGCAACAAGACGCTGCGACCAGCGGCGAGCACCTCAGCGACGATCGCACAGGCGAGATGGGTCTTACCAGTGCCGGGTGTCCCGACCAGGATGAGGCTATCGCCGTGCTGCGCGCGCTGCACATGGTTGGCATAGGCCCGACAGAGCCCGAGCACGCGTCGCTGTTCCGCCGTGGCCGCCCGATAGTTATCAAAGGTCTTGTTGCGATAGCGTGCCGGAATCCCGCTGCGCCCGAGCAGGCGCTCAGAGGCGCGCTGCTGGGGGGCACGTCGTTCGGCGAGCATCCGCCGCGCCTCCTCGCGCCCGTACGCACGCAACTCCTCAAGCGACATCGCCGGCCCGCAGCCAGTCGATTTGATCAAGCGGAGTTGCTCCTGCAGCGTAGTCTTTATCGGCCAGTCGCTGACGTGTTTCATGGGTCGGCCCCTTGCTCATGCGGGACTGCAGCAGCTGCAGTCGATTGATGAAGGTGGCATCCCAGCTCTTGCGTGATTCGCCACAGTCGCGCCAATAGATGACGAATTCGTCGATCTGCGCCTGTACCCAGTCGCGAGTGAGACCGCGCTTGTGCGCCCAGGCATAGACCGACTCACTCGGTGTCCAAGTGAGTGGGATCGGCGCGGCTCGGGTGCGTTGTTGGTGCGTTGGGGATGCTGAGGGGTCTGCAGGGCTCGGTGCCGGTGAAAGGGGTGAGGACGTGACGGGGGCTGGTGTCAGTGCGGCTGGAGGACGCGTCGCAGCAGCGCTTCCGCCTTGTCGAACCAAGCTCAAATGCTGAACTTTGCTGGGACTGGTTGCGATGGGGGCTGGCGCTCGCTTGTGCTCGGCAGGAGGTGACGGAGATTGGCGCGCGCTGTCCTTGGGTGTTGGTTCGTCCGCATGGGAAACCTCAGGTGGGCGCGTGAGCGGATCAGCCTCGACAACAGCCTCAAGTGGCGTCCGGTCATCGGTTGTCGGCGCATCCAACGCCGGACACAGCAGCCGGTACTGGGTTGGATGCCCGCGGCCGCGGCGTTGTCGCTGCAGGTAACGCCCGTCCAAGCCGGATAGCGCCTTGGTCAGACCGCGCGGCGTCACGGCAGCCAGGGTGGCCAGCTCATGCACCGAGCACTGGCAAGGGTGACCGCGATGGAGTTGCTCGCAGAGGGCCAGCAGCACCAGCCGCTGTGTCGAGGTGATGCCTGCACACTGCCAGGCCCAGGCGCGCACCGCGTCAATGGGAAGCGGCGTGGTCATCACGGCGCGGACTCAGCAGGTCGATCACCTCGACATCCAAGGCCTTGGCAATCTGGGTGAGGCTGTTGAGGGTGGGATTCTCGACCCGGTTCTCCAGACGCGAAATCCAGCCTTGCGTGACCTTGGCTCGCCGCGCCAATGTGGTTTGGGAATAGCCGAGCTGTTGGCGGCGTTGGCGAATCATGAAACCGACTGAGCTGCGCATCGAGAACCTCGCGAGCGAACCATCACCAGCGCACGGGGGCCTACTCGATCGACGTCGGCTCAAGCGCGCTGCCAGAGGGATAGGCTAGGCAAAGGGCGAGGCTAACGCAGTGGGTCTAGATGCCGATTTTCGGCGTCTATCGGGGTTGACAAGACGCTAGAGAGGCGAAAACGGCGGCCGGCACAGCATGCCGGTTTCACGCTGCGACCTGTCCACTCGCATGGTGTCGTTGTGGTGGATTTCGGGACGGCTGTAGGAAGCGGCTGTGGTGAGAGGCGAGGCCGAGCGTCACGCACGCGCAGAGGCGAACCGCATGACTGCCAATCACTGCTGACAGATCGCTGTCGCCGTCCTGGTCACCGACGAGGGGCGTTCGCGGTGGATGGCCGCCCACAAGGCGCGCCATCCCCGCCGAGGACTAACGCCTCATCTCGAACGCGAACATAAACGTGGTCGCTGCCGCCAGGAAGATCGAAAAGAAACCCACAGCGTCAAACCAATGGTGTTGAAGATCGGGCAAGAATCGGGCGATGTACAACGGTAGGATGGCGAGCACCCAAAAGAAGACACTGCCAATGAGCAGATTCAGATTTGGCCTGTTCGTCGGCATCTCTTGGGTCATGGCGGGTTGTGAACGGGACATCAGGTACGCATGATGCGCGTTGTCAGGGTCGACGGGCCCCTGGCCGAACAGCGTGTCGCCCACATGGAAGACGAATCCGCCGTTCTCAGCCCTCTGCAGCGGTGGGTACTCGTTGTGCACGGATGGCGGGCTCGGGTTCCCCTGGCCAGAATCGACGTTTGGTTTGATCTGGTCGGCGAAGCCCCGGATGGCCTCGCGAATCTCATCTTGGCGGGTACTCATGGCCTCGGTCCTCAGGTCGATGGGGATCAATGAAAACGCACACCGATCGGCTCCCATGGCACCGATCCGGAGACCACGCGCTGGGAAAGGATACCCGACCGCTTACGATCTGCGAAACCAACGGCACTCGTCGACACCTCAGCAAAACGGACACGCTATTTTTCGATACGGGCGGTCCGAAGTCTGACGGCGAGGCGTGCTCAGGAGACGTTCTGTCGTCAGCCAGTTCAACGGCTCGCGAGTCGCACTAGGCGGAGCATCGGCTTCTCCGAGATCGACTCGCCATTGCACGCCATCTCGTAGAGCAGCCCGAT
>PWTO01000078.1 GCA_003562815.1 Chromatiaceae bacterium | reverse complement strand
ATCAGTACCTTTAACTTGTATATCAAAGGTTCCTGCATGTGCAGAGTTGTCTGCAGGTGACAGTATCTCTATTTCTGGTCTAGTGTTGTCAACAAAAAACTTTCTGGGGGTAGCAAACCCTGATTCATTACCCACCTCATCTACTGCTTGTACGGTATACCAATATATTCGTTCCCCCGTTCCTGAAGCAAAACCAGATGCAGGATGTCTTGTCGTTCCGGTATATGTAACTCCAAAATAAGAACTATCAGGAAATAAATTTGGATCTCTAGAATATAACCTATACTCATAAGTTATATTTTCTGAACTGGTATGATTATCTACTGATTCCCCCCATTCTATATACAATTCTGAAGATCTTAAAGCTTGATTATCGTCAGGGAAAATTAATTCAGGAATGGTGGGTGCTGTTGCATCTATTGTAAAATTATTTCTCCAACCAATTTGGGAGTTACCATGTATATCCCAAGGTCTGAAATTAAAGTAATTACCTTCTATTCCTTCGTTTAAAGGAGCTCCGTTCTGGTATGTTTCTGGTACAGTAAACTCAAAGAAATAAGTATAGTCTTCCAAATGCTCCATTAAACCATAAATCAACTGATTTTGATTTGGATCCCAAGGAAATTCCCTTACCCATATTTGAACTCTATCTATCTCTGAATGGTCTCTTACATTAGCTTCTACTCTTACAGTATCACCAGGTTTTGTTAATGAACCTTCTTCTCCATTTACATACATTTTTATGTTATCCATTTGTGGATGATACGCATCACAGAATCCATTATTACTAACCCAATTTGTTTCAAAAGCCTCGCATAACCATTCTTGGTTTGTAACATCCCCACTTATCGCATCACCGAAACCAGTACCTATTCCCAAAGGACCTGTATGATGTCCCCACCAGTTAAGAGTTGCATCCAGTTGTGTTCCAGTTTTATTTGTAACTCCGTATGGAGTGTTATTATAAATATTATTATTGTTAATTGTTACGGTTGAGGAGTTCACGTCACTTCTTAAGAAAATTCCTGCAGCATCAGAGTACTTATGTGTTCTAAGATCGTTATTAAAAACATTATTTTCTTCAATAGTAATATTTGATATATTGAATGCTAGGTACAATGCTCCATTTTCACTAGTACTATTAGAGATACTATTTCCTCTTACAATGGTGTCAGACATGTATATTGTAATTCCATCTTGAACTGTATTTCTAACAATATTGTCTTCAACGAGTCCTCCAGATTTGTTGTGATCATTACCTCCCTTATTCCCAAGTTTTATTCCGTCGTTTTGAGTAGTTGTATCAAGGAGGTTCTCTCTTATAATACTGTTCTCAGAATTATAAATATAAATTGCGGCATTTTCACTACCAATATTTCTTATCTCGTTATGTGATATTTCACCACCATTTACTCTGTCGAAATTTATAGCATCTCCAGGAGATGGAATGTCGTAAACATAATTGTATGAGACCAAAGCTCCAGTATCAAAACTTTTTCTAACTTTTATCCCTTCATTACTATCAGAATTAGGATTTATGTTATACACGATATTATAAATTATAGTAGGAAATTCTGCATCTACAGCCTCTATTACGTTAGGAGAACTACTAGTAATATGACTTTCAAATGTAAAACCATTTACTACAGTATTGTCTGCAGATATATGTAAAGCAGTAGAATTGCTCTTAATTATACTTTCATCGCCAGTTCTCCCTCCTTGACTTGGTCTTGGGTCTATATCTGCTTGGGATCCTAGTAGAGTTAGTGACTTGTTTAAGATGATACTCTCTTCGTAGATACCAGGATATACCTTTATGGTCTCTCCATCATTAGCATCATCTATAGCCTCCTGAATGGTAGAATAGAAGGTATCTTGCGTATAATTATGAACATTATCCATCCACTGTAAAAGAACAGTTTCTATCCCAGGATTGTCTTCAAGAAGGGCTTGATACATATTTGATGTATTTGTCTCTCCATTTATACTTGCAGGCTTCCCAGTAATTTTAATTGAAGAAGAACCTTTGTCGTCATGATTATAATCATTAACAATATTACCTTCAAAAATAATAATTCCATTCTCATGGACTCCCCCTAACCAAATTCCCTCATCAAAACCATAGTTAACAGTATTATCCCTTACTATAACTGTATTTCCATCACCAACTCCTCCTCCAATAGCAGATGTCCCAGTTCCACCTAATTCATTACCTTGAATTAAGATATTTACACCCTGTGCAAATGATATAGAAGGGTGTCCTCCAAACCAACCTCTGTTAATAACATTGTTAAGAATTTGCGTATTATCCCCTGTTGATTGAACTCTGATCTCATATGGTTGAACACTAATAAAATTCTCTAAATACATATTTAAATTCTGTACAGTAACATTTTGACCTATAACTTCTATGACAGGATCACCACCACCAGATACCTGGTATTCACGCATTTTAAAACCATCTAGAGTAACATTATCCCCAGTTATCTTTATAAGTCCCCTAATTTCTGCTCCATGTGGGTTATCAGCCTTAACAGTTAAATTATTTTTATTTATAGTTAAATCTTCGTTATAAATGCCATTACCAACGTATATCGTTGTGTTATCAGTATCTACATCATCTATAGCTTCTTGAATCGAATCAAAACATTTATCATTATTAGGAGTATATACTGCATCACAATCACTTTGAATAGGAGAATTTCCAGTAGGTTCTATAACAACAAAAACAGTAAAATGATCTAACCCCTTTATTTCAATCTTTTCATTTTTTTCAAAGTTCTCTATTTCTTCAACCCCATTCTTTAAATCCTCCCTTTTTTCAACAAAACCAACCTT
>PWTO01000063.1 GCA_003562815.1 Chromatiaceae bacterium | reverse complement strand
TCGCCCGGCAGCACGTACATGCGCTGACCCTCGTGCTCCAGCACCAATCCATCGAGACCGATCTCAAAGTGCAGGGCGCCGCTCCTGGCCATGCCGATTTCACGGACATCGCAGGGCACCGGCGGCTCGACGATGATGTCCATCTGAAGACGGCAGCGCTCAGGATCAGCGACCGCAAAGGCCGCGATGCGCGGATGCTGCTTCAGCGCCGCCAGCGCCTGCTCGAGCGCCTTGGAGAGCGCCCCACCGCCCCGGCGCACCACTAGCAAGCGTCGTTCACCCGGCTGGTAGAGCACCAGCACCACCCGATCGCAGGCTTGAGGAAAGCCTGTCGCATTGGCGACGGCCGAACGAAGCGCCTCCCAGTTCGGAGCAGCCGCGCTCAGCACGGCACGCATGACTTTCAGCAGCCTGGCATCACCAGGTGTCGGCTGATCGCGAGGCAGGCGGCGCTCTGGCGCCTCCAGCAACCCAGCGGGATAATCGGGCGCTGCAGCGACCATAGCGCGGGCCTCCAACATGGGCATCATCCGTCAAGGTTACCATCACCGCTGCGCTCGGCAAGCCAACCCTAAAGGAGGCCCGCGTGCCCAACCCCCTGCTCAGCGACCTCCGCCCACTGCAATTGATCGATTTGACAAGGTTCAAACAAGCGATTGCAGCAGGGCAACAGCAGGGATGGAATTTTTATTTCCCCTTCTTGCTCTTTGTCCGCCTTGGATCTAAAAGCACACGCTATCTTTGGGAAGAAGCCGATGGTTCGCTTGTTCTGTTCAGACACCAGTATGGGAGAAAAAACCGCCTGGACCTGGCCTTCCCTCCTTTTCCCTATCAGGAAGCGGCGTTGCGTCGTGCTTTGGAGCGAATCAATGATTTCAACAAATCCTACACTTCCAGGATTTATTTTATCGACGAACAGGATATGCCCCGACTCCAGGAACTCAACATCTTTCGTCTCTCCAAGCGCAACCCGCAGTACCTTTATTCGCCACAGGCGTTGTCCAGGCTCGCCGGTTCGCAGTTTCGGAATTTGCGGCGCAACATCCATCACGCAAAGCGGCAGGCCGAGATTCAGATTCAGCCTTTTGCTCCAGAATACGCTGCGCAATGCCGTCGACTTTTAGGCGTTTGGGAGAAGAGAAAGGCAAATAAATCGGGCAGTTTGTTTTTACAGCATCGCTATGCGCTGAATGCTTTTCATTTTGCTCACCAGTTGGATGATCGAGATTTGCAAGGCTCTGTTTATCTCGTCAATGAACAGGTTTGCGCCTTTACCTTTGGAGGCGAAATCAGACCGAATCTCGGATGCTTGCTTCTGGCTATCGCTGACCAAGAAATGACCTGCCTCAGCTATCTCGTACGCCAGCATTTTTTCGCGGCCATGCAGGAATGCGCAATCGTCAATGACGGTTCTGATGGAGGAGAACGCGGACTGGGAGAAATGAAGCAACGCTTTCGACCTTGTGGATTTCATGCCGCGTATACTGCAAAACAGATCACTCGGCTACCGCCTCGGACACCAGGCCCCTACCCCAGAGCCCGGTACGAACTGCGCCCCTCACGTATGCTGCCGGATCAGGTCGGGCTTTTTGCATTGACGGCATTTCTAGCGGACGACATCGTCGCCCCTTACGCATATTTTGACGAAAGCCGCTTGATCGGTTGGAAAGAACTGGAAACGCTAGACGAGGCCACTCGTTACAAAGTCGTTCAATATTGCTATAAAGACAGAAAAGGGCTACACGCACCAAAAAATATCAATAGTATCGGAATATGCTATTTCATCAACCACAGTTGCGACCCAAATCTATATTGCAATAAAAAAGGCGACTTCGTCGCGTTGAGAAACATTCAAGCTGGCGAAGAATTGACCGCCGACCTCGAAAAAAACATGAAGCAAACCTATTCCGAATTTTCCTGCGCATGCCAATCGGCTCATTGTAGAAAAATTGTCCGGCTATGAGCAAACCGGATAACAGCCGTTGGCCCGATCGCGATCGGGTCGTGGTCATTTGGGCTGGAGATATCAATCTAGGCCGAAGGCAGCACTATCAGACCGCCAGCATTGGCGCGGAAAACGTGCTGGGCGGCATTCCCGCCTTGCGCACCGCCGACCTGCGCATCGCCAACCTCGAATGCGTGGTGGCCACCGCCGGAGAGCAGGGCATCAAGGGAAGCAAAAACGCGCCCTACTATTATCGGGCTCGACCGGACATGCTGCGGATTTTGACCGGCGCGCATATCGACATCGTCGCGACGGCCAACAACCACAGCGGGGATTACGGACCCGAAGCCTTGCTCGAACAGGGCCGCTGGCTGGACGCTGTCGGCATCGGACACGCCGGCACCGGCCCCCATCTGGAGGCGGCCCTGCAACCGGTGTTGCGCCGGGCCGGGCACCTGAACGTCGCCCTGTTCAGCCTCGACGCTACGCAACCCCGGTTCGCCGCCACCCAGGACAGCCCGGGAAGCGCACATCTCGACCCAGACCTCCCGGACCTCTGGCGAGAGACCCTGACCCCTCGCATCAGCGCGATTCGCGACCAAGCCCCTGTGGTTCTCGTGGCCGTCCACTGGGGCCGCAACCATGTCGACACACCTGAGCCGCGCACTCGGGCTTTGGCGCGAGCCATCATCGACGCTGGCGCCGATGCGGTGCTGGGCTGCAGTGCCCATTGGGTGCAGGGAGCTGAGATCGATCGACAGCGCCCCATTCTCTATGACGCCGGCAACTTGCTGTTTGATTCCGTCCGCAACACCCTGCACCGCGGCGGCCTCTTTGCCCTCGACATCAGCCCCCATGGCGTCGAACAGATCCGCTTCATTCCGATCGGTATCGG
>PWTO01000031.1 GCA_003562815.1 Chromatiaceae bacterium | reverse complement strand
TTGGGGCGGCTTACGGAAATTCGCCGGCGGTTCGGCAAAAATACCGAGCCCCACCCGCCGCGCCGAGGAACGGAGGGGCGCGGGGAGGCGCCGCCTCCCCGACTTTTTTCCTCTGCGCTGTATGGCCGTCAGGTCGCTGTCTCTTTTTCGGCGACGGGCGTCTCGGGCGAAGGGTGGGCGTGCCTGCCGGCAAGTCGGCCGCCCACCTGTTGCGCGAGGGCGAACGGTGCTCGAAGCGTCAAGCGTTTGGCACACGCGTACTTGTGCCTTCTGGTACTGCCCGGAGCATGGTGATACTCTTCCTGTCGCGTTCATTCTGCGCTGTCCGCAGCCGCCTGCTTCGCTCATTCCGGAGAAGACAATGGAAAAATTCAAGCTCGCCGACTGCTTGACGCAGCTGCGCGACGACTTGTCGGTCGTGGCCGAGAAAGGGCAAGGGAGCAGCGTCAAGTTCCTGATCGACGAGGTCTCGCTCGAGTTCCAGGTCGTCGCCGGGCTCGACAAGGAGGCAAAGGGCGGGGTCAAGTGGTGGATCATCGGCGCCGATGCCGGAGTCAAGGCGTCGGATGCGACGACACAGAAGCTCTCGCTGAAGCTGCGCGTGGTGGATGGGCCGACGGGCACCCAGAGACCGATTGCGGGCGAGACGGATTAATGGGCCGAGGGATCGATCGTGTCCTGGGAGAAGCTGACGATCTGCGTCAAGGCCAGGAAAGGCAACGGTAGGTATGCCATAGGTACCGGCTTTCCCGTCGCACGCGGGCTGATCCTGACGGCACGGCATGTCGTTCGGCCGGAGGGAGCTACGGGAGATGTCTTCGTTCGCTGGTGGCACAGCAAAGCCGAAGGATTCGGACCGAGGGCAGGTGAGAATGCGGACGGTTTCCTGCCGGCCGAGATTGTCTGGGACGTAGAATTCTACCACGAGAACCAAGATTTAAGTGTAGCTCTGCTCAAAGCGGCGCATGCACCAGAGCTCGGCGTCGTTCATTTGTCTGCATCCGGTCCAGTCGATGGCGATGATTGCACGTGCGAAGCCTTTCCCTCAGGGGCGAGAATAGACGACAAGACTGATCCCATCCGAGTCAGAGGCGTCCAAAATTCGCTCGACGCATCAGAGTGCTTTTTTCAAGTCAATCTGGAGAACGATCCGAACAACCTCGCGGACTGGGGTGGTTTATCAGGTGCCCCGGTAATAGATCCGACAAGCGGGCAGGCCGTAGGTGTGTATGTCATCGCTCGTGGGGCGTTGAGCGAGAACAGATTTGCCAAGGCACGAGCTGGAAAAAGCATTTTAGCCGCGCCCGGCTTTGCTGAAAAACTTGGGCAGCTCTGGAGAGTGCATCAAATTGACGAGGATTGGATCGCAGCGCACCGCGCAACTTTACAACAGCTGCTCGCAACTCGACTAGCGAGGCTCGCGGATACGCAGCGAACGGAGCTCTCGAGGCGTTGCGGCTGTACAAACGCCGAAGCGCTGGCGGCCGCGTCCGAGAGAGTGGCAGTTGAGCTTTGCCGAGATCATGCCTTGTCGGTCGACAAGATGAGGTCTTTCCAGAAGGATTTACAAGATGCAGGCGATGCCACTGCTGAGCTGATTGGCCAGATCGCCTGGATCGTCTCTATGCTCGATCTCGATGAGGATGCGCTCCGTCTCGTCTCCTACATGGCCCAAGAGCGAGACAATGCCTCGGCACTGCCACTCGGAGGGCCGGCCCGCACACTCACATTGCTCGAACTCGTAGCCGCCTCGATCGACCAGCAGGCGCCCGAGTATCTTCCACGATATGCGGAAGCCGACCTGCCGCGTGGTGCCCAATGCATGCCGTTCGTAGCACCGGAATCCGGCCCCGGCGGCGACGAGGTTGGCGCTTTTGTGAGCGACCTATGTGAGCGTATGGCCATCCGTGGCACACATCCGAGCAAGCTCAGGCAAAGCATCGAAGGCTATCTCGTCCACGACGACCTCGCGCTTTTTCGAGGACACGTGGTGCGCGACGGCGAGCATCTCGACGAGCGCTCGTCGACACGCCTGCGACGAGCCCTCGATCGACGTCGGAAGGACGGCCAGCGGTCGTTCTACGTGCCTATCGTGTTGCCGACAGAGCCGCACGAGGCCGATCGACTGCGAGACGGCATCCATCGCCTGCGCGAACTCTACCGAGACATCCTGGCTCTCAGTCTCGATCCGAACCTCGACTTGGCGGATGAGGAAGAGGAACGTCTCGGTCGCCTCATCTCGACCGTGCCTCTGCTGAAAGACCGATGATGAACCAGAACTCTGCCAAGGCCGAAACGAACGTAGTCTTGGCCAATGACATCAAGAACGGCTTCCGCGAGGCCCATGTTTTCAGCCAGCAGGACCTCGACGCGATCGATGCGGCGCTGGCGGCGGAACGGCCGTTGCTCGTTCGCGGCGAGCCCGGGGTCGGCAAGACGCAGTTGGCGCTGGCTGCCGCCGTCGAGTTGAAGCGCGCCTATTGCCAGACGGTGGTCGACTCGCGCACCGAGGTGCGGGATTTGCGCTGGACCGAGGACCTCGTTGCCCGGCTCGCCGATGCACAGCTAATGGCGGCACTCGGTGCCGGCGAAGCGACGAAGCGGCGCAAGGAGCTCGGCATCGAGAACTATGTGGAGCCCGGGCCACTGTGGTGGGCCTTCAACTGGGCGGATGCCGCAAAGGAGAAGAGGGCCGTGCCGCCGAGCCAGCCGCATCCCGATTGCAACCCGGAAAACGGTGTGGTCGTGCTGATCGACGAGATCGACAAGGCCGATCCGGACCTGCCGAACGGGCTCTTGGAGGCTCTGGGCTCGCGGCAGTTCACGCCGCGGGGGCGTCAGGCGCCGGTCGTG
>PWTO01000171.1 GCA_003562815.1 Chromatiaceae bacterium | reverse complement strand
CTATGCCGAGGGCGATTACGACCTGGCCGGTTTCTGCGTCGGCATCGTCGAGAAATCCGCCATCATCAGCCCCGAGCAGGTCCGCCCCGGCGATGCGCTGATCGCCCTGGCCTCCTCCGGCCCGCACGCGAACGGCTATTCGCTGATCCGCAAGGTGCTCGAGCGCTCCGCGACACCGCTGTCCACGGCGCTCGATGGCTCGCACCTCGGCGATCTGCTGCTGGAACCGACCCGCATCTACGTCAATTCGGCGCTCGCGCTGATCCGTGCGCATGAGGTGCATGCCCTTGCCCACATCACCGGCGGGGGCATCACCGAGAACCTGCCGCGGGTCTTGCCCGCAGGCACCCAAGCGCTGATCGATCTGGACAGTTGGCGGCTACCGCCGATCTTCGACTGGCTGCGCGTGCAAGGCCAGATTCGCGACGATGAACTGCTACGGACCTTCAACTGCGGGGTCGGCATGATCGCCTGCGTGCCTGAGAACCAAGCCGAGGCGGCCTGCGCGCAGCTCGCCGAACTCGGCGAACGCGCCTGGGTGGTGGGCACCATCGCCGCCAGTGGCGATGGTGCCGCTACCGATGCCACCGCACGCGCGGCTGTGAGCTACCGAGGGCAGTTGCGATGAGCGCCCGCGCGCGCCTCGCGGTGCTGATCTCCGGCAGTG
This sequence comes from Chromatiaceae bacterium, assembly GCA_003562815.1. Classification (GTDB taxonomy): domain Bacteria; phylum Pseudomonadota; class Gammaproteobacteria; order Chromatiales; family Chromatiaceae; genus Lamprobacter. The sequence goes on along the minus strand of PWTO01000171.1, from coordinate 10,310 downwards.
GCAGCAACTTGCAAGCGCTGATCGATGACAGCCAGCGCGCCGACGCGCCGTTCGAGATCGGTCTCGTCATCAGCAACCGCGCCGACGCCGTCGGCCTGGAGCGGGCAGGCCGCGCCGGCATCCCGACGCGAACGCTGAGCCATCGCGGCTTCGAGACGCGCGCGGCCTATGACGCAGCGCTCGCCGAACTGCTGGCGTCCCAGGCTCCGGATCTGATCGCCCTCGCCGGCTTCATGCGCATCCTGACCCCCGCCTTTGTCGAACAGTGGCAGGGGCGGATGCTCAACATCCACCCCTCGCTGCTGCCACGCTATCGCGGTCTGCACACCCATGAGCGCGTGCTCGAGGCCGGCGACCCCTGGCATGGCGCCACGGTCCATTTCGTCACCGCCGAACTCGATGGCGGGCCGGCGATCCTGCAGGCGCGGTTGGCGGTCTTGGCGGATGACGACCCGGCCCGGCTCGCGGCGCGCGTGCTCGCCCAAGAGCATCGCATCTATCCGCTGGCGGTGCGCTGGTTCGCCGAGGGCCGGCTGGCGCTCGGCAGCGATCGCCGGGCCTGGTTGGACGACCAGCCACTCAGCGCCCCGGTGATCCTCGACGCCAGTGCCTGAGCGCACGCGCACCTGCGCGTCCCGATGCCACATCTGAATCTCAAGCACATGCGCTATTTCTGGGCCGTGGCCACGCACGGTTCGATCGCGCGTGCTTCGCAGATCCTGCATCTGACGCCGCAGACGATCAGCGGCCAGCTCCGCGAACTCGAAGCGCAGGTGGGCGACAAGCTGTTCGCCAAATTCGGCCGTGGCCTGGTGCTGACCGAGACCGGACGCCTGGTGTTTTCCTATGCCGACGACATCTTTCGCCTTGGCGACGAACTCGAAGAGGTGCTGGCGGGACGAACCCCCACGGGCGGGCTGCGGTTGCATGTCGGCACCGCGATGGTGGTGCCGAAGCTGTTGACGCATCGAGTCTTGGCGCCGGTGCTGAGCATGGCCGAGCCCGTTCGGCTGATCTGCGCCGAGCGGCCATTGGTGGACCTACTCGCGGACCTCTCGATGCACAAACTCGACCTCGTGCTTGCCGACAGCCCCGTCAACCCCGCGCTCACTGTCCGCGCCTATAGCCATCTGATCGGGGAGTCGGCCACCTGTTTCTTTGCCGCAAGCGCGCGGGCGCAGGCGCTCATGGCCGACTTTCCGGCCGCTCTCGACGACGAGCCGATGCTGATGCCAAGCAGCGCCAGCGCGCTTGGACGCGCACTCGAACTTTGGTTCGAGCATGCAGGGGTCCGCCCCAAGGTCGTCGCCGAGATCGAAGACCGCGCCCTGATGAAGACCTTCGGCGAGGCCGGCGCCGGCGTCTTCACCGCGCCGCAGTCGGTCGAAGCCGATGTGCTCGCCAAATACCAGGTCCAGGTCATCGGGCGCGCGCCCGAACTCAAGGAGCGGCTCTACGCGATCACCGCCGAGCGCCGCATCAAGCATCCCGCCGTCTCGCTGATCACCGAGGCGGCGCGACGTGGGGATTTCAGTGGACAGCCCGCACCCTATACACCATCGACCCTAACCGCGAGGATCACCCCATGACCTGGAATCAGCCCCTCACAGAAGGTACCAAGCAATGCCCGCGCTGCGGTGCCGGCTTCGAGTGCAAGGTCGATGACCTGCGCCACTGCGACTGTGTCGCGGTCAAGGTCTCGCTGCCGGTCCTCAAGACGCTGCAGGGCCAATACGACGACTGCCTCTGCCCCAATTGCCTACGCGAGATGGCCACATCGGCGGGCCACAGCCCCGCGTCCTGATCCTCGAATGACGCCCGCGCCAGGCGGCGAGCGGCGCCTCGCCATCGTCGCCTCCTTCTCCGGCCAAGGTGGCGTGGAGCGGATGCTGGTGCATCTGATCCAGGGCTTCTGCGACCAGGGCTATGCGGTCGATCTGCTGCTGGTGCGCGCGAGAAGTGCGGCGCTCGACCAGCTCCCGGCCGAGGTACGTCGCATCCCACTCGCTCCGGGCCACACCCTGCCTGCCACCGTCGCCCTCGCGCGCTGGCTGCGCCGGGAGCGCCCGCCCGTGCTGCTGGCGGTGAAGGATCGCGCTGGGCGTGCGGCGGTCATGGCCCGCGCGCTCGCGCGCACCGAGACGCGCTTGGTGCTGCGGCTCGGCACCAATCTCTCCGCCGCGCTGAGCGGACGCGGTCTGCTCCAGCGCTGGCTGCGGGTGCTGCCGATTCGCCGCCTCTACCCGGCCATCGAGCAGATCGTCGCCGTCTCCGAGGGGGTCGCCGAGGATACCGCGCGGATCGCCCGGCTCCCACGCGAGCAGATCAGTGTGATCCGCAACCCGGTGATCACCCCCGGTCTCGCCGCCCTCGCCGCCGCCCCCTGTCCGCATCCCTGGTTGCACAAGACTGACTCCATCCCGACCCTCATCGGCGCGGGCCGTCTGCAGCGCCAGAAAGACTTTCCGACGCTGCTGCGCGCGTTCAGTCTGGTCAGGCGCCAACGCGCCTGCCGGCTGATCATTATCGGCGAGGGACGCGGCCGAGGCGCGTTGGACGCCCTGGCCAGGTCGCTCGGCCTGCGGCTCGGCGCCGACGGCGATCTCGAGCTGCCGGGCTTTCAGACCAATCCCTACCGTTGGCTCGCGCGGGCCGATCTGTTCGTGCTCTCGTCGGCTTGGGAAGGCTCGCCCAACGTTCTCACCGAGGCGCTCGCACTCGGCATCCCGGCGGTCGCCACCGATTGCCCCAGCGGCCCGCGCGAACTGCTGGCCGATGGCCGCTTCGGTCCGCTGGTTCCGGTCGGCGACAGCGAGGCGCTAGCGACCGCGATCCTGCAGACCCTGGCCGCACCACTTTCCGCCAACATCCTGCAACAGGCGGTCGCCGACTACACCCAAGCGGCCAGCGCCAGCGCCTATCTGCACGCCATGGGGCTCGAAAAACGGCCCCCGCTTTGACAGCCTTCGTGACAGCTTTCGACCCGCGTGGGCTTGAGCATCGCGCGTCAGAAAATGTCACCATCGCCAACGTGAAAAGGACTGCCCAAGCCTCGCGCATGCACATGGGCGTGTCGATGCAGATGCCAATGCAGCTCGGCGTCGAGCAGGCGACCGTCTTGCAGCACCACCGCACGGGTGCCGAGGCGTTCGAACACGCGCTGCTCGTGCGACACGATCAGCATGGCCTGCGGCAATGCGCACAGGTGATCGAGCAACCGCGCCTCGCTGGCGCGATCCAGTCCACCGATCGGCTCATCGAGCAAGAGCAGTTGGGGTTCCATGGCCAACACCGTGGCCAGGGCCACCAGCCGCTTCTCTCCGCCAGAGAGGCGATGAGTGACGCGCTCACCATAGCCCTCGAGTCCCAGGGCCGCCAGCGTGCGTTCCGCGATGGCCGCTGCGGCGGCGGGCGAGCGCCCCAGATTCAACGGCCCGAAGGCGACATCGTCGAGCACCGTCGGGCAGAAGAGCTGATCGTCGCTCTGTTGGAAGACCAGTCCAACCCCGGCCCGGGCGACGCGAAAATCGGCCTCGCTGCGGCAATCCCTGCCCAACACGCGGATGCGGCCAACGCTCGGCCGCAGCAAGCCGACGATCAGATGCAGCAGCGTGCTCTTGCCGGCGCCGTTTGGGCCAATCAAGGCCACCCGCTCGCCACGGCCGATGCGCAGATCAAGGCCGCTCAGCAGCGGCGTGGAGCCATAGCCGAAGCCGATGCCCTCAAGATCGACGAGCAGGCCATCATTCGCAATGGTCGTAGCGCGTTCATTCATCTCAGGCGCCTCCGGCTCCAGTTCCAGCTCCGGCCCAGCGATACCCCGCTCAGCCACTTCAGCCACTCCAGTCAGCCCAGCCGCTCCAACCCCAACGGTCGAGCAGGAGCAGCCCGGCGAGCAGCGGCAGCGCGCCCAGCAACAGCAGCGTATCGCGCCGCCGCCAACGGAAGCGCCACAGCAGGCGTCGCTGGCCGTCGAAGCCGCGACACCGCATCGCATCGGCAACGCGGCGCGCGCGCGCCAGGCTGCGCACCAGCAGCATGCCGCTCAGCCAACCGAGCGCGCGCCAGCTATGTCGATTGCTCTGCGGCACGAAGGCACGCGCGCGCATCGCCAGGCGCATGCGCGCATACTCGTCGCCGACCAGATCGATCTGTCGTAACGTCAGCAGCACCAATTGGCAGAGCTTGCTCGGCAGCCCAAGGCGCGCCAGTGCGTGCACTGCCGGCCCGGCACCGAGGCTGCCGACCAAGCCGAACAGGATCAAGACCACGGCATTGGCCTTGAACAGAATCAGCAGCGCGAGCGCACCGCCCTCGCGGCTCGCCACCAGCGGCCCGACGGCCAGCAGCAGGGTCCCCGGCACCGAGAACGGCAACGTCAGCAGCAGCACCAACATCAACAGCTCAAGCGGTAACAGATAACGCAGGCGCCGCAGCGAGACACCGCCGAGCCGAGCGATGGCGCCGGCGGCGAACAGCGCGACCAAGCCTGCGTTCGCTGTCTGCAGCGAGACCACCGTGAGCGCGAGCAGCGCGGCAAGGATCAGGCGCGCACGCGGATCGAAGGCCGCGAGCCGATCCTCGCGTTCAGCAAGCGGCCGTTGCAGTCCGGCCAGATCCAATCCAGCCAGCTTCGACGGAGGCCAATCAGGCTGCCAGGATTCAACCATCCTGCTTGCCCAGCCCGGTCACACGGCCACTCGCTCCACTAGCCATGTCGAACCTCGTCCAGTCGCAGCAGTGCCGGCTCGACCCGCAGCAAAAAAGCGACCACGATGCCGGTCATCAGTCCCTCGATCAGCGCCAACGGGATGAAGCTGATGGCGATGACGCGCGCCGCCGGCCAGAATGCCTCGCCACTGAGCACGAGGCTCGCCGCGAGCATGAGCCCCGTGAGCAGCACGGCGAGTATCCCCGCAGCACTGCCGAGCATGAAGGCCCGACGCTGCCGCCTCGGGCTCGAGACCTCGGCTGATAATCCGTGCTCGGCATGCTTCACGGGCACGGGCGCGCCCAGTGCCGGATCTAGCTCGGAACCTAGCGCGGGAGCAGCCAATCGGTGCAGCATGGACCTCAACAAGCGCGCGACGAGCAGCGCCGGCAGCGCGAGATTCAGGGTATTGACGCCCAGCACCAGCAGGCCGCCAAAGCCGAAGAACACCGCCTGGAGCAGCAGCGCGACGAAGATCGCCGGCACCGCCGCCCAGCCCAACAGCAGCCCCATCAACCCGTTCAGCAACAGGTGGACACTGCTCGGGCCAAGCGGCACGCTCACCAGCGAGGAGACAAAAAACACCGACGCCAGCACCGCCGCTTGTGGCAGCTCCGTCTCGCGCAAGCGGCGCAAGGCCAGGCCAAGCAGCCCGGTGGAGACCAAGGCGCCACTGATGAGCACGGGCGCCGAGAGCACGCCATCGGGGATATGAGCCATGTGAAGCGAGGAGTAAGCAAAAACGATGAGATGATCATACCAGCATCACCCCGGCATCCGCGCCACCCAACCAGGCCGCCAGGCACCCACCAGACAACCGAACCATGCACCGCATCACCATCACACTCGACGACCCGCTCACCGACGCCTTCGAGGGCTACATGGCCAAGCGCGGCTATGGCAACCGCTCCGAGGCCATCCGCGACCTGATCCGCGAGCGCCTGCAGCACGAACAGCTCAGCACCCAGCCCGAGGGCGATTGCATCGCGACCCTGAGCTACGTCTACAACCATCGCGAGCGCGAACTCGCCGCGCGCCTGAACAGCGCGCAGCATGCGCATCACGATCTCACGGTCTCGACCATGCATGTGCATCTGAGCCACAATCACTGCCTCGAGACCGTGATCCTGCGCGGCCCGAGCAACCGGCTGCAGGCCTTTGCCGACACCGTCATGGCCCAGCCGGGCGTGCATCACGGCAACCTCGCCCTCCTCCCGGTCAGCGCCCGCGCGCAGGCCCATCGCCACGGCACCGATGCCGCCGAGGGCGGCGGCGAGCACAGCCACTTGCACTTAGAGCCGCTGACCTAACGCGAACGGCCAATGTCGCTAAGGCGCGCTCTTTCCACCACAGGCCTTCACGCAGTCGCGCAGCGAGCGGAATGGCCAGTTCGGATCGCAGACACCGCGCGCAACGGGCTTGCAGGCGTCGGTTTGCCAATCGTAGTAAAAGGCCGCGCGCGGTGCGTCGCAACGCCCCGTCTCCGGCGTCTTCAAGCAGCTCACATGCATGAGATCGCCGGCCTTCCTGCCGCTGCTCTCCTTCTCGCCAACGCCCGCGCAGCCAACCAACGCGAGCACCAGCAGCAGGCCTGCCGGACGCTGTAAGACAACGCGCGAGCGCGCAAGAAACAGGACGAGAGGCGGCAATAGCATGGGTCAATGAGCGTCATGGCAAGTGTCGAGGGATGCTGCGTGGTCGACCAGCCAGGCGACCTGATAGGGCTCAAGCTCGAAGTGGCTCGGCAACTGATCGCCGCTCTGGCGCCAGCCGCCGATCAGCTCCGCCCAGCGCCGCTCGCGCGCGCGGTGCGTCAGGCGCCCGAAGCTCAGTTGCACTGGCGCGCCGGTGAGATTGGCCACCATCCAAAGGGTTTGGCTGCCATCCGGCGCAAGCCGGCAGACGCCGAACAGCCCGGCCGGCAGTTCCAACACGCGCTGCGCCCCCTCTGGATGAAACGCAGGCTGCGCTTGGCGAATCCTAAGCCGCCGCAGATATTCCGGCAACAGTTGCCGCGCTTGATGCGTCGATGAGGCGTCCAACATCGCCTCGAGTTCGGGCAGCGCCCATTTCTGCCGATTGATGCTCCGCGCACGGCCACTCTGCTCGGCCCCACGCAGGTTGTTCGAGGCCCCGAGCAGGCTGTTGAAATAGATCCCCGGAATGCCCTGCAGACTCATCGCGATAGTCTGTGCGCACAAGAAGCGCAGGATCGAGGTCGCCTGATCACCAGGCACGCCAACCGCATCGAAGTAGGTGATATTAAGCTCGTAGGGCGTGGCCGAGCCATCCGGATGACTGCGCCGCGAGACCAGGCCACCGCGCTCCTCCATCGCTGCGACCAACCCGTCGAGCTGGGCTTGCGGCAGCAGCCCCTCGAGCGGTCGCACCCCAATCCCATCATGCGAGGCGGTGAAGTTGAGGTAGGTGCAGCCGGCGGGCGGCGGCGCCAGTTGTGCAGCCCACTCGCTCAGATAGCGCCCATTGCCGCTGTGCATCGCATGCAAGAGCAGCGGCGGCAGGCTGAATTGATAGACCAAATGCGCCTCGTCACCCTGGCCGAAATAGCTGATGTTCTCGGCATGCGGGACATTGGTCTCGGTCATCAGCAGCACCGTTGGCGCCACCAGATTCAGCAGATCACGCAGCAGTTTGACCACCTCGTGGGTTTGCGGCAGGTGGATACAGGGGCTGCCGAGCTGCTTCCAGAGATAGGCGATCGCATCCAGGCGAATGATCTGGGCACCGTGGTGGACATAGAACAGCAGGATATCCAGATACTCGAACAGCACATCCGGATTGCTGAAGTCGACATCGATCTGATCCTGACCGAAAGTCGCCCAGACATGGCGCTCGCCGGCCGGCGTCTGCACCGAGCGCAGCAGCTTTGATGTGCGCGGGCGCACCACGCGCGCGAGATCGGCCTTGGGATCGACCTCGAGGAAATAATGGCGCTCCGGCGCCATGCCATTGGTGTAGGCGCGAAACCACCGGCTCTGGCTCGAGACATGGTTGATCACCAGATCCAGCATCAGCCGATAGTCCTCGGCCAAGGCATCGACCTGCGGCCAATCCCCCAGAGCGGGGTCGACCCGCCGATAGTCGATCACCGCAAAGCCATCATCGGAGCTATACGGAAAGCAGGGCAACAGATGCAGCGTCGAGATCGCCGTGCCGACCCGCTGTTCGAGGAATCGGCGCAGCGTCGCCAACGGCGCCTCATGCTGGGCGCAGACCATGTCGCCATAGGCGATCAGGATCGCGTCGGTCTGATCCCAGGGCGCGCAACCGGCGGCCTCGGGCGGACACTCGGCACCGACACCGTAGCGGCCGACGATCAGTTGCAGCCGATCCATCAAGCGCGGTAGCGCTGGCGCGCCATAGAGGCGCCGCAAGCGTTCTTGGATGCGCTCATAGAGGCGCCGATCGACCACGAACATGGCTCACCCCGTCCTATTGCGCAGGTTGTTGATCATGCCGCTCAGGCTGTCGCGCAGCACGCGATAGCTGTAGAAGCGCCTGGCCACCTGATAATTGTGCTCGACCAGCGCACGGCGATGCTCGGCATCGGCCAGGATCAGCCGCGTCTGCTCGACGGTGGACTGATCGATGACCCCATCGATGACCGGCAGCCGGAAGCCCTTGGGCTCGATATCGCGCTGATAGACGCTGTAGCGTCCGATCACGAGCGGCAGCCGGAAGTAGATCGCCTCCAGCAGCGCGTTGCCGAAGCCCTCGTAGAGGCTCGGGAAGGTCACCAAATCAGCGTGCGGATAGAGATCGCTGAGCACATAGACCTTCTGCCCGTTCTGATCGAGCTGGCGTCGATCGGCCATGCGCTCGCCAAACAGCTTCAGCGAGACCCCTTCATCGTGCGCGAGCTGCTGGATCTGGCGCTCGTACTCGAAGCCTTCGTCACCGCTCTGATGCGAGATCACCAGATGCGCGCGCGCCAGCTTGAGCCGGCGGATCAGATGAATCGCGTTCTCGATGCCCTTGCGCGGCACGATGCGAGTCGGCTGCAGGATCAGGCGATCCTCCGGCAGCAGCCCGAGCGCCTGGCGCACATCGGCGGCATAGGCGTCTGGCGGGCCGGGCGGATGCTCGAAGTCGAAGACATTGGGCACCAGGATGCTCGGCAGGCCCTTGCGCCAGGCGATCTCCTCGCGCGCGGCCTGATTGATCACCACATGCTGGAGCTGCGGCACGCGCGGCGGGAAGGCCATCTCCAGATAGTCATCGACCGCCGAGATCTGGAAGCGCTGCCGCTCCCACATGAAATCGTGGTGATGGGCGATCGCCGGCATGCCGGTCTCGAGCAGGAACTCGGTGATCGCGACCCCGAGCGGGATGTGCATCGGGATGGTGAGCGCGTTCTCGATGATCAGCACATCGAGATCGAAGCGCGCGCGGAATTCATAGAGCGTCGATTTCAGATAGGCCGCCAACGCGTGGATGCGGCGGCTGACCTCGGGGCTGCGGCGGGTCCGCCCCCAGAGCTGGGAGGTGATCCACTGGTTTTCGGCATGATCGAAGAAGGCCTCCGGGATGCAGAGGCTCATCGCCGGATCGCGATCCAACACCCCGGCGTACCAGGCGCTCACATGCCCGCTCTGCCAGAGCACCTCGGCCCATTTGGCCGCTTCCAACGAGACGCCGTCGGTGCCGGCGAAGCGGGTCGAGACAAAGCCGATCTGTTCCGGTTGCTTCATGTCATCTGCTTGTGCATAACCTGTGCCCGATGGCCCGATGGCTGAGCATAACGGGATCGGCTTGCGCCGATGATCGTCGTTGTGGAAACGGCCACCGCATACGGTCACGCACCCTGCTCAACCCGACCGGCGATTCGAGCTATGATCCCACAGCATGCGCATCGCGATCGTCCATTTTCATCTGCGAACCGGCGGCGTCACTCGCGTGATCCAGCACGCCTGTGCGGCCTTGGCGGCCGCCGGCCACCAGGTCGCAGTGCTCAGCGGCGAGGCGCCGCAACGAGCGGGCGCGTTCGCCGCCGCCCGCATCGAGGTCATCCCTGCGCTCGGCTACGAGGAGCAGCGCGAGCCCCTGGGGCCGAGCGCATTACGGCACGCCATGGAGCAGGCGGCGCAGCGCGCGCTCGGCGGCGCGCCGGATCTCTGGCATGTCCACAATCATTGCCTGGGCAAGCATCTGGCGCTGCCCGACGCGCTTCTCGGGCTCGCCGAGGCCGGTCAGGCGCTGCTGCTGCAGCCGCACGATTTCGCCGAGGATGGTCGCCCTGCCCTCTACCGGCGCATGCTCGCGACCCTGGGCGTCCAAGATGGTGCAACGCTCGCGGCCCGGCTCTACCCGCTCGCGCCACAGATCCACTATGCGACCCTGAACGCGCGCGACGATCGTTTCCTGGCCGCCGCAGGCGTCCCCGACGCGCAACGCCACCGGCTGCCGAACGCGGTCTCGTTTGCCGCCGAATCAGCCCCCGAAGCCCGCAGCGAGACCGGCGCCAAGCGTGGCCGCGCTGTTACCAGGCTCGATCACCGCCGCTGGCTCTATCCAACCCGAGCGATTCGTCGCAAGAATCTCGGCGAGCTGCTGTTCTGGGCCGCGCTGGCCGGCCCCG
>PWTO01000002.1 GCA_003562815.1 Chromatiaceae bacterium | reverse complement strand
GGCGGTACGCAGCGGAGAGAACTGCAGCGTGATCATGCGCAATTACCGCAAGGACGGCAGCCGCTTCTGGAATTCGCTCTATATTTCGCCAATGCGCGACCGAGAAGGGCAGGTGACCCACTACATCGGCGTGCAGCAGGACGTGACCGAGGCGATCGAGACCCTGGAGCGCTTGCGCCTGAGCGAGACACGCTTGCAAGAGGCGCAGGCGATTGCCCATGTCGGCAGTTGGGAACTCGACCTGCGCACGGGGCAGGCGCAATGGTCCGATGAGACCTTTCGCCTGTTCGGCTTCGCGCCCGGCGCCATCGAGGCCTGTCATGAGGCCTTCCTTGAGGTGGTCGCAGCGAGCGATCGCGCGCGCGTGCGCGAGACGATTGCAACGCTCAACCCAGCGTCGGCCAGCGAAGTGCAACTCGAGCACGGCATCCTCGGCCCGGACGGCGTGCCACGCACCCTGCTGCAACAGGGGCGCCTGCACCTCGACGCCGACGGCGCGCCGGCGCGCCTCGTCGGCACCTGTTTGGATGTCACCGAACTGCGCCGCACCGAGGCCTCGCTGCGCCAGCAAGAAGAGCGCTATCGGCTGATGGTCGAACACGTCGAGGATCTGATCGTGCGCGTCGATGTGCAAGGGCGCTTCGAGTTCGTCAGCCCCTCCTACTGCAAGACCTTCGGCCACACCGAAGAGGAGCTGCTGGGCAAGGCCTTCATGCCCTCGGTGCACCCGAACGACCGGGCTTCGGTGGAGGCCGCGATGCAGTCGCTGCACGCACCGCCGTATAGCTACAGCCTCGAGCAACGCGAGCGCACCGTGCATGGCTGGCGCTGGCTGCAATGGTCCAACACCGCCGTGCGCGACGCTCAGGGCGAGGTCATCGGCATCATCGGGGTTGGCCGCGATGTGACCGAGCGCAAGCAGGCCGAGGTCGCGCTCGCCGAGCGCGAGGCCATGGTCAGCGAGTTGTTCACGCTCGCCACCGGCTTTGTCAGCGTCTCGGATGAATCCAGCGACACGAGCGTCGAGCTGGCGCTCGCGCGTGTCGGCGACTTCATCCACGCCGATCGCTGTTATCTGTTTCGCCTGGGCGGGGATGGCCGTGCGGTGGATGCGGTCAAGGAATGGACCGCGCCCGGAGTCGATTCGATTCAAGAGCGCTATCTCGGCCTGCCGACCGCCGAGATCCCGATGATGATGGCGCAGCTCGCCGTCGGCGAGCCGGTGGTGATCGCCGATGTCGCCGAGTTTGGCGACAGCGGTTGGGCGATGGAGCGCCGCTTCGCCGAGACCCAACAGGTGCAATCGCTGCTGCTCGCGCCGCTGCAACTCGAAGGGCGCCTGTTCGGCTTTGTCGGCGCCGAGATGGTGTGGGCGCCGCGCCAATGGAGCACGGTCGAGATCCAATTCCTGCAACTGTTCGCCAACATCCTGGTCGCCGGCGAGCAGCGCGCGCACTCGCTCGCGGCGCTCAGACAGAGCCATGCCCGCTACGATGCGCTCGCGCGCCAGAGCCGGACCATGGCGTGGGAGCTGGATGCGGGCGGCCATTTCACCTACATGGGCGATGTCTGCGAAGCCGTGCTCGGGCATCCGCCGCAGGAGATGCTGGGGCTGCATTACAGTGCCTGTATCGCCGAGCCCGAAGCCGGCGATCTGGGCGCGAAGTTGGCCGAGATCATGGCGCGCAAGCAACCGTTGCAGGACTTCGTCGCCCCCTGTCGGCATCGCACCGGCCAGCTCTTGTGGCTGGCCACTGACGGCGCTGCGGTGTTCGCCGAGGATGGCCGATTGCTTGGCTATCAGGGCACGACCAAGGATGTCACCGAGCGTGAGCTGGCGCTGCAGCGGCTCGCGCACAGCGAATCGCAACTGAGCGCGATCTTCGATCATTCGCCGCTGGGCATCGCGCTCGTGGGCCAGGATCGGCGCCCGCTGCTGGTCAATCAGGCGCTGGCGCGGCTGCTCGGCACCAAGGCCGAGGTGTTGACCCACATGCGCCTGGATGAACTCACGCATCCGAACGATCTGCGCGAGACCCTTGAGGCGTTCGAGGCGTTGTTTGCCGGTCGGCGCACCACGCATCGTCTCACCAGTCGTTACTTACGCGCCGATGGCAAGAAGGTGTGGGTGGATCTGCGCATCTCGTTGCTGTCCACCTCTGCCGAGGCCGAGCCCTTGGCGCTGGCGATGGTCGAGAATGTGACCGAACTCCATGAAGCGCGTGAGCGCCAACGCGTCGCCGAACAGGAACTGGCCGATTACGCCGCGCAGCTCGAGCACATGATCGATGTGCTCAATCTGTCGCAGCCTTACACGGAGCAGATCGAGTCCCTGCTGCGGCTCGCGCGCCGCACGCTGCGCCTGGATGCCGCCGCTGTCTGGCGGATGGACGATGAACAGGTCGCGCACCTGCTCTTGGCCGTGCCCGAGGACGGCGATCATGCGACCCAGGGCGTGCCGCCGACGCTGGTGGACAGGGCTGGCGCTGAGCTGGGCAGTCCGATACTGGTAGCGGGGCTCAACCAGGGCGAGGCGTTGGCTGCGGAGACGATCATGATCGGGTTGGTGCTGGATTCCCTGACCCCGGATGGTCACCCGGAACGACTCTTGCTGACCTTGGCCGGGACGACGACGTTGCGCCAGCTCGACCTCGGGCAGAGCCAGTTGTTGCGCCTGATCGCACAGCGCATCGCCGCCGTGCGCTATCGCCAGCACCTGCAGGAGAATCTGGTGCAGGCGCGTGAGCGCGAGACCATCGGCCATCTTGCCAGCGGCGTCTCGCACGATTTCAATAATCTGCTCGGCGTGATCGACGCGAATCTGTTCTTCATCGCCAGCGTGCTGCACGAGCAGCACGCTGCGGATGCCGAGATCCATCAAGTCATCGCCGAGACCCTGAGCGCCTTGGGTCAAGCCAAGGTGCTCACCTCGGGCATGCTGACCATGAGCGGCGCGGGGAAGATTCCGCGCGAGCAGGTCGATATCGCCGACGCGATTGGCGAGCTGTCGCACATCATCGAGCAAGTCTTGCCGGCGCGTATCGGGCTCGAATTCGACCTCGCGCCGGGCTTGCAGGCGTTCAGCAACCGTGCGTTCTTGCAATCGGCGCTGCTCAATCTGTCGCTCAATGCGCGTGACGCGATCAATGGCGAGGGCACGCTGACCATCGCTGCGCAAGCGATCCATTGGGAGGCGACAATGCCGCTGATGGTCGGCGACTTAGCGGCCATGGACTGCGTTGAGATTCGTGTGAGCGACACCGGCAATGGGATGCCGCAGGCGTTGCTCGACAAGATCTTCACGCCCTTGTTCACCACCAAGGCGAAAAGCCGCGGCCATGGCTTCGGGCTGTTCATGGTGCGCGAATTTGTCTCCCGCACCGAGGCGGGCCTGCGGGTTGACTCCGAGCCGGGGGTTGGGAGCTGCTTCCGGCTTCTGCTACCGGCAGAGGCGCCGAGAGAGGCACTGGCTGACGTGCCGGCTGACGTGCCGGCGGAGGTGGCGGCTGAGGTGGCGGCAGAGGCGAGGCTGGCTGAGCCCCCCCCAGCGCGGCTGGCCGACGAGGCGCTGCGCGTGCTCTTGGTCGAGGATGATCGGCGCGTTCGGGATGCGCTGTTACGCGTCCTCAGGGCCGATGGCATCCTGGTCGAGACGGCCGATCATGGCGAGGCGGCCCTTGAGCGGCTCGCCCATCTGGCGCCATCGATCCACCTCGTGCTCTCCGATATCGCCATGCCGGTGATGGACGGCCTCGAACTCCATGCGCGTCTCGTCGAGCAGTATCCGGATCTACCGGTGATCCTGATGACCGGCCAACAGGCGCACTGGGACCCACCGCTGAATCATTGGGGCGAGCCGACGCTCATTCTGCATAAACCGATCGAACTCAACAGCCTGAAAGAGGCGATCCAGCAACGGGTCTGAACGCGCCGAGGCCGGCGGGGCGGGCCCTTATGCCGGCTTCTTGGTGTAGTACAGGGTGCGCAGATAGCGCTGCGGTTCCCATTCCGGGCACAGCGTGGTGATGGACTCGGTGCTGCCGATGATCAGCGCGCCTTGGCGCGCGAGGACGCGGCCGAGGTTCTTGAACAGGCGGATCTTGTCCGGCTCGCTGAAGTAGATCGCGACATTGCGACAAAAGATGATGTCGAAGAGACCGGGGGTCGAAATCGGTTCGAGCAGATTGGCTTGGCGAAAGGTCGCGGTCGCGCGCAGCTCGTCGCGGACCTTCCACTGGCTGCCCACCGGCTCGAAATAGCGCGTCAGTTGTTGCGGCGAGATGCCGCGCGCCAGCTCAAGCTGGCTGTAGTGGGCATAACTGGCCTGGGCGACCGCTTCTTGGGACACATCCAGCCCGAGGATGCGGATGTCGTAGCCGTCGAAGTCCCCGAGCAGCTCCTTGAGCACGATCGCCGTGGTATAGATCTCCTGACCCGTCGAGCAGGCGGCGCTGAGAATGCGGATGGGGATCGGCTTGGCGCGCTCTTGGTTGCGCCGATCGATCAGTTCCGGGAGCAATTTGTGCCGCAAGAGCTGAAACGGCGCCTGATCGCGGAAGAACGAGGTTTCATTGGTGGTGATGGCGCTGATGACCTTGGCGTGCAACTGTCGGGTCGGGTCGGTCTTGACCTTGCGCAGTAGCGCCGTCCAGGTCTCCGAGCCCGTCTCGCGCATGAGCGCGCCCAGACGCGACTCGATCAGATAGCCCTTGTTGCTGTCCAGACGCACGCCACAGCTCTTGGCGATGTACTCGCTCCAGGCGGGCAGCTCGTCGGCTTTCAGCGGCGCAATACTCACCAGGTCCGTCCCTTGATCGCCGCCACCACGCGCTCGGCAATGGCGTCGAGCGGTAGCACGCTATCGACGACGCCGGCCTCGACGGCGATCTTGGGCATGCCATAGACGACACAGGTGGCCTCGTCCTGGGCGATGACGAAGCAGCCGTGGCGTTTGAGCAGGCGCAGGCCGAGGGTGCCATCGCTGCCCATGCCGGTCATGATCACCGCCATCGCGCGACCGGGAAATTGGTTCGCCGCCGAGCGAAAGAGATAGTCGACCGACGGGCGGCAATGGTTCTCCGGCGCCGCGTCGGTGATCTGGATGACGATCTGGCCCTTGGTAGTGCCATTGGCCAGGCGCATGTGGTGCCCTCCGGGGGCGATGTAGACGGTGCCGGCCTCGGCGACGGTATCGTGCGCCGCTTCGCAGACCTTGAGCGCGCTCTTCACGGCCAGGTGCTCGGCGAGTGACTTGGTGAACAGCGGCGGCATGTGCTGGACGATGAACACCGGCACCCCGAGCGTCGCCGGCAGGGCCGGGATCACACAATCGAGCGCATTGGGGCCGCCGGTGGAGACGCCGATGAGCAACATCTCGGGCGGGGCGAGCCGGGCCGGGCGGCCGGATGCCGGCGCTGGAACCTGCTCTGCGGCCTTCTGCGTCGATACCGGCCCGGGGCTCGAGCCCCGGGCGGCGCCCGAAGCGGTTCTGGCTCCCGCGCTCGGGGTCTCTGGCGAGGTGCGTTGCTGGCGGTGCAAGATACTGCGCACATTGAAGCGCACCGAGAGCGACTTCAGCCGTGGCGCCAATTCCTCGCGCATCAAGGCGAGACTTTCCTCGACGCTGGGGGTGGAGGGCTTGGTGATGAAGTCGAAGGCCCCCTGCTGCATGGCTTTGATGGCCAGATGTCCGCCTTTTTTTGTCAGCGAGCTGACGACGATGACGATCGGCGGATTGGGGATCTTCTTCAGTGCATCCAACACCGCCAAACCGTCCATTTCCGGCATTTCCATGTCCAGCGTGAGCAGGTCGGGTTGCAGCTCTTGCACCTTGAGCATGGCCAGGCGCCCGTTCGGCGCCTGGTCGATCGTCTCGATGCCTGGAAGGGGCTTCAGTGCCTCGGTGATGATGCGGCGGAACAGACTGGAATCATCGGCAACCAGGACTTTCATTTATACATCCGGCCAGGTGAACAGCACAGCGGGGTCGAGCAGGGCGGTCAGCTTCTCGTTTTGTCGCCAGACGCCGAGCAGGCGCGAGCGCAGGGCGGGGTCGAGACTGCTCGGCACGGGCTCGATCTGATCGCGATCGAGCGTGATCGCCTCGATGACGCTGTCGACCAGGAAACCGTAATACTCCTGCTGATGCTCCATGATCAGCAAACGGGTTTCGCTCCCCATCTCGACGCGACCGATGCCCAGATGGGCGGCCATGTCGATGACGGTGACGATGCGACCGCGCAGATTGCGAATGCCCACCACCTCGTCGGGCGCGCCATAGACCTGGGTCAGCTCTCCGACCTTGATCACCTCTTGCACGAGCTGTGCGTTGATCCCGAACACCCCTCGGCACAGGTTGAAACAAGTGACCAATTCCTTCTCGTGCGACGATTTCGAGTCTTGCATGGAGAACGTCCCGAACAGCGATGCCCCATCAAGGGGTGCGAATCAATGGGTGTGGATCAGACCACGAACTGTTTGACCAAGCTCTGCAGTTGCTCGGCGAGGCGCGAGAGTTCCTGCGAACTCTCCTTGACCTGCTCGCCGCCGGAGCGGATCTCGTTGGTGGCATTGGTCACTCCGGCGAGATCCTGAGCGATGGACACCGACACGCTGGAGATCTCGGCCACCTGATCGTTGGCGACGCGCACCCCCTCGGAGGCCTGGGCGATGTTGCCGGCGACATCCTGGGTCACGGCGGCCTGCTCCTCGATCGCCGTGGCGATGTTGGAGACGAGGTGCCCGACCTCGCCGATCACGCCGGTGATCTTCTCGATGTCGGTAATCACGCCCCCGGCGCTGTTTTGAACGCCGCTGATCTTGAGCTTGATGTCCTCGGTCGCGGTCGCGGTCTGCTTAGCCAGTTCCTTGATCTCGTTGGCGACCACCGCGAAGCCCTTGCCGGCAGAACCGGCGCGTGCCGCCTCGATGGTGGCGTTGAGGGCCAACAGATTGGTCTGCGAGGAGATCTCGGTGATGGTTTCGGTCACCTGCCCGATCTCCTGGGCGGCCTGGCCGAGCTGGTGCATCAGCAGCGAGACATCGTTGGCTTGCGCGCCGGCATCGCTGCTGATCGAGCGCGCCTTCTCGGAACTGGCGGCGATCTCGCCGATGGTGGCGCTCATCTGCTCGGTTGCGCTCGCCACCGACGACAGGCTGTTGGTCGCCTGCTCCATCGCCGCAGCCACGGACGCGGTGTTGGCGCTGGCCTCCTCGGCGGCGGCGGCCACGGTCGTGGTGCGGCTCGACATCTCTTGCACGCTATGCGCCGATTGGGTGCTGACGGTGGCCAGCTCGGTGGCCGAGGAGGCCACCGTTTGCGCGTTGTTGGACAGATCGGCGATCACCTGGCGCATATTGCCGATCAGGGTCTCGGTGGCCTTGGCCAGGGTGCCGATCTCATCGCCGCGACGGGCGGTCTTGGGATCGACGTTCGCCGAGAAATCCCCCTTGGCCACGGTCGACAACAGGGCCGAGACGCCCTTCAGGGGGCCGGAGATGTTCTGGTTGAGAAACAGCCCCAAGGCGATCGCCAGCAGGACGCCGATCGCGGTGGCGACCAACATCAGGATTTCCAGTTGTTTGGCCAGTGCGATCGATTGTGCGGAGGTGTCATCGAAGTACTGGTTCTCGGCCTCGGTGAGTTCCTCGAATAGCGATCCCATGTGATCGGAGTCGGGGATCATACGTTCAGTCGCGGTTCGGTACTGCCTGTATAGAGACGCGCGTTGTAGATCGTTCTGGCTGTTGACGAAGCTCTCTAGGAGTCGATCGAGTCCTTCATAGTGACCGCGCCAGACCCGGTAGGCGTCCCTGAGTGCGTCCATCAGCTGACGAGCGCGCTCGGTCGAGCGCGGCGTCTGCTGCAATTCGGCCCAAGCCGCATCGACGATCTCCCAGCTCTCGTTGCGCTCTTGTTGGATGCGCCGATAGGAATCGATGGCGACCCGATGCTCGGCGTTTTCCTCGAGCCAGACATCCAAGGTCTGGGCGCGGATGTTCATGCGTTCGCTATTGAGCGCCCCCAGCGCGATCAGGTCGGGGATGCGAACCTCGGCGACGTAGGACAAATCGTTCTCGACTTCATCAATGCCGTAGAAACCGACCCCGCCGACGATCATCGTCACCGCCGCGACAGCAAGAAACCCGATGAGAAGTTTGGCATTGATACTCACGTTGTTTAGGCTCATTGGCCGCCTCTATCGTTAAAATCGGGTGGACGAATTCGGTAAAACCGGAAGGGATTCAGTGGCTGAGCTGTCTGACGCGTCCTAGCAGCTGTTCTCGGTCCAGCTTGACTTGGTAATGATCGATGCCGGCGGCCTTGCCGCGGGCGATATCCTCGCTCCCGGCCAACGAGGTCACGGCGATGATCGGCAGCGATGAGGTCCGAGCATCGTTGCGAATCCGCTTGGCGAAATCCAGGCCGTTCAGGCGCGGCATTTCGATGTCGGTGACCACGATGCGCACGGCATCGAGATTGTCGAGCAGCAACGACCAGGCCGCTTCCCCGTCGGGCGCGGCGAGCACGGTGTAGCCGTCCTCTTCGAGATATTTTTTCACCTGCGCGCGGAAAAAATCGGAATCCTCGGCCAAGAGGATGCTGAGGTTGCTCTCGGCGCGGTTTTGCTTGATCTCGGGCGGGGTGTCGTCCCAGTCCGGGTGCAGCGTGATGACCAATTCATGCAGGTCGGCAAGGAAGACCGTGCGTTCCTGGAAGATGGTCGAGCCGGCGATTCCCGGCTGGCGATGGGTGCGTTGGTCGATGGCGGCCTGGCTTTGCACCACATCGACGGGCAGGGTGCCGAGGAGACCGACCTCGCGACCGGCCACGCGCGAGACCAGCACGATCAGGTTGCTGGCGTTATCCAGGGTGCCCGAGCCGGTGACATCGGCAATCGAGACCAGGGGCAAGGAGCCGCCGCGATATTGCATCGTGCGTTGCTTGCTGAAGTACCTCACCTGCTCGGGTTGGATGCGTTCGATCCGTTGCACCGTATCCAGCGGCAGGGCGCAGGGCTCGTCTGGGGCATTGTGGAACAGCAGCAGCCAATGCACATCCTGCAGGCGCCGCTTCTCGGCCTGCGCGGCCAGCTCGGCGGCGCGCAGCGAGCCCGAGACCGAGACCACGCCGGCTTTGGTCGAGAGCCCGGCCATGTCGAGAATGAGGGCGACGGCGCCATCGCCGAGAATGGTCGCGCCCGAGTATTCGCGCAGGTGTTTCAGGCGCCGACCCAGGGGTTTGACCACCACCTCCTCGGTATCGTGGAAAGCGCCGACGGCCAGGGCATAGGAGAGGGTGCCGGTGGTGATGATGGCGATCTCCACCGCCGAGGCCGCCGCGCGCCGGCGCTCGACACCGCGCCTTGGTACCGCCTCCTCATCGGCGTGCGCAGCGTCCGAGGAGCGCCCGTCATCCCCGGAAGCACCGGAGTCGAGTGGGCTCTTGGTGGAACGCCGATCGGCAAGCCGCACGCGTCGATCGAACTCGCGCCGCTCGCCGCCGGGCGCCTGATAGGTCGGCACGATGCCCAGTACATCGGTGAAGCGAATCAGCGGCAGCACACGATCGCGCAGCAGCAGCACCTCGCTGTCGCCGACGATCTCCAACTGCTTGGAGACCTCCTCGGGGCGCAGCCGCAGCAGCTCCTCGATATTGGCCTGAGGGATGGCGAAGCGCTCGTGTTCGACGGAGATGATCAGCGAGGGGATGATCGCCAACGTCAGCGGCAGCTTGATGCGAAAGGTGCTGCCCTTGCCCACCTCGGAGTGGATCTCGATCTGACCGCCCAGGCGGTCGAGATTGGTCTTCACCACATCCATGCCGACGCCGCGCCCGGAGACATCGGTGACCTGCTCGGCGGTGGAGAAGCCGGGCATGAAGATCAGCGCCTGTTTGTCCGGCACCGACATGCCCTGCACGCTCTCCTGGGCGAGCAGCCCCTTGCGCACGGCGGATGCCGCAAGCGCGTCGGGGTCCAGCCCTTTGCCGTCGTCGGCAATTTCCACGATCGCCTGACCGGCTTCGTAGCGCGCCTCGATGCGCAGTTGCCCGGTGGTGGGCTTGCCCTTTTGCTGGCGTTCGGCCTCGGTCTCCAGGCCGTGATCGACGCCGTTGCGCACCAGGTGCGTGAGCGGGTCGGAGAGGCCCTCGATCAGGGTCTTGTCGAGCGCGACCTCCTTGCCGTTGATCTGCAGATCGACCTGCTTGCCGAGCGAGCGCGAGAGATCCCTGACCACGCGCGGAAAACGGGCAAAGACATTGCCCATCGGCTGCAGTCGGGTCTGCATGATGACATCCTGCAGCTCGGCGGTGACCTGGTTGATACGCTGATCCACGCTCGAGAGTAGGTGGCGGTCGTCCATCGAGACCGCAGTGCGCAACTGGTTGCGGCTGAGCACCAATTCTCCGGCCAGGTTCATCAGGTCCTCGAGCAACTTCACGCTGACGCGCAGCGTGTCGTCGGCGGCGGCGGACGCGGACTCGGAGGTCGACTCCGATTTGGCGCTCGCCTTGGGTTCGGCGGCGGGCGGCGCGGGCGTGGATGGCTCGGGCGCAGGCTTGGCTGCAGCGGGCTCGGGCTTGGCTGCAGCCGGCGCGGAGGGCGTCTGCGCCTCGGCGTCCTCGGCATTCGGATCGAGCAGTAGGTGGATGCGGTGCAGCTCCAGGTCGTGGAACAGGGTGCTGATCAGCTCCTTGTCGAGCATGGTCGCGATGACCAGTTGCAGCGGCACGCGATGGTGGAGGGCATCCTCGAGCGTACCGATGGCCTGGTCATTGATCGTGCATTCGAGCAGTTCGCTCGTCGCCGAGAGACTGTCGAACAGCGCGTAGATATCCTTGCCCTTGCGCTCGATGTCCTCGATCAAATCGCATTCGATCAAATAGATGCTGTGCTGGTCGCGTTTGGCGCGTTCGACATCGAACTTCGATAGGGTCAGCGCACCGAGCGGCGAGTCGAGCGCGAGGTGCTCGCTCAGGGAGGGCTTGCGTTCCG
>PWTO01000243.1 GCA_003562815.1 Chromatiaceae bacterium | reverse complement strand
TCGTGGTACCAGAGGTCGCGGCCCTCGCTCCAGGCCACCTCGCCGCCGGTACGGCGCACGACGATGCAGCTATCGATGCTCGGGCATTCTTCGAGCGCCTTGTCCGCGTTCTTCTTCAGCGCCACGTTGCGCCCGCCGCGCACGCCCTCGTCGGAGGTGATCAACAGGCGGCACTCGGAATCCTGGATGCGGTCGCGCAGCGAATCCGGCGAGAAGCCGCCGAAGACGATCGAGTGCACGGCGCCGATGCGGGTGCAGGCGAGCATGGCGACGGCCGCCTCGGGGATCATCGGCAGGTAGATACAGACCCGGTCGCCCTTGCGCACGCCGCGTGCTTTCATCGCGTTCGCCAGCTTGCAGACCTCGGCATGCAGCTCGCGATAGGTGAGCTTGCGGTCTTCTTCTGGGTTGTCGCCCTCCCAGAGGATCGCGACCTGATCGCCGCGCGTGGCCAGGTGTCGGTCCAGGCAGTTGTGCGACACATTCAGCTTGCCGCCCTCGAACCAACGGATGTGGACCTCCTCCGGACCAAAGTTGTAATCCATCACCTTGTTCCACTTCTCGAACCAAGAGATGTGCTTTTCGGCATGCTCGGCCCAGAAGCCTTCGGGATCATCGACCGAGCGCTGATACAGGCTGCGGTAGGTTTCTTCGTCGATCAGCGCCTCGGCGGCGATGTCGGCGGGCACGGGGTAGATTTTCGAATCCGACATGAGAGTGAGTCCTCCTCGGGGCAGCTCTGACGATGACAAGCGCGGCGCCCCTTTTGCTCGTTGGGCTTGGAATGCGAAGCCCGCGAAGTCTAAACCCTCTCTCGCGGCGCTGCCAGATCAGCGGTCAATGCGTTGCGCCAAGGCGACCGTGTAATGGGCACCCTGCTTGACCTTATCGTAGTTTCCGAACACCTCTTGCAGATTGCGCTTGAAGAAGGCGCGCAGACCGCTGATGGTCACCAGATAGAGCTGGCCGCCCGGGCGCAGGCGGGCATGGGCATCGTGCAGCAGGATCGAGAGCAGCTCCTTGCCGACCTTGGCCGGGACATTGCTGGCGATCAGGTCGAAGCGCGCCTCGGGCGGCACCTGCGCGAAGCCATTGCTCAACAGGCTGCTGGCGTTCTTCAGGCCGTTAAGGGTGGCGTTGCGCTGGGCGAAGTCGACAGCGACGAAGTCCTTGTCGACCATCAGCGTGCGGCCCTGCGGCGCCAGTGCCGCCAGGGTCAGCCCGATGGGGCCATAGCCGCAGCCGAGGTCGAGACAGTCGGCCTCCGGCGCGACCCGCACATGCTGCAGCAGCAGGCGGGTGCCTTCATCGATCTCGCGCGGGGAGAACAGCCCCCAGGTCGATTCGAACCGCAGCCGTTGCCCGCGCGGGTCGGCCTCGAACTGGATTGGCGCGCGCAGGGCCGCAAGTTGGTCGGGGTCAAGCATCCGGGAGGCTGTCCATCGATCAAAAGCCCTTAGTCTACAGGGCTATCAGTGCTTGCGCGTTGGTTAAACTGCAGGATGTGATTTGGAATTAGGTCTGTGCCAGCGCGTGTTCCTGGTGCTTACGGCGCGGCGCTGGAAGAGAAACCGCTTGTCATGCACGATAAACCTGGTGTGTTCGATGTCCGATCTCGCCGGCCAGCTCAAGATTCGCCTGGATGCGTGCAGCGGTGCGGTGACCATTCACTCAAGCCGCCCGGTGACCGCCGCGCGCGTCTTCGCCGGTAAGTCGCCGGCTGAGGTCGTGCGTCTGCTGCCGACGCTCTTCAGCCTCTGTGGAACCGCGCAGGCAGCGGCCTGTGTCGGTGCTTGCGAGCAAACGCTTGGGCGCCAGCCGAGCGCGGCCGTCTTGGCGCGCCGCCAGGCATTGGTGCATGCCGAGACGATCAAGGAGCATCTGTGGCGGTTATTACTCGACTGGCCACGGATCTTGGCGGCGACTCAGGCCAGGTCGCCTGCAGCGTCGGCGATGCCGCAGGTCATGCGTGCCTTCATGGCGCTGCGTCAGGCTCAGCAAGCGGTCGCTGACCCTTTCACAGTGCATCCGCAACAGGCCGAGCAGAGCACCGCCGCCGGTCTCGATCCGAGCGCGCTGCTGGACCTGGTCACCGAGCAGGCATTGGGCACTGTGCCAGATGTCTGGCTGCAAGCGCTGGATCGCCCGGCGGCGGTGCGGCCCTGGGCTGAGCAGACACGAACCCCAGCGGCTGGCTTGGTGCGCGCGGTGTTCGCGCAGGGGCTTTTTGCGTGTGGTGCAAACGCAGTCGCGAGGCTGCCGGAAGCGCCTTGGCGATGGCTTGCGGAGTCGTTAGCGAATGCCGACGCCGATGCATTCATCGCCGCGCCCCACTGGCAGCAGGAATGCGCCGAAACCGGCCCCTTGGCGCGGGTGGCCGCGCAACCGCTCATCGCGGCCCTGCTCGCCGAGTACGGCAATGGCTTGCTCACGCGGCTGATGTCGCTCCTCGTCGATCTGGCACAGAGCGCGCGCGGGCTTGAGGCCACCCTGGACGCCGGAATGGACAATCCGGGCAGCGCGGTTCAGTCGCCGATAAAAGAAGCGGGCGTTGATGCCGATGCAGGCGTTGGCATCGGCGTGGCCGAAGCCGCCCGCGGGCTGCTCGTGCATCGCGTCCGCATCGCGGCTGGCCGGGTCGAGCAGTATCAGATCCTGGCCCCAACCGAGTGGAATTTTCACCCCAAGGGCGTGGTTGCTCAGGGGCTTGCCGCCATCGCGCGCAGCGGTATCCAGGGGCCGGAACTGGAACGCCTAGCTCGGCTCTACATCACCGCCGTCGATCCCTGTGTCGATTACCAATTTTCTGTATCCTGACAGTCAAAGTCCGTCATCTTCTTCTGAACGCCGCCGGCGTCGCTCAGCCCCT
>PWTO01000058.1 GCA_003562815.1 Chromatiaceae bacterium | reverse complement strand
TTGTTTGGGTTCAGCAGACAGTGTGTTTGCTCCATCGATCCCTTGATTGAGATCAATTTCATAGCGGGCGGCTTCCGCAAGAGGATCCAGACGAGCACGATTGACCAGTTCGAGCATATACTGCTCATACGACGTATGATGTATCAAAATCGTCTCCTTTCAAACAATGACTTCTCGGGCAACCCACCGGCACAGACATCGACCATCAAGCGATAGCCTTGATCCGCTCTCGTTTGGGTTGCTCTCATCAGTATAGCAAGCGGAACTTGAGAACGCTGACTCAGTTAATGTGGTCCGTCCCTAGTTTGAGCTTGGCCAAACGCACCAGATGGGCATCGACGTGATCCTCGAAGAGCTTGCTCTTGCATTCGACGCCGATCAGTGCCCCATCGTTGACCACCAGCAGATCGATCTCCAGCGCCACGCCGTCGCGCTTGGCGGCGATGCCGGGATAGACGGCATGCACCTCGATGCCCTGGTCGCGAAACAGGCGCACCACTGCCGGGGCAACCATGTGTTCGACGAACTCGCCGAGGCAGTTGCCGATATCGCCGAGGTTCTTCGACAGTTGTTTGACTAGGCGGTCGGTTTCTTGAAATTTACGATCCGTTTCCTGAAACAGCCGCCAGACATCATCGAGCGTTGGGTTAGCTTGAGTCATGGGATTGCTCTACCAGTTGACGTTTAGAGAAACCGAATCGCCGTGATGCTCAGTCCCGCCATGGTGGCAATGAAGGCGATCAGCCACAGAAAATGGGTGTCGTGACGCTTGAGCATCTCATCGAAACGCTTGTCCATGTCGGTTTGCCGAGGCTTTGCTCGGCGATCCAATCGCCGATGTGGTCTTTGACGTACTCGCCGATTTGGTGCAGGTCTTCGCTCGGTGCCGAGCCACTGGCTGGCCTTGAGATCGATCACCGCGCAGAGCATTTCGGGCGTTTGCGTACTGAGGGCGTGGCGCGTGAGGCGATGGCTCTCGCTGCCGGGGGTGCTTCGGAATCGCCTGACTGATACAGCTGCACCGCTTGCGCATAGGCGTCGAAATCCTTCAAGAAACATCTGCAAAAATGCGACGTTACGGTCGCGTTAATGTCTTCAAGTGCCGTCGCAAACAGTTCCCAAGACCTGACCGCCGTGTGGAGCACATCGGCAAGATGCGTCGTGATGACACCTTCCGTCGCCAGAATCACGAAACAATCCTCTCGATTGGCAGATAACACCCCATGCAGCGAGGTTGCAACCGCGATGCCGATCCGCCTGACAAGACCAACGATACACGTCAGATCCCGCTTGATGGCATCTAATTCCTGGTCATTTTCGGGTCGACCCGCCTTCAGGGGCTGTCTTTCGCGGATGGCCGCCAGGTATTGATGCAGGGTTTCGAGGTCAGCCTGGACGGAAGTCGTGATCATGGTGTGTATCGACGCTGTGCGTCTCAGTGCGTCTCAGTGCGAGTCAAGCGAGCGTAGCGCCTCGACCTGCGCCATGCTCAGGCCGGTGGCCTGGGCAATCTGCGCGTCGTTGAGCAGGCCGAGGGCGATGAGGTTGCGCGCCGTGGCCTGAGCGGTTTTTTGCATCCCGATCTGCTCACCTTTCTGCATCCCGATCTGCTCACCTTTCTGCATCCCGATCTGCTCACCTTCCTGGCGCCCCTCCAAACGCCCTTCCTGACGCTCGCGCTGGGCCCAGGTTTCCAGGTTCTCGGCTAACATGGTCTTGTCCTCGACGAGTGAATGGATCTGTGTAAGGTCGATCTGCGCGCCCAAGCGCTGGAGGTGACGCTTGAGCCAACGGGTGATGAGCCGATCCAGCCGGGCCTTGTTCGGATCGGCCTGGATCAGGAGCACCAGTCGATCGACGGCCGCTTGCAGCGAGGCGCGATCCCGAGAGGCGATCTCGACCCCGAACACAGCGCTCAAGGGGCTGTCGATCAGGCCCAGCTGCTCGGGCGTGTAGCGGCCTTCGTCGATCAGGTGGTAGCGCAGATGCGGCTGATAGGCGCGCAGGAACGCCGGCGGCGTGGGGCGGACCAGTTCGTCGATGTCCTCGGCGGCCTGCCAGCGCTCGAGCCCATTGTAGAGCACGATCGGCAGGATCGGGGGGAGTCCTTGAGCGGGCGTGGTGACCTTGGTCTTGAGCAGGTGCTGATAGAAGCAGGCGACGTAGTGCAGCATGCGCAGCGGCATGGTCGGGTCGACGCTGGATTGGAATTCGATCAGCAGGTAGAGGAACAGCCGCTCGGTCACGCCCTGCCAGTGCACCTGCACCGACCAGACGACATCCTCGAAGCGCTCCTCGAACAGCGGGGTGATGTAGTTGCCGCTGTGGTTCTTCAGCGTGCTGAAGTCCATCAGGGCGGCGATCTCGGGCGGGGCGAAGCCTTCGATGAGCTGCTGGACAAACTCGGGGTGGCTGAACAGTTCCTTGTAGCCGGTGTCGTGGTGCTTGGCCATCGGTGGGTTGAGTAGGCAGAACCGCCTCGGCTTCAATCAGCTTATGGGGTGCTGCTTCCAACCTCAGTGAAAAATCGTCTCGGGGGTCTCAGCCGTGAGGATGCGGCCCAACCAAGTGTCGAGTTGCTCAAGCTCGGCGGTTTCAATGCGCTCGCGATGCACTTGTGCCGCTTCGGGGCCGAATTTCTGGGCGAGTTGGCGCAGCAGGGTCCTGGCTTCGCCCTGCTGCAGGCCCTGCTGCAGGCCCTTATCGATCCCAGCTTGTTCAACGGTGGTCACATACGGCATACGCTGTTGCTCCTCATAGGCATAGAGTGTTTGGCGAAAGTCGGCTTCCAGCGCCTTGGGCAGGCGGATCATCCAGTCGATGAGCCGGAACAGTTCCAGAATCCGTGCCTGCTCATAACCGCGCTCGTACATCAGCC
>PWTO01000116.1 GCA_003562815.1 Chromatiaceae bacterium | reverse complement strand
TCGCGATAACGCCAATCGTTCGGATCATCGACGAAAGCGCCGAGATGGATACGAAACTGGCCGGCGAGATGTTGGAGGATATGGAACGAGCGAATCTTGTCGCCCTTGTTCGGCGGGAACGGGATGCGATGCGCCAGGAACAGCAGATCGCCTGCCCCGCTCGTCCCGCTCACCCGATCCTCCGCGCGAGCCAGGGGCCCAGCCAGTTGGCGACGAACAGCGGCAGGCGTTTCCAACCGGCGATGAAGAGCCGATATTTCGGATTCAGCGGGTTGATCTCGGGGATCTGCTGGGCGCCGACGAGATGATATTCGTAGCAGAGCGGTTGCGGCTCGAAGCCCCAGTTTTTCTTGAAACTGAAGGAACCGGTGCCGCGCTTGCTGCGACCGTAGTCGAACCAGCGGTAGCCCTGTTCGCAGGCGCGGCGCATGACCTCCCAGTAGAGAAAATCGAAGCCGGCCAGCGCCCGCGCCTGCTCGGTGCCGCCGCCATAGTAGGGCAGCACCTCGTCGCGGAAGTAGAAATTGAGCACGCTGGAAACAGGCTCGCCGTCCTTGGTGGTGGTCACCACATCGCAGTCGGCGCCGAAGGTCTCGCGCAGCGCGCGGAAGTAGCGCCGAGGGAGCACCGGCGTCCCGAGACGCTGCACGCTGCTGGCGTAGATCGGGTAGAAGCGCTCGATACCGCTGTCCACCTCACTCTGAAGTGCGTTCTTGATGCCTTTGCGCACCATGGCGCGCTGCTTGCGCGGGATCGCTTGCAGGTTCTTCTCTGGCGCTGGCTCAAGGGACTTGCGAAAGGTGACATAGAGGTCGTCCTTACACGGCCAGTCCGGGTTGCGCCGCGCGCGATGGCGCAGCTCCAGATAATCGACCTGCAGCTCCTCGGCCAGGGCGCGGGCCGCTTCGGTGAGGCTCGCCGCTGCCTGCTGATCCTGCGCCGCGACACCGCCATAGACGCAGAACGGCACCGAGATCAGCGCATTGCCGAACAGCAGGCTCTTGACCTGACCGAGCGGCAGGACGCCGGTGATGGCGCCCTCGCGTTCGCTGTAGAGATAAAAGGCACGGTGGCCGAGCGTCTCTTCCAGGATGCGCCGCCAGCCGACGCGATGGAAGAAGGTCGCCTCCGGGCACTGCTCGACGAAGGTGTCCCAGGCCGCTTCGGTGGCCGCAGTGTCGGCGAGCGTCCCGGCGGCCGCGTCGAGCCGTTTGACCGGATCGACCGCCCTCTCGGCCGACGCCGACCCGGCCGCGCTTTCCGGATCTGGAGATGTCATGCAGCCTGCTCCAGGTGCGGCCGCGCCAGTGTTTGCTCCAACGTCAGCGCTGGCCGCGCGGCCCCTTGCAAAAAGATCGCATCCATCCGATCCCAGGCGAAATCCTGCAGCAGTTGGCGCAAACGCGCCTCGGTGCGCGCGAGATTCAGATAATGGCGCACCCGCGTCTTCAGACCGATCCCGGCCTGTCGGGGCTGGTCCGGATCGATCTCCCAGGGATGGAAATAGAACACCGCCGACTCGCCATCATGCCGGTTGACGCGCCGCAGCGCCCAGCGCGACAGCGCGTAAGGAAAGAGGCGGAAATAGCCACCGCCGCCACAGGGAAACGTCCGTTCTCCGAGCATCACCGTGGTCACCGGCACCTCGAGAATCCCATCCTCACCGCCATAACGAAAGGCAAAGCGCGGCGCCTCGGGCATGCCGTAGAGATCGTGATGGATGGGGTAGATGCTGGAGCTGTACGCATGCCCGGCCTCGCGCAATTCATCCAGCGCCCAGAGATTATCCCGACCGATCGAATAGCTTGCGGCCCGATAACCGCGCACCGGCTGGCCGGTGGTGTCCTCGAGCAGCGCTTTGGTGCGGCGGATATCGACGCGAAACGCCTCCCGGGTCTGATTGACCACCCGCACATGCTCATAACCGTGGCTCGCGACCTCATGGCCGGCCTCGCTCAGGCGCCGAACCATCTGCGGGTAGCGCTCCGCCATCCAGCCCAGCACGAAGAAGGTGGCCCGGACCTGGTGCGCATCGAACAACGCCAGGATGCGCTCGATATTGCGCTCGACCCGACACGGCAGCCCCTCCCACTGCTCGCGGGCGATATGCGGCTCGAACGCGGAGACCTGAAAATAGTCCTCCACGTCAACGGTCATGGCGTTGCGAGGCTGTTCGGGTATCTTCGGGCGCGAGCGCATAAGCAGACCTCAGAAGGTTTTTTGGAGCGTCGCCGACACACGGTTTTCCTGATAGCCGTCATCATCGAACCGGCTCGACTCGAGATCGCGATAACTGTATTGCACCGAGGCGCTGACCTGGTTGCCAAACTGACGGCTCAGGCCAAGCCGAGTGGAGTACAAGGTCTGCTCGCCGTCTTGGCCAGCAAAGGTACTCTCCTGCACGCTGGCATTGGCGAACAGCGAGGTCCGCGGACGCCATTGCCAGGAGAGATTGCCTGCGACTGACTGAGACTGTTCGCTGTCGTTGCTGACCTCGTAATCGCGCTGCTCATGGAAGACGCGCAGGCCCCAGCCGAGCTTACGGCGCTGCCCGGTGTAGCCCGCGCCCAGGCGCTTGCTGACGAAGGAGCCACTGCGTAGCGTCGGCGTCTCAAGATCGAACAAAAACAGCTCGCCATCGACGATCAGCGCCTCCTCGATGGTCTCATTGACCCCGCGCGGGATGGTCTGGTCGATCTCGAACTGACTGACGCTGGTGACGGTCTCGGTGTAATCGAGGCTGAACTGGCTGTTGCGCAGCCGATGCCGCACGGTTGCTCCGTAGCTGGTACCGAAGAAACGCTCGCCGAAGAAGGCCTCTAGCAGGGTGCGTGCACTGGGTTCGTAGGTACTGCCTAGGCGCCAGACGATCCCGTCAGGTCGCGTACT
>PWTO01000081.1 GCA_003562815.1 Chromatiaceae bacterium | reverse complement strand
GAGACCTGGGATCAGGCCGAGGCGCGCCTGCGCCAAGAACGCGAGCGCGCGCGTTGATCTCTTGGCCTGGAGGCCGCGTTCTGAGTGGGCTGAGGCCGATTGGGAGACCGTACACCGGTACTTGGTACGTACCGAAATGGTACGGTTAGAGCAAAGATGGCAACAGAACCCCTCCTCTGTTGCAATCTTTGGCCAAACCGCCGTTTTTGCCGTGAGCAGACCCCGCTGGGCCGTGGAACAGGCTCCAGCAAACGCCGGGGGAATTGCGATAACTGGTGTTTTGTCAGAGACTTAATTGATCGTCACGAAGCCCTTGAGACATCCGTGGAACATGATAAAGATGGTGGCAACCCCGGTGCTGAGGACCAGCACCTTCCTGGCGACCTGTCTGCTCATGGGATGCGCCATCGATGGCCCCAAGCACCTCAACCCCTACACCACGTCTGCTGTGCCCGCTTGGGAGCGTTCTGCAGGTCGGGTGATGTCGGCTTCTGAGGTTCCTGTAGGCAACAATTTTTCATGGACTGAGGAGGTTGGCCTCGAGCGGGGTCTGCTCGTTGGTCCAGTGATGGCACCCCACCCTTGACGCGCGCGAGCTTGCAGCGACACCCCACCAGCGCCTTGCCCCCGCATAACGCAGCGCCTAGAGTACGTCATACGTCCAACGCAGCTCAGCAGGGGGTCCCATGCACAAACGCATGACCATTACGCTCGACGAACCGGTCTATGAGGGGCTGCATCGCCGCATTGGCAAGCGGCGCATCAGTCAGTTCATCGAGGATTTGGTCCGCCCGCACGTCCTCGATTCGAGCCTGGACGAGGGCTATCAGGCGATGGCGGCCGATACGGAGCGTGAAGCTGAGGCTGAGGAATGGTGTAACGCCCTGGCGAAGGATGTCGCCGATGAGGCGCGGTGAGGTCTGGTGGGTCGAGTTCGATCCCTCGATCGGGAGCGAGATCCGCAAGACTCGCCCGGCGGTGATCATCAGCAACGATGCCGCCAATCGGCATCTGCAGCGGGTGCTGGTGATGCCGTTGACCAGCCACACCGCGCGCCTGTATCCCGGAGAGGCCTTGGTCCAGGTCGGGGAGCAGACCAGCAAGGCCATGGCCGATCAAATGATGGCGGCAGATAAAGCACGGCTGAAGACTCGGCTCGGATGCTTGAGCAAAGCGGATATGGCCGCCGTCGAGGATGCGATCCGGCTGCATTTGGGGTTGCCGCAGTGAGCGCGGCGCCTGGGACCTCGCCCCCATCCCGGTGCCTGCTCCAGATGAGGGGCGCTGGCAGGCGTCGACCATCTGCGGTACGGACGCGAGTGTGCGCGCTGACGCTGGTCTTGCTCGGCGGCCTTTGCTGCGCTCCGGTCTCGGCGCAGCCACCGCACAGCGCCGCTGACGTTGACGCTGACATGGACATTCTGGTGCTGCACTCCTGGCATAAGCAGATGCCCTGGAACCAGGCGTTCAGTCGCGGCTTGCATCAGGGCATGGCCGCCTTCGCGGAGCCGTACCACCTCTATGAAGAGTACATGGATACCAACCGCTTTCCCGGGCCGGCACAACACGACCACCTCGCGCGGTTCTTGGCCGGCAAATATGTCGGCAAGACCATCGAGATCGTCGTCACCGAAAGCGATGCCGCGGCGGCGTTTTTCCACCGCCATCCCGCGCTGTTCCCAGCGGCCCGGCACATTGCGTTTCAGACCGTTCAGGATGCCCCCTCCAGCCCGTTGAACAACCCGGCCTTCGAGGCGGAGCGCGTGCAGATCCTGACCGATTTTCGCGCGGCCATCGCAGACATGATCCGGGTGGCCGACCCACGGCACGTCTATGTCGTGATCGATACCGATGATCACAGTCAAGAAAAACGGTTGTGGTCGTTTCAGCAAGCCTTCGCAGAGGTTGGCCAGGGGATCGACGCGCACTATCTGCTGGATGTCCCGATGACGACCTTGTTGCCGCAGTTGGCCAGGCTCCCGCCCGAGAGCGCCATTTTTTATCTGCTGATCTTCGATGATGGCGAGGGCACGCCGATCACCCCCTTTGAAGCGGTGCGTCGCATCGCCGAGACCGCCAACGCACCGATCTTCAGTCATTGGGATTCCTTGCTGGGCAGCGGCATCCTGGGGGGTTATCTGTTGTCCGGTGAACAGGTGGGCCAGATGGCCGCACGGGCGATCATCGCCCAACTCAATCAGCAACCCTTGACCCTGGATCAGGGCGAGGCCTTTGTGTCCGCCTACGATTGGGTTCCGTTGCAGCGTTGGGGCATCGATCCGGGGCGGTTGCCGCAGCCGACACGGATCCACAACCGCCCACCGAACCTCTGGCTGGTGTACAAGCGCGAGATCATCACCCTCGGGCTGTTCTCGATCGGCCTGTTCATCAGTCTGTTCTTGTTCCAGCGCAACCGGCTGTTCAAGCGCATGAACGCCGAGTTGAGCCGTCTGTCGATGACCGATGCGTTGACCGGGTTGTTGAACCGGCGCGCCATCGATGCCCTGCTCGTCCAAGAATGCGCCCGCCGTCAGCGCACCGGACAGCCGCTGAGTGTGCTGATCTTCGATATCGATCACTTCAAACGCATCAATGATCAATACGGGCATGAGCAGGGGGACCGGGTGCTGACCACCCTGGCCAGCACCCTGCAGCAGGTGATGCGCCGCACGGATCATCTGGCGCGCTGGGGAGGAGAAGAATTCATCCTCCTGGCGGTGGATGCCGACCTCGATCAGGCTGCGTTGATCGCCGAGAAAATCCGCGAAACCGTGCAGGCGATAGCCTTTGCAGAGCAGATCAGGGTCACCGTGAGCATCGGTGTCGCGGAATATGAACCGCAGGAAACCGTCGAGCAGGTCTGCGCGCGGGCCGACACGGCGCTGTATCGTGCAAAACGCGCGGGCCGAAACCGGGTGGTCATCGACCCAAGAGGCGCTGATCGCCGATGAGGCGTCCACCACCACAGTCCCTCCCCGCGCCGCCCCTGATCGATTGGCTGCCCTGGTGTCTCAGCGAAACAGCGGATAGATCACCGCATCCCGGCGACCTGCCCAAGACCCGACCGGTGGCGGCGGCTGGCTGATCGTCGCCGATCGTGTGCAGGCGCTCCTTGAGGCCAGTCAGCATTGTAAAAAGCACATCATGATGCTAATTTTACAAGGATGTTAGACCGCCGCCTGACTGCTATCCTGTACCAACGCCTCGAGCAGTTTCCGGCGGTGGCCCTGCTCGGCCCCCGGCAAGTGGGCAAGACCACCCTGGCATATGCCGTTGGCGATCAGCGCCCGAGTCTGTATCTGGATCTCGAATCGCCGCCCGATCGCGACAAACTCTCCGACCCGATCGATTACCTCTCCAGCCATGTCGGTAGGCTCGTCATCCTCGATGAGATCCAGCGGGTGCCGGCGCTCTTCCAATCGCTGCGCGGCTTGATCGATCAGGGGCGACGCCAGGGGCGCACGGCCGGTCAGTTTCTGCTCCTAGGCTCGGCCTCGATCGATCTGCTCGCCCAGTCCAGCGAGACGCTGGCCGGGCGGATCGCCTCTATCGAGCTGGCTCCCTTTGATGTGCTGGAGGTCGCTGCGGAGTCCTGCGAGACGCTCTGGGTTCGTGGCGGTCTCCCGGAGAGCTTTCTCGCTCGCAGCGAGCGGGCCAGCATGATCTGGCGCGAGCAGTTCATTCGTACCTACCTGGAGCGGGACATCCCGCAGTTCGACGCCCGCACACCGGCCGAAACCTTGCGCCGGTTGTGGACCATGCTGGCCCATCATCAAGGCGGCTTGCTCAATACCGCGCAGCTGGCCCGCGGGCTCGCGCTGGACGGTCGCACGGTGAATCGGTATCTCGATCTGTTGGTGGATCTGTTGCTGGTGCGGCGTTTGGCGCCCTACCACGTCAACGTCGGCAAACGCCTGGTGCGCTCGCCCAAGCTCTATATCCGTGACGCCGGTTTGGTCCATGCGCTGCTGCGCTTGCCTCACCGCGAAGCGCTGCTCGGCCATCCGGTGGTCGGTGCCAGTTGGGAAGGGTTTGTGATCGAGAACCTGATTGGCTGCGCCCCGGATGGCACGCAAGCGAGCTTCTATCGCACCGCCGTCGGCGCCGAGATCGATCTGCTGCTGGAGCTGCCGAACGGCGAAACCTGGGCGGTCGAGATCAAGCGCGGTCTCGCACCGTCCCCAGAACGCGGCTTCCATCAGGCATTGGAGGATCTCAGGCCAGATCAGGCCTGGATCGTCTACAGTGGCGAGGAGCGTTACCGAAAACCCGGGGGGATCACGGTCATTGGTCTGCGCGAGCTCTGTTCGATCCTCCAGGCGTGCGCCTGAATCAGGACGCTGATGATGCGTGAACCCCTGCTTCCCGTCTCTGAACCGCCCCCGATCGACTGGCTGCCCTGGTGTCTCAGCGAGTCAGCGGAGACCTCGCCGCATCCCGGCGCCCTGCCCCCGGTCCCGGCCGGTGGCGCGGGTTGGCTGATCGCCCCCGAGCGCGGCCATCTGTCCGACTGTCGCACCGATCTGGAGGCGGTCAGCCGCTGGCTTGCGCGGCAGAAGGACAACCCGCTGACGCTTGAGGCCTATCGCCATGAGCTCGAGCGCTTCCTGCTCTGGCTGGGCCTGGAGCGCGGTAAGGCGCTGTCGGAGGCCACCGGCGAGGACATCAGTCTGTTCGATGATCTGCTGCAGTACC
Source organism: Chromatiaceae bacterium (assembly GCA_003562815.1). Taxonomy (GTDB): domain Bacteria; phylum Pseudomonadota; class Gammaproteobacteria; order Chromatiales; family Chromatiaceae; genus Lamprobacter. Next base: position 6,497 of record PWTO01000081.1, on the reverse strand, counting down.
CGGAGCGTTGGCCGCAGTGGTACGGCGAGCGCCATCCGCGCGCTGATCCGCGCTGGCGGCCTTGGACCCGCAAGCTCAGCGCGCGCTCGCGCCATGAGGCGCTGACCACGGTCGAGCGCTGCTATGCCTGGCTGATCAAACAGGGCTATCTGCGCTACAACCCATTCGAGGCTGCGGCGCTGCGCTTACGCGCGCCGCGCCTGGCGGCGGTGCAGGCGCGGTATCTGGATGAGCGCTTGTGGCAGGCGGTGCTAGAGCAGGTGCAGGCGATGCCGCAGATCACGGCCACCCAGCGCGCGCGGTATGAGCGCACGCGCTGGGTGGTGATGGCGCTCTATGCCCTCCTCGCCCGAGCCTCGGAGTTCTGCAACGCGCGCATGGGCGATCTGGTGCCGCTGCGCCGTCCCTCCGGGGTGCAATGGTGGTGGCAAGTGCGCGGCAAGCATCGCACCGAGGCCGATGCCCCGGACGAGGTGCCGATCCCGCCGGCGCTGATCGAGGCGTTGAGTCGGTACCGCAGCCATCTGGGCCTGAGTCCACTGCCAGAGCCGGGCGAGCCGACGCCGATGGTGTTGAGCCTCTATCCCAAGCGCGACGGCTGGGCAGCGATCAATCGCTCGACGCTGTGGCGGCTGATCAAGCAGGTATTCAATGCCACCGCGGATCAGCTCGAGGCCGATGATCCCGATGGCGCGGCCCATCTGCGCGCGGCCTCGCCGCATTGGCTGCGCCATACCGGCATCACCCACCGGCTCGATGAGGGCCTCGGGCTGAAGGAGGCGCAGGCGCTCTCGCGACATCGCTCGTTGAAGGATCTGGGCACCTATGCCCATGCCGATCGCGATGCCTTGTATGCGCGGGTGGCGGGTTGGCGTGCGCTGCCCGCTGTCGAGCTCGGGGAGGCTCCCTGAGCAGCGCGGCCGCTACAGCGCGCGAAACGCTCGGGCGAGCAGTGACGCCGAGCGTCCTTTGACAGGCATGTGAGGGCCAGCAACACCCGTGCTTGCGCTCAGAGCCGCGTTGCAGGCCTGGCTTGCCGAACGCCGGCAAGAGCGCAGCGGCGCTGCTGAGCGCGGCACGTCACTCCGCTATGCCTGGGATGCGGGCACGAACATCCTGCTCGTCGACTACTTAGCGCTGCTCGGCATCGACTGCCTGCACGCCGTCCGCGACTGGGCCTCGGGCTTCGCCACCCTGCGTTATGCCGAGGGGCTGTTTTAAACCGTCTGTATCCGCGACCTGTGGATGCTGTTTCAACGCGATCATGAGGACAGCGCGTTTCGGCACTGGTTTGCGACCCTGCCCGAGGATTTGGCCGAGGCCTTGGAGAGACTACCGGCTCGCCGCTATGCCTTAGCGGCGCTCGCGCAGCGCTCGGAGGCGGTGAGGGATCTGATCCTGTCCAACGTCACGCTCTGCTTCCTGCTGCATCACTGGGCGGAGACACAGGGCTGGTCCGAGCAGCCGCTGATCGAGATCGCGGGCCGCAAGCAGACCGAGATCCTCAGCGCCTTGGGGCTGTCGCCCTATCGCCGCGTGCTCAGGCTGATCGCCAAGCTTCGGATCGGCGAGTTTTCGACGCCTATGAGGTCGACCGGCTGTTGCAGGTGCTGCGTCAGGAGGCGACCTGCAATGCCCTTGTGCATGAGCCCCAGTTGAGCTGCCGGTTGGTGAAGATCCTCGAGGACTATCCCTGGGTCGCCGGTCGCCCGTTGCAGCGATTGCTCTGTGAAGCCTCGGACCGCACCCTGCGCGAACGGATCAACGACAGCCTGCGCATGGGTGGCGAGGCGGCGCTGCGATCGGCCGTCGCAGGTGCGGCGGCTGCATGAGTGCTTGATCGTCGAGCAGATCGAGCAGGACGGCAACCACCGCCGACGCTTCGATGCCAGCGGCCACATGCTCGCGTTTCCACCGGCCCCGTTTGTCGATACCGCGTCTATTCAGGCGATCACGACGCCGGATGCGCTGCAGCTGGAGACCCAGTTGATGCGCCATTGCGTGGCCTCCTACACCGATCGGGTCTCCGATAGCCAGTAGGCGGTCTCCAAGGTGTTAGAGCCGGAGCGCCTAACCTTGGGGCTGAGCCTACGCCATGGCGGTGTCGGCCTGGATCAGCTCAAGGGCGTCGCCAACCGAGCGCCGAGCCCGGAGGCGCAAGCGGCTGTGGAGCACTGGCTGCATGAGCAGCTGAAGGTGGCTCGGTCCTGGGGCAAAGGCTCAGTTTTGCGCGTTCTCGGAATCATCGCGCTGACCTTGCCAGGGGTGTCTACCGCACTCGATCTCGTCGTAACCACCGTGACCGATGGTGACGATCGCCTTCATTGTCGCTTGACCGATGGTTACCTCAAACGTGTCCTTCATCGAACATTCCTGTCGTTAGGTCTCACCGTGGCGACGTCCTTGGAGGGATCGTATACGGACTCGAGTGCGAATGCGGAACCTTCGGAATTGGTGCCGTCTCGACAGTTGGTTGTCTCACATCGAGTGGCTCCAGTGGGTACAGAGCTGTCCGCTTACTGAGGGGTATCCTAGCCACCGCAGGTTTCGCCGCGAAACCTTGAATGCCCCGTGCAAAGTCATCAGTTCTTGCGCGAGAAACCTCGGCATTCATGCCGGGGAGGGATAGCCCACCGCGCGCAGCGCGGTTAGGCCGCCCATTTCGCAATCTCCGTTTGTGGTTTGGGTTGGAACGCATAGCCATAACCGTCGGCGCGTTGCAGCAGACGGCAATAGCGGTATGAGATGCCCTCGATGGTCTTACCCGGCATCTGGACGTTGAATGATCCGGTCGCGCGCACAGCGACGCGCCCAACATGGATACCGGCCTTCTTGCCTTTAGGCACTTCGGCACGGACCCAATCACCGGTCTGGAAGCCACGCACGCGCTTGTGCCGGATCAGGTAGCCGCGCGGGAAGCCGTTCTTGAAAGCGCGCGTGCGGCAGTAGGCCCCGCGCCCGGTGGCTTGGATCGCCAAGACCGGGCGATTCCAGTTTTGAACTTGATCGACCTGACCGACGCAGACCGCATCCAGGGCGTGGGTCTTGGGGATGTCCAGGCGCGAGCGGTTGTACTTGGTGCGCCCGCCGGAGCCGGTCTCGATCGGCAGACCGGTCGCCTTGAGCGCCGCGAACAGCGCCCAGCGCGTGGCGTTGACGGCGGCAGCGTCGCGCAAGGGCGCCTTGGCCTGGGCCTGGATGCGCTTTAAGACCTCGGGCTTGAGGGCCAGAAAGACCTCGATGGGCTTGTCGGCCTTCTTTCGGTTGCAGGGCCGGCAGGCCAGGGTCAGGTTCGAGGGCCGGTTCGAGCCTCCCCGCGAACGCGGGACGATGTGCTCGATCTCCAGCGGCACGTCTTTGGCACCGCAGTACGCGCAGGTGCGATGGAACTTTTCGAGCAGGTACTCGCGCACCTCGTAGCCGGCGAGCGTGCCCTGCTGGTATTCCACGGCGGAGATCTCCGGGTTCTGCATGATCTGCGTGTCGAAGCGCACCCGTTCCTGGCTGATCGCGGTGATCGGCGCCAAGCGCTGTAGCCGCGTGACCCAGCTCGTCGGTGTGTCGATGCGATGCTGCAGCGACGGCGGCAACCAGCCCTCCGAGCGCGTTCTGTTCAGGAACCGCGGTGCCCGGAAACGGGTCTTGCGGTAGCGCCTCGATCGGCGGAAGTTGCGCCTCGTCTCGAGTGCCTTGTGGATCGCCTGACCGCGGTGCTCGAGCTCGCCGAGCCACAGCACATGAGCCGTGCGCTCCACCTCGCCGGTCTCAGGATCAACGGTCTCGGTCTCGCGCACCAAGGCGATGCCGGTGGTCTTGCTACCCGGATCGAGCTTCAGGCGCAGCGGTTGGGTCTCGCCGCCGACGCGGTCTTTCAGGCGAATGGTGAACGGCGCCAGGCGCACCACCACCGCGCGCCCACGCTGCAAGAGCAACCGCGCGCTTCTCCGTGCACGGCATCAACGGTTGTTTGTGTTTGTCGAGTACAAAAACGGCCATGTCTACTCCAAATCAATGCCCTTACGGGCCTAGTGACGGCGCCTATTGGCGCGCTCCCCTCGGGAATGTCTACAACCGTCTCCTGCTTTCGCAGCGACCGAGCTTGGCGGATCGCTTTACCTTTCGCCGCCTTCCCCCGGCCTTCCAGAGTCCGGGGCTGATGAAGCACCTCGGAGTGGGTCTGAACGACCTGTTGCAAACGTAGCGGGTTGGCTACCGCTTTCCGCTGGTCAACCCAGCTCTTTCAAGCTCCGGCATTCATGCCGGGGTAGTTGACCGTTACTTACTCTAGGCGGCCCGATCAGGCTTCCCTTGATTCGGCCTCCGATGCGCTCTCAGCATCCGGATGAATCTGAGGACTCTGATCACTGTGCCTTGGGTTACTCCAGACCGCTCAGGGCTGCTTGGTTTCGCCACGTAACCAAACTTGAGGCTCTGCGTGCAGCCAAGAGGTTTCGCGGCGAAACCTCGAGCTTAGAACTTCCCTTAGCGGTTGTATCACGATGTATGGTAAAACCTTCATTGAACGTTTTTGTTCTTCATTTATAATTTTTCGTTCAAATTAGGTTTCGTCGCGAAACCTGCCCCTGGATTTCTGGAGACAATATGTCGCAGGAGTTTCTTGATCTGCTCTCCGGCATGGTAGAGCGCATCACGGATGTTCAACGGCAGCTGCTGACGCTCGCCTCGGCCCCTAACGCTCAAAAGTCCTTGGCACCGTTCGGCATCGAGAAGGTGGCGAAGATGGTAGGCAAGGCTCCTAACACCATCAGGAACCTGGAGGCTAAGGGCATCATCAATCCACCGCGCGCCGAGAACGAAGGGCCTGTGCGGCGGCGGCTCTACGATCTTGGGCTGGTATCTAAGATACGAGAAGCCCTGAATGTTCCTCAGGGAAGGCCGAACGGCGCGAACCCCGTCATCACCGTGTTCTCAAACCTGAAGGGCGGCGTTGGCAAGACGACCACTGCCGTGCACTTTGCTCAGTATGCGTGTCGTGAGGGCAATCGCGTCTTGTTCGTTGATCTTGATCCACAGGCAAGCGCAACCACGATCTTCGGCTACATCCCGGACCTGGACATACCATCGGATGGGACGATACTGGAAGCGCTGGAAGAGGAGAAGGGTGCGGTCCGAAAGATCATCCGCAAGACCTACTGGCACGGCCTTGACCTGATACCGGCGAATCTGGAGCTACAGAACGCCGAGTACATCCTGCCGGGGCAACAGCAATTCCAGCACCGCTTACGCCATGCACTCGATCTCGTGAAGAATGACTACGATGTCATTGTGGTCGATGTTCCGCCGGCGCTCGGTTCGCTTGCGATCAATGCGATCCTCTCGGCAGACCTGCTGATCTGCCCGATAACGCCGTATATGCTCGATGTTGCCTCTTCGGTGCACTACTTGACCATCCTTAAATGGCTGGTTGAGAAGAATCCAACGCCGATCCGGTTGTTCCGGCTTCTCATTACGAAGCACGACGGAACCGAGGAAAGCAACAACATCGTCGGCGTGCTTCGGCAAGTCTACGGGCCGGTGGTCATGAATGCCCATATGATCACTACCAAGGAAATCCAGAAAGCCTCGACCGACATGCTCACCGTCTACGAGCAGTCTCGCCCGCGCGGATCGGCGGAGACCTACGCACGCGCAATCATGCATTTCGATGATGTGAACCGCGAGATCATGCAGGGGGTGCAGAGCATTTGGGCTGCGGATGCTGAACAATCTGAGTGATGACCATGAGTAAACGACGCCAAACGATCCTCTCCGGTCTCGACCTGAATCACATACGCGATGGGGCAAGTACCACGGCAACCGCTTCACCTGCAGTCATGCCGCGAGCATCGGACTATACAAAGGACGTTGAACGCCAGTCGGGGCGTCTCGCGGGAGTGCTCGGCGCCGACAGGGCAGGGGAGTTGCTCAAGAACGATAACGTGCTGCAGCTCGATCCTGCCAAGGTCCGCATGTGGGCGCTGGCCGACCGAGACCAAGAGACGATCAACCCGAAGGACTGCTGCGATCTGATTCAGAGCATGAGCGCTGTGGGGCAGGTGATCCCGTGCATCGGGCGGCCGGTCGATGGCGCGGATCATGAAGTCGAACTCATCGTGGGCGCCCGGCGGCTTTTCTCGGCTCAGCGCATCGCTCAAGACGATCCAGAGTTCCGCCTTCTGGCCCATGTCAAACCCCTCGACGATCTTACTGCATTCAAGATCATGGATGCGGAAAACCGTGTCCGAGAGGACATTTCGGATTGGGCGCGCGCCACGAGCTATCAACGCGCTATCGACACCGGCCAGTTCAGAGGGCGTGAAGACCTCGCTAACACGCTCGGGATGCCAACGGCCAAGCTCTCAAAGCTGTTGGCGTTCTTCGACCTCCCGGATCAGATTCGCGATGCATTCCCGGTCAAGTCCTCATTCCGAGCAAATTGGGCCTACGAGTTGCTGCGCGGGTATCGCAAGATCAAGCAGGAAGCTCAGGCACGGAAG
>PWTO01000138.1 GCA_003562815.1 Chromatiaceae bacterium | reverse complement strand
CGATCCTCGCCAGCACGCTGGTCTCCATCACCCTGACCCCGGTGCTCTGCTCCTGGCTGCTGCCGCGCGCACGGCTGATGGATCGCGGCGACGGGGCACTGGTACGCGGGCTCAAGGCGGCGGATCGGCGTCTGCTCGGGTGGTCGTTCCGGCATTCCCGGCTGCTGCTCGGGAGCGCGTTGCTGATCGTTGCGGTCGCCGCCGCCTCGGTGCCCTTCTTTCCGCGGACCTTTTTGCCGGCCTTCAACGAGGGAACCCTGACGATCAATGTCCTGCTCAACCCCGGCAGTTCGCTCGCCGAGTCCAATCGGGTCGGCACCCTGGCCGAGGCGTTGATCCGTGAGGTGCCGGAGGTGGTCAAGACCGGACGGCGCACCGGCCGCGCAGAGCTGGACGAGCACGCCGAAGGCGTGCATTACTCCGAGATCGACGTGGACCTGGTCCCCGCCACCGGGGCGCGCGGCGAACGTGGACGCGAAGCCATCCTCGCCGACATCCGCGCCCGACTCGCCCCGCTGCCGGCGTCGGTCAGCCTGGGGCAGCCGATCGCCCATCGGATGGATCATCTGCTGTCGGGCATCCGTGCCCAGATCGCGATCAAGGTCTTCGGCGACGATCTGGACACCCTGCGCGCGCTCGCAGAGGCCCTGCGCCAAGGGCTTGCCGACACCCCTGGATTGGTGGACCTGCAGATCGAGCGGCAGGTGCGCATCCCCCAGGCCCAGGTGCGGGTGGACTATGCCCGCGCTGCGGCCTACGGCATCACCCCAGCTGCGGTCAACGATGCGCTCGCCACCCTGGTCGGCGGCAAGGAGGTCGCCCAGATCATCGAGGACAATCGCCGTATCGCTGTGGTGCTGCGTGTCGACGATGCCGACCGCACGCCCGAGGGACTGCGCGCACTCTTGATCGAGACCCCCGGCGGTCATGTGCCGCTGCGTCTCGTCGCCGACGTGGAGGAGACCGACGGGCCGAATCAGGTCAACCGCGACAACGGGCGGCGCCGCATCGTCGTCTCCGCCAACAGCGATGGCACCAACCTCGCCAACCTGATCTCCGAGGTGCGCCGGACGATGGCCGAGCTGCCGCTGCCCGAGGGCTATTTCCTGAGTCTGGAGGGCCAGTTCCAGGCCCAAGAGCAGGCGACCCGGCAGATCGGTCTGCTGTCGCTGGTCTCGTTCACGTTGATCTTCCTCGTCCTTTACAGCCGCTATCGCTCGACCGCCCTGTCCCTGATGATCCTGGCCAATGTGCCCCTCGCACTGGTCGGCAGCGTCATCGCGCTGCAGCTTGCGGGTCAGACACTCTCGGTCGCGAGCCTGGTCGGCTTCGTCACCCTCGCCGGCATCGCCACGCGCAACGGCATCCTCAAGATCGATCGGTACCTGGATCTGATGACACTGGAGGGCCAGCCCTTCGGCCCCGCCACCGTCATCGAGGGGAGCCTGGATCGCCTGACCCCAGTGCTGATGACGGCACTGACCACCATCCTCGCGCTGCTGCCGCTGCTGCTCGGCGCGGAGGCGCCCGGCAAGGAGATCCTCTACCCGGTGGCGGTGGTCATTTTCGGCGGACTCATCTCCTCGACCCTGCTCGACACCCTGCTGACCCCGGTCATGTTCCTGCGCTGGGGGCAGCCGCCTGCGCCGCTGCGTCACGCGCGCTTGCGGGACAGGCATCCTAGGGTTAGAGTCTAGTCAGCCTGACCACTTTGGAGTCGAACCATGAGTCCTCGCCGATCTCAGCAAGCCTCTTGCCCTGATCAGACAGGCTGCTGGCAGCTTCAGGAAGCGAAAGCCCGGTTGAGTGAAGTGGTCCGCCGTGCAGTCGAATGTGGGCCCCAGAGAGTGACCGTCAATGGGGAAGAACGGGCCGTCGTCCTCTCGACGGAGGAGTACGTTCGTCTGCGGGGGCAACCCACCGGGCGCGCCCTGGTGGATCTCATGGCGGACTCGCCACTCGGAGACGTTGTCTTCGAGCAACCGAAGGTCAAGGGGCCTGTTCGGGACGTGACGTTGTGAGTGGTTGGCTGCTGGATACCAATGTGCTTTCGGAATTACGGCGAAAGAAGCCGTCACCCGCCGTCGTTGACTTCGTCAGCGCGCAACCGTTGGATCGTCTCTTTGTCAGCGAGGTGACCTTTGCCGAGATCCGGTTCGGCATCGAACTGGTCTCCGAACCAGCCCGTCGTGCCGAACTCAGACAATGGCTCGACCATCGCCTCAGGCCCATGTTTACGCACCGGGTGTTGGCCATCACCGAAGACATCCTTCTGGATTGGCGTCTCATCATCGAGACCGGTCGAAAGGCCGGGCATACGTTCAGCCATCCGGACGTCCTGATCGCAGCCACGGCGTCCCGACATGGCCTGGCGGTGGTGACGCGAGATCACGGCGATTTTGTTGCCGCAGGGGTAACCGCCATCGATCCCTGGATGGCCAAGGTGCCGTAGCCGCTACCCTCACCCACCCCACCTTGCGACCGCAACGCCAACACAAGCAGCCTGACGCATACCGCACCGGGCGCGGTTTAGATCGCTGACAGGTCGCTTTGCCCCAGAACCAGCCGGTCAAAATGGGCCTGTCGAGTGGCGGGGCAACGCGCGTTGCGGACGCTGGTGGTCCCGCTCCGAATAGGCCACTTACGCCGCGAAAGCGTGCACTCGGTGGGCACGGGTGGGGAGGCTTGATGTCGAGCGTAGCGCCGATTTTCATCATGGGTCGTCGCCAACGACATCGAGAACTTCGCGGCCGGCGGTGGGTTAGTGCGGAACAATCGCCTGCGTCGGGGCTCCGGTCCTGAACCTTCACGGTGCTGACGACCGGTTACAGCATTCCGGAAATACTTGACGGTATAAATACGGAGATTCTTAGTGCGCTCGCCGTCCGTACGCTGCGTCTACCCTTGATGCCGAGGGAATGGGCACAGTTGCCCGCGCTGCAGTGTTACTACTATATTCTCGTACCCGTAGAGGCGCGCATTGCTTCGACGGCGCTGCGTAATTCCTTTAGCGCTTCAGGGAATCTCTCGTGTCTCCCGGTCGGATATTCAATGAATTCGATGTTGTACGTATGTTTATGTGCGTCTCGAAGTGAAGGGTGCTCAAATTTTGGAACGAATGCGAAGTGCCTATGATCTGTTTTTAATTTTGAATTTACCCCTTCAAGTACTAGCTGAATGTCTGGATCCCCCATTGAGTATCCTAAAAAAAGAATCGTGTTAACTGTCGATAGCGCGGTAACCGCATCATACATGCCTGGATTTTCGACTTTAGCATTGAAGTAAGACTTGCGATCCAAGACAATACTTGAGGAATCCGTAATGCATCCGTGAATCTTAAGGATAACGCGTGAAGGTGACCGAAGGTCCGAGAGGAAATTGTCGTACTTATAAGATCGGATGTTGTGTGACTTTTGTCCGCCGCTGAAATGCTCGAAATTCTTTTCTATTAACTGGTCATAGTTCGTCGTAATGCAAACCTTCGGGTCCAGCGCCAGAATGTCAGCGTATATTTCCGAAATAGGGGGAGGGTTCAGGCGAAACTTGCTCTCTAGGATCGTCTTTCGATCAGCGGGTAGGAGCAGACTGTTAACCAATTCCGCTGCATCCAGAAGCCTCCCTGATCGAACTAATTTTTTTATCAACTTCTTATCCTTCCGTAGACTAGCGAATTCTTTCATCTCCTCAAGCAGTTGAGACCACGAGGGCAGATCTGGGCATGCGGCTTTTGACACGCCAGCGCCCAAGAAGATTACCACGCAACGTTCTGCTAACTCCGTCACGAGGGCTGGTGGCCAAGTAGCCAATACTCAGACCCTCCCCAGAATAGCTTCTGCCAAATTACCGATTATGGTTTTGTAGCTTCTCGCTTGGCTATACTGGCTTCCCACGAGGCCATCTTTAGATTCTAGTGCCACAATTGGCGCATTCACGCTCTGCGCCAATGGAATGAGGCTGTAGAGGTTCGGAACGTCGCCGAGGTGTGGTTCTTCATTAGTCGGGGCATTAAAGCTCTGCAGATATGTGACAACTTCCTTAGGGATGTCATTAATGATGCGCTCATACGCTTTCGTTGGCCTCTTCACACCTGCTTTCGCCTTCGCAATATATTGCTGCAACGTGTAACCCAAAAATCCATTCTTAATGGATAAGGCGATCAAAATATCGTAGTCTTCAAGCCCGCCAGGGTTAAGTCGGTCCGATTGCTGAAGGCCGACCTCATAATATTCGATCCAACCTTGCATCCATCGTGAAATATTCCGAATACCGAGTACACTAAACGCATCCGCCCCGAGGGGGGTGATAAAATAGTCCGATGAGAGAAGCACGGACCTGTTCAGCGCCCCGAGAGATGGGCTTACGTCTACAAAAACGAGGTCATACTGATCTTCGATCGACGTAAGGTAAGAGTAAAGCCAGTTTGTCCTTCTAAAGCCGCCGGCTTTTCCAGTTGGCAATTCAGCCCAAGCTGAAGACAATTCATCCTCAAATGCGGAAAATCTCGGGTGGCCGGGAAGCAGATCAACACCAAACCGATTAATACTCGACCTAAGCGGCCTGATTTTGGAGTTTATCTCCGCGTCCCCACTTAATATCGGCCCCACAAGATCGAGCACGGTCTTGGACTTTGTTGACTCTTTCTCACCCTTCTCAGGCCAATACAAATCTATGGTCTTGCTATCGCCTAAGATAAACTGCGTAAGATTGCACTGTGGATCGCAGTCAATGATCAAGACCCTTTTTTTCTTTTCCAGTGCAAAGTATGCAGCGATGTTTCCTGTAAGCGTCGTTTTGCCAACACCACCTTTGTTATTAAAGAAGGAGATAGTTTTCATGATCGCTCTTTATGTGTTCCAAACAGGTCGGGCTGCGGTCCGGTGCGCTAAGGTTGCAGAGGGCGTGGGTTGCGGCAGCGGGAGGTTGAGGAGTACGTTCCGGCCCGTTTGAATCGCTGCCGGGGTGATCTGATGCTGAACATCCAAACGCTCATCGACAATGCCAAGTGCTTCGAGACGGTGCGCACGCTGCGCTGGCCCGAGGAGGTGCGCTGCGTACAGTGCCGTTCGGCAGCGGTCACCAAGCAGGGACGTGATACCACCCAGCCTGAGCGCCAGAAGTACCGCTGCGGGGACTGCGGGCGTTGGTTCGACGACCTGACGGGGACGGTCTTTGCGGGCCATCACCAGCCATTGCGCACTTGGGTGCTGTGCCTCTACTTCATGGGTCTGAATCTGTCGAATCGCCAGATCGCCAGCGAGCTGGGGCTCAACAAAGATGATGTGCAGCGCATGACCCAGCAACTGCGCCAGGGCATTGAGTGCGCACAGCCTGATCCACTGCTCAGCGGTGAGGTCGAGGCCGACGAGGTCTACGTCACCGCGGGTCATAAAGGTCAACCTGATGGGGTCCAAAAAAAGGGCGCCAAGGCCGGCGTCGACGCCTCAAAGGCGCGCGGGGCCGCGGGACCTTGGTCAAAGAGAAGCCCCCGATTCTCGGGCTCATCCAGCGCAGCGGCAACGTGGTGCTACGGATGCTCGAGAACGTCCAACAACAGACCATTGAGCCGATCATCCGCAGCTGCGTCAGCGAAGGCACTCGGTTCTACACCGATGAGTACGACATCTACTCACGGCTGACCGATTGGGGCTACGACCATCACAGCGTCTGCCACAGCCGGGGTGAATATGCCCGCGATGACGATGGTAATGGTTTCCATGAGATCCACGTCAACACGATGGAAGGTGTCTGGTCGTTGCTGCGCTCCTGGCTTCGTCCGCATCGTGGTCTCTCACAAGAGCATCTGCCGTTGTACCTGAGCTTCTTTCAGTTCGTACACAACGCGCGGGTGCGGGGCAAGGGGTTGCTGCCAGCGCTGTTGGGGGCACTGGTGCTTAGCTGACTGGAACGCATAAAGAGCGAAATTTTAAACCGCGTCCCCCCGCTAAGGGTCGTGGATGCACAAAACGTCGAACTCACTTGAAAGTTAGCATCTCTCTGGACGCGGTTTAGGTCAAGGTCCGCATCGGCAGACTCATCTCCTCGAAACTGCTCGACACCTTGCTGACCCCGGTCATGTTCCTGCGCTGTGAGCAGGCGCCTGCGCGGCGCTATGAGGATGCGCACTGGGCAAGATCACCGTAAACCGTGTGCAACCCGCGCTGGAGGCGGCTGCGACAGTGCCGCCGTGGGCCTCGACGATGGACTTGACGATGGCCAAGCCGAGCCCGGTGCCGGACCCTGCCGTTTCGCCCCGGCGACTACGGGCCGGATCGGCACGGTAGAAGCGCTCGAACAGACGGGCAGCCTGCTCCGCCGATAAGGGTGACCCGGGGTTCTCCACGAGGATCCGCACGCCCCGCCCGTCGTCATCGAGCCGCACGCGCACCTGCTGCCCGGCGCCCGTGTGGCGGATGGCATTGCTCAGGAGGTTGCTCAAGGCCCGGCGCAACATCAAAGGGTCGGCCCGCGCGCAGGCACTGCCGGTCAAGCGCAGCGAGACGCCGCGCTCCTCGGCCCAGGCATCGAAATAGTCGAACAGATCCCACACCTGGGCCGCGAGGTCCAGGACATCGGCGGTCGGGTGCAGCAGGCCGTGGTCCGCACGGGCAAGAAAGAGCATGTTGCCGATCATCTGGCCCATGCGCTCGTACTCTTCGAGGCTCGAATACAGCACCTCGCGATACTGATCGGCGTCGCGCGCGGCATTGAGCGCGACCTGGGTCTGAAGTGTGAGATTGGAGATGGGCGTGCGCAACTCGTGGGCGATGTCTGCGGAGACATCCGACAGGCGCTGGAAGCTGTCCTGCAGGCGCGCGAGCATGGCGTTGAAGGCGACCACCAACGACTTGATCTCTGGCGGCACCCGCGTCTCCGGCAGGCGTGCACCGAGCCGGCTCGCATCCAGGTCCGCAGCCAAGGCCGTGATGCGTCGCAGCGGACGCAGACCCGCATGCGTGACGGCCCAACCCAAGGCGGCGGCGACCGCCGCAGCCAGCAGCATGGCCAGCACCAGGATGCGCCGAAATTCAGCCATGAAGGCTTGGTGATGGCTGATGTCGAGACCGATGGCGACGGTATCGGACGGCGGCTCGGCCATGCCTGCCGTCCTCGCGTCCCGCGTCTGCAGAGGCACTCCGACAGGGACGCGGGCGATCAGTCCGCGAAAGGCGCGCGGGCCCTCGTTCCAACGCACCCAGAGGAGGTCCTCCGGCTGCCCCGAGCCGCTGCGCGCCGACGCGGTCCCGGGAGGAAGCTGGCCGCGCGCACTGACGAAGCGAACCCTGCCGTCGGACGCCTGCACACGCAACGCCAATCCCGGATGGCCGACTAGCGCGGCCTCCAAGTCCGCCGGCAGGCTCGCCAGTGCCGCAGGTGTCGTGGCCCTGCCGAGTAGGTTGCGCACCAAGGCGAGCTTGCCGGCGATCTCGTGGTGATCGAGTTCGCGGAAATGCAGCGCGACCGCGCGCTCCAACGTCCACCCCAGGCCGAGCAGCAAAGCGACGGTCGAGACCGCGAACAAGAGGCTTAGCCGGACGGTGAGGGACGGCGGCTTCACTCCGGCGTATCCAGCACGTAGCCCATGCCGCGTACGGTCTGGATCAAACGAGGCTCGAAGCCTTCATCGACCTTCAGGCGCAGCCGGCGCACGGCGACATCGACCACGTTGGTATCGCTGTCGAAGTTCATGTCCCACACCGACGAGGCGATCAGCGAGCGCGGCAGAACCTCCCCGCAACGGCGCATGAATAACTCCAGCAGTGCATATTCCTTGGCCGTCAGCTCGATGCGTCGACCGCCGCGCAGCACGCGACGGCGCAGCAGGTCCAGCTCCAGATCGGCCACGCGCAGGACGGTCGGCTCGCTCGCCGACCGGCCGCGCCGCAAGAGGGTCCGCACCCGCGCCAACAGCTCGGCGAAGGCAAAGGGCTTGATCAGATAGTCGTCGGCGCCGAGTTCCAGCCCCTTCACGCGGTCGTCCACTTGGTCGCGCGCCGTGAGGAACAACACTGGCAGGTCCGGATCCTTGCGCCGCACGCCGGAAAGAACCTGCCAGCCGTCCAAACCCGGCAGCATGACGTCTAAGACCAGCAGATCATAGTCCCCGCCGGCGGCCAGATGCAGACCGTCGAAGCCCTCGCGCGCCAGATCGACGATGAAGCCCGCCTCGGTCAATCCCTGGCGCAGATAATCACCCGTCTTGGGCTCGTCCTCGACGATCAGAATCTTCATCGCTGTCCTCGGCGTGGTTGCGCTGGAGCGGGCAGTGGATGCAAATCCGTATCCGACCCATCGTCAGACGACGAAAATGACGCATTTGTCATCGTACGGTTAGGATGGGGTCAGGGCCGCAACGGATAATCGTGTATGAGGAACGGATCTTCGCATCCACCTCGGTCCCGGCCGGTTCCGGTTCCGGTTCCAGCTCGGGCACCGACGATTCATGGCGGGCTGACCCGGTTGCACACCGTCGCGAGACCAGGCGCCGCGCCCGCCGCACGAACCGACCGCAACCGGAGAGAATCTCATGAAAACCATGACCGGCATCCTGCTTGCTCTCGCCCTCGCAACCCCCGCACTCGCGCATGACGATGCCACGCTGGACGCGATGCCGTCCCCGCACGGCGGCCAGATCCGCATGGCCGGACCCTATCATTTCGAGCTGGTGCTCGGCGACAACGAGGTCAGCCTCTATCTCACCGACCACGCCGATGCACCCGTGCCGAGCGAGGGCGTCGGCGGCAACGTGATCCTCATGAGCGGCGAACGCGTGACGATCGCCGTCGCCCCAACAGGCGACAACAGACTCGCAGGCC
Source organism: Chromatiaceae bacterium (assembly GCA_003562815.1). GTDB lineage: Bacteria > Pseudomonadota > Gammaproteobacteria > Chromatiales > Chromatiaceae > Lamprobacter. Next base: position 2,423 of record PWTO01000138.1, on the reverse strand, counting down.
AAGGCGCCTTCGAGAAACGCCCGGACATGAAGGCGATCACGTCGCTGACCTTCCCGGACGGCAACACCTGGCAGGCCCGTTTCACACCGGGCACCCACGTAGGAGCGGAACATTCCTCAGCCGTCGATCCAGCGACGGACGGCGACGACCACGCCAATCATCATCACTGATCGCGAAGCAAACTGACGCACCACCCCTTCGCTGGATTCCGCCCACAGGGTGCCGCCGTGCAGATCGACGATCGTTGGCGTCCCGACTGGTTTAAATCACTCGACCCCGGTGCAATTGCCCCAGCCGCGCGAAGGAGTGCCCAGCCTGACTTCGAGGCGCACAGCCTGATCGCATATCGGCTCCGACGCTGGCTCGCATACTGGCATGCTTCTTGGCATGTCTTGGTCGGACGTGATCACAATCAATCCCGAGCGCTGAGGATTACTCACCCCCAAGCGGACATCCGTCCGTCAACTAACCGACCGGAGAACCGACGATGAAAACCTTGATCGAGACCACGACCCTGTCCGCCCTGGCCCTCGCGGGTGCCTTGCTTGCCGCGCCCTTGACCACTGTACTGGCCCAAGAAGCCGCAGCGGCACAGGGGCAAGAGGGCGCCAAAGGGGAGATGAGCGGGATGCAGGGCATGGGCGGCATGATGAGTCCAGAGATGATGCAACAGCAGCGGAAGATGATGAAAGAGCACATGACCAAGATGGAGAACCACATGGCCAACATCGAAGCGCTGCTGCGCGAGTTGGTGGAGCTGCATAAGGCCAACTAGGGACCGATGGATCGGGCCGGCGGCGCGGATGCGCCTTCGCACCGCCAGCCCGATCCCTGGTCATCGACGGCGCAATGACCACGTCTGAATCCTTGCGAGAGGTCAGCTCGATGACAACGACTGCCAGCCCTTCCAGGTCGAACGAGACCGCATTCCGAGATCCGGTCTGCGGCATGCAAGTGCCGGCCGATGCGCCGCTGCGGCTCGAGCACGCCGGCGAGACCTATCGCTTCTGCAGTCGCCACTGCCTGGACAAGTTCGCGGCCGACCCAGAAGGCTATCTCAAGTCACCGGCCGCCGACCCCGCACCCCAGACGCCCCAGACGCCCCAGACGCCCGAGGCGTCCGACGGACAGGGCAGCGCCGCGCCCTCTTGCTGCAATCACGACAGCCACGGACCTAGCACGCCGCATCAGGGGCACGCCGAAGCGGGCACCGAGTATGTCTGCCCGATGTGCCCCGAGGTCCGCGAGCCGGCACCCGGCGCCTGCCCCTCCTGCGGCATGGCCCTGGAGCCCGAGACCCCGCTCACGCCGGCCACCCGCACCGAATACACCTGCCCAATGCACCCGGAGATCGTGCAAGACGGCCCCGGCAGCTGCCCCAAGTGCGGCATGGCGTTGGAGCCGCGCACCGTCGCCGCCGACGCGGGGCCGGACCCGGAGCTGATCGACATGAGCCGGCGCTTTTGGATCAGCGCGGCGCTGGCGCTGCCGGTGCTGCTGCTAGCCATGGTTGCCGATCTCGCTCCCGGCTTGCTGCCTGCCGGCCTGTCCATGCGCACCGTACAGTGGATCGAGCTGGTGCTGGCCACCCCCGTGGTGCTCTGGGGCGGTTGGCCGTTGCTGGTACGCGGCTGGCGCTCGGTGGCGACCTGGAACCTCAACATGTTCACGCTGATCGGCCTCGGCGTCTCGGTCGCCTGGGGCTACAGCCTGGTGGCGCTGCTGTGGCCGCAGCTGTTTCCGCCGAGCATGCGCCTGGCCGACGGCAGCGTACCGGTGTATTTCGAGGCAGCGGCGGTCATCACCACCTTGGTGTTGCTGGGGCAGGTGCTGGAGCTGCGCGCCCGCGGCAGCACCAATGCCGCGATCCGCCTGCTGCTCGGGCTCGCGCCCGCCAGCGCGCGGCGGGTGCGCGACGACGGGAGCGAAGAAGATATCCCGCTCGATCAGGTGCAGCTCGGCGACCGGCTGCGGGTGCGCCCCGGCGAGAAGGTCCCAGTGGACGGCACCGTCATCAGCGGCGGCAGCCATGTCGACGAGTCCATGGTCACCGGCGAGCCAATGCCGGTGGCCAAGGCCGAGGGCGAGCGCCTGATCGGCGCGACCCTGAACGGCACCGGCAGTCTGGTGATGCGCGCCGAGCGCGTCGGCGCCGACACCCTGCTCGCGCAGATCGTGCGCATGGTGGCCGAGGCGCAACGCTCCCGCGCACCGATCCAGCGCCTGGCCGATGTGGTCGCGGGTTGGTTCGTGCCCGCCGTCGTCCTGGTGGCCGCCGTCGCCTTCGCGGTCTGGCTCGTTTGGGGACCGGAGCCGCAACTGGCACATGCCCTGGTCAACGCGGTCGCGGTGCTGATCATCGCCTGCCCTTGCGCGCTCGGCCTGGCCACGCCCATGTCGATCATGGTCGGCACCGGCAAGGG
>PWTO01000287.1 GCA_003562815.1 Chromatiaceae bacterium | reverse complement strand
GCCTCGACGAGGGTCTTGAAGAGCCGGCGCTGGCCGCGATTGTAGAGCAGGAATTCCGGGTGCCATTGCACGCCGCGCAAACAGGCGTGCAGCGGTGCCTCGATCGCTTGCACGATGCCGTCGAGATCGCGACCGGCGACGACCAGGCCTTCTCCGACGCGGTCGATGCCTTGATTGTGCAAACTGTTGATGCGCGCGCGATCGCTGCCCAGCAGGCGTTCGAGTTCGCTGCCCGGCTCGACGCAGAGGGTCTTGAGCGGCAGGATGGTCCAGCGGTTGGAGGTGTGCGTGCGCCGCGAGCGCAACTCTTGGAACAGGTTGCCACCGAGGCGCACATTCAGTAGCTGCGCCCCCCGACAGATGCCGAGCAGCGGCAGCCCGCGCGCGAGGGCGCGGTCGATCACCGCCGATTCCAGCGCATCGCGCTCGGGGTCGTACTTGGGCATGACCTCGGGCGCGGCGGCGTAGAGCACCGGATCGATATCATGGCCGCCGGTGATGACGACCCCATCGGCCGCCTCCTCTACCTCGGGCTTGGGGTCCGCCGGCGTGAGCAACTTGGCTCGCGCGCCGGCCCATCGCAGCGCAAGCTGGACCAACAGCTTCGGCGCGTGCGAGCCGCGTGTCGGCCCGGTCACCGCGATCAGAGGAGGTTGTTCTCGCTCAGCCATTGCTCGCACTCCTGTTTCCAATCCCCGGTCAGGCGCCCGAGGGTGTCGTTCAGATAGGCGCTGTAGGTTGCGCAGAGCCGCTCCAGCCGGGCCGGGTCGGCAGCCAGTCGTTCGACCACCAGCCAGTCGTTCCAGGGCACGCTGAGATCCCAGCCGGGCCGATCGACCTCGCTGTTCGGCAGCCGATAGTGGAAGGTTGGTCGCGGCTTGACCCGCTCGTCCTTGACCCGCGCCCGCACCCGCTCTTCATCCAGGTGCGCGAACAGCGGCAGCAGATCGAGCGCGCGATTGCGGGTTGGATTCGCGTGCAGATACTCATCGATCAGCTCGGCGCGATTCGGTGAGTAGCCCGGCGCCACCGCCTTGCGGGCATAGCTCTTCGGAAAGGGATCGGCGAAGAAGGTCAGGCGCCGCGTCAGATCGACCGCCGCGCGCTCGCGCAGCCAGTCCTCCAAGCAGAGGAAGGCCTGCAGATACTGGCGGATACGATCGACATCGGTCGCCGGCACCTCTGGATTCAGCTGCATGCCGAAGGCGTAGGTCGGATCATCGGCGGTGCCGCGCGCACCGGCTGAGTGCAGGCGCTCGATGATGGCGTTGAACTCGCCGAGCCGAGACATCGGCAGCGGCGGGCTGACGATCTCGACCGGCACGATGCGCTCGGCGACCAGCCGCAGCAGATCCTCGGCGAGCCCTTCGACCGCATCGCCGAGATCATCCTCGGCACGCTCACGCCGGCCCATGGATTTGAGGAAGGCGAAGTCCAGCTCCACCGCCCAATCGCCGGCCGGATCACCGCGCAATGCGATTTCGTAGCGACCGGGGTGGAGCAGCTCGCCCCCGTCGGCACCAAAGAGCACCGCGCGCAACAGATCGGCGGTCTCGGCGATGGTCAGCCCGCTGAACTCGATCTCGACCCCGACGCGCCGCTCGCGGCCCTCGGCGGTCTTGGTCAGCGGCGGCCTCCTCAGTGCCTCGTGTGTCGTCATCGTTGTCAATCCGTGCTCGGCTCGGGCCGATGCTGTGAGTGGCGATGTCCGCAGCCTAAGGTGCCGACCTATCGTCTGCAACTCGCGCGAGCGCGTCCACGGCAGCCGAGGTGCGTTCGATGAGGTCTTCGATGCGGGTATCGACCCGCAGCGGCGCTGGCAATCCAGGCGCGCGCGCGCAGAGGGCCAAGGCGCAGCCGGGGATGCCTTGATAAGAGCGCAGGTGCCAAAAGGTGCCGCGAAACCTGATGCGGTGTTCCTTGTCCGCGTTGACCGCTCCTCTCGCGCCGGTCGCCGGGATCGCACTGAAGGAGGACAAAGCGCCCGCCAAGCCATCGCCGGTGGCCTTGAGCAGACTTTCCTTGCGGCTCCAAAGCTCGAAAAAGCGCGCTTGTCGCTCGCCGTCCGCGAACCGCGCGAGCCACCGCTGCTCATCGGCAGCGAAGAAGCGCTGGGCGATCGCCTCCCAGTCGCGCGCCGGGCGGATCTGCTCGACATCGACCCCCACGGCCTTGGGACCGACGGCCAGTGCAACATGGACACCGGAGTGCGAGAGATTGAAATGCAGGGTCGCATCGTCGGCATAATAGGGTTTACCGTGCTCAGCGCGCGCGAACCGAATCGCGGCCAGCGGCTGACCCGTTTCGCGCGCGATCAGCAGACGCGGCAACAGCGCCGCGACCAGGCCGCGACTGCGATCCTGATCCTGCCGATAACGCTGGATGCGGGCCTGCTCCTCGGCCGGCAACAACGCCAGCAGCGCGGCTTGCCGCTTTCCCCAAGGCGCCAGGCTCAACTCGACCAGCAGCAGCCGGTTTTGCCTCGTTCGCATTGCCTTCTCCGTCGATATCTGGCCCGGTCGATATCTGGCCCGTCTGAGCGGACGCTGGCCTGGAGGCGATGCCGCACTGGCGGCGGATTTTCTCAGTACGCTCGATATCCTGGGACTGGGGCCGACCTAAAGGCTGGACTTCATGCTGGCCGTCGTCAACCGGGCCGAGGCTCTCTGCGACCTGGTGCGCGTGCTGCGCCGGGAAGCACGGGCTTGGCGCTCGCGCTAGTTGAACACGCAGCAGATGTGACCGCTCCGATTCCAGGCTGTGCTAGATTCGCGCCGCAGGGCTTTGCCGAAATCAGTGCGTTGGCTGTTCCAACGCCAGCAAAAGAAGGAGGAAAAAAGTCATGCCAAGCAAAGGTCGCAAAACGCACTGGGAGGGGGTCTACCGCGACAAGTCCCCGCTCGAGGTGAGCTGGTATCAGCTCGAGCCTCGGCACT
>PWTO01000300.1 GCA_003562815.1 Chromatiaceae bacterium | reverse complement strand
GCCTCGCTCGGTGCCGCCTCCGGCAGAATCCAAGTGTCCTTGCTGCCGCCGCCCTGGGATGAGTTGACCACCAGCGAGCCTTTGCGCAGTGCCACCCGGGTGAGTCCGCCCATGGTCACCTGCTGACGGTCGGCGGAGAGGATGAACGGCCGCAGATCGACGTGGCGCGGCTCCAGGCTATCCTTGATCACCGTCGGCACCGTGGAGAGCTTCAGCGTCGGCTGGGCAATGTAGTTGCGCGGATCTTTCTTGATCGCCGCCGCCATCCGCTCGCGCTCGGTCTGCGTCGAAGCGGGTCCGACCAACATCCCGTAGCCACCGGACTCGTTGGCCGGCTTCACCACCAGCTCGGCCATGTGCTCCAGCACATACTGCAACGCCTGCGGCTCCATGCAGCGATAGGTCGGCACGTTCGGCACGATCGGGTCTTGGTCGAGGTAATAGCGGATGATCTCGGGCACGAAGGCATAGACCACCTTGTCATCGGCCACGCCGGCACCGGGCGCATTGGCCAGCGCGACATTGCCGGCCTTCCAGGCGCGCATCAGCCCAGCGACGCCCAGCGCCGAGTCTTCGCGAAACGCCTCCTGGTCGAGGAACAGATCGTCGACGCGGCGGTAGATCACATCGACCCGCGCCGGGCCATCGACGGTGCGCATGTAGCAACAATCGTCGTCATCGACGAACAGATCGCGCCCCTCGACCAGTTCGGCCCCCATCTGCTGGGCCAGATAGGCGTGCTCGAAATAAGCCGAGTTATAGATACCGGGCGTGAGCACCACCACCTCCGGATACTCCGCCGGACGCGGCGAGAGCGCGGCCAGGGTATCGAAGAGCTGCGAGGGATAATCATCCACCGGCAGCGGCGCGTAGTGCTCGAACAGCTCGGGGAAGACGCGCTTGGTCACCAGCCGGTTCTCGAGCATGTAGGACACACCGGAAGGCACGCGCAGATTGTCCTCGAGCACATAGAGGGTGCCATCGGCATCGCGCACCAGGTCCGAGCCGCAGATGTGCGCCCAGATGCCAAGCGGCGGATCGATGCCGACGCATTGCGGGCGGAAGTTCACCGACTTGGCCAGCACCTCGCGCGGGAAGACCTTGTCCTTGACGATGCGCTGATCGTGGTAGAGGTCATCGATAAACAGGTTCAGCGCCTGCACGCGCTGTTTCAACCCCAGCTCGACCCGGCGCCATTCCTGCTCCGGGATCACGCGTGGGATCACATCGAACGGCCAGGCGCGATCGATCGCCCCCCCCTCCTCCGAGTAAACGGTGAAGGTGATGCCCATCTCCTTGATCGAGACCTCGGCGGCAAGCTGACGAGCCACCAATTCCTCGCCGCCGAGGGCCTGGATATCAGCGGCTAAGGCTTCGACCTCCGGGCGCGGCGAGCCGCGTGCCGCAAGCAGTTCGTCATAGAAGCCATCACAATCGTAGTCGGACCAATCAATCTCCATGCGCGCCGTCACCTACCTCGATGAGCTTGCGCCGGGCACTGCGCCGCGGCGGGAGGCCCGATTGTTACCAGTTTGGCCGGTATCGTCCAATTCCGCGTGCTGGCTTTCCGCAACTGACTCACACATCAATCGGTTACGGATTCTTCAACAGGCCCTGTGGATAACTCTGTGGAAAAGCCGCTAACAAATGCCCCAACTGCCCGTCTTGCCTGAGCTTCCGACAAATTGACGGTTTTTTGACCATCCTCGCAACCCTTTGTTTTTATTATCCCAAAAACCAGCCGCCTTGGTGGCGCGAGGCAGGGGCGAACGATCTGCCCGGCGTTGCGCCCAGCGTTGCCACGCGGTGTGGACAACTGCCTGTTGTCAACCCCTGACAGCGCTCGGTGTCAACGATATTTGGCAACCCTCGTGCGCCGTAGAAAACAGGTTGATGTCAACGCTTGCACAGCCCGAGCAAACGCATCAGGATAACGCTGCAGCCATCCAGCTTGTCGCCTCGCAGCAGGGAGTCACCCCCACCGGCATGACACCAGACGCGCTCCAACCCGTTCGCGATCACATCGCCTCGCGCATCATCGGCCAGCAGCGCTTCGTCGACAGCATGCTGGTGTGCCTACTCAGCGATGGCCATCTGTTGGTCGAAGGCATGCCGGGGCTGGCCAAGACCACCGCCGTCAAGGCCCTGGCCGATGCCATCGAAGGCGATTTCCACCGCATCCAGTTCACGCCGGATCTCTTGCCCTCGGATCTGATCGGCACCGATATCTATCGCCACGAAAAGGGCGAGTTCGAGTTCCGCGAAGGCCCCCTGTTCCATAACGTCCTGCTCGCCGACGAGGTCAATCGCGCCCCGGCCAAGGTGCAATCGGCCCTGCTCGAGGCGATGGCCGAGCAGCAGATCACCGTCGGCCAGCGCACCTACCCCTTGCCCGACCTGTTCATGGTGCTCGCGACCCAGAACCCGGTCGAGCAGGAAGGCACCTACCATCTGCCCGAGGCCCAGCTCGACCGTTTCCTGATGCAAGCGGTGGTCACCTATCCGACCCGCGACGAGGAGCTGCGCATCCTGGAGCTGGACGCCAGCGCCCAGCAACGCCCCGAGGTCATCGCGCCGACGCGGCTCAGCCAGCAGGAGCTGTTCGCGATGCGCCGGGCGGTCTCGGCGCTCTATCTGGACCCCAAACTGCTCAGCTACATCGTCGATCTGGTGCAGGCCACGCGCCAGCCGAAGCGCTACGACGACGCCCTCGCGCGCTGGTGCCGCTTCGGTGGCTCGCCCCGCGCCAGCATCGCGTTGGCCCGCTGCGCGCGCGCCCGCGCCTGGCTCGATGGCGATGAATTCGTCGCCCCGCATCATATCCAACTGATCGCGCCCGAGGTGCTGCGCCACCGGCTGCTGTTGACCTTCGAGGCCGAGGCCGAGGGCATCACCACCGACGAATTCATCGACCGGCTGCTGAATCTCGTGGCGATTCCCT
>PWTO01000195.1 GCA_003562815.1 Chromatiaceae bacterium | reverse complement strand
GAACTCGGACGGCTGGCTGCAAGACCTCCCAGCACCGCTGCGATCACAGATTGAGAAAACAGGTATGGACAAACTGAAGATGCACAGCCCGGACCTGACGCACGATGGGGTTACAAAGTACTTCGTCATTGGAATCGAGGCCGACGACTTTCGGATACTCAACGATTTGGGCAAGCCCTATGTGTATCCCGCTGCGTTGTTCGATGTGATCGACAGCGAGCGGCCAGCCGGCTGGCTAACTGACATCGGTGGTGACGGCGAGCAGTATGCCTATCCCGCCGCCTTAAATACGCCTGGGTTTTTCGAGGACTTTTTCGATCAAAAGCCCGAACAGACGGCGATTTTCTGGCATGAGCTGAACAAGGTGCTATCCCATGCCGCTTGATCGTCTTGGTGCTGTCCATGATGTTGGAGAACAACGATGCAACTCACCTTGACACTGCCCGATGAGCTTGCGGCCAACTTTCAAAGTGAGGACGGACTGCGTCGAACCCTCTATGAGGATTTCATCATTGAGCAGCGCCAGGTGGGCGCAATCAGTTTGAGCAAGGCCGCTGAGCATGCCGGGCTCTGGGCCCATGAGCAACAGCCGATTCGCGAAAAAACACTTCAGCGACCGCAGTTTAGCGTCTTCCGCTACGGGCTCGATGTGCTCCAGCGACTCGTCGCTCAGCGCGAGACCTTCGGGTTAGCCAACTTGAAGACGGTTGCGCCCTGCCCGCTTGGCAGACAACAGCGCGTCATCGGCGCGCTTGATGGTTTCTGAATGGTCTTCACCAGGCCGGTAGCTCGTCAGACCAATGCTGACAGAGACCCTTGGATGTGGGTCGAGTTCGTCTTCGAACAGCTCGATTTGGGTCATCGCCAGGCGTAGCCGATCAGCGATCTGAATCGCTTCCTTGAGATCGGTGTCGGGGAACAGCACCAAAAACTCCTCGCCACCCCAACGACCGCAGTGGTCATATTCGCGCAGACCGTTTTTCATCGTATTGGCTATGGCGCATAATAACTGATCACCAATGTCATGACCGAAGTTATCATTGACAGACTTAAAATGGTCGGCGTCGAGAATGGCCAAAGCAAACGAACTCTGCTTGCGATCGGCGCGTTGGCTCTCCTGTTTGAGATGATCCATCAGGAAGCGCCGGTTGCCAAGGCCAGTGAGCGCGTCTTGAAGGGACGCTTGACGCAGCGACTCGGTCAACTCTTGCAGATTGACTTGATATAAGTCAGAAATGCGGGCGAGTTTCTCCAGCCGGCGCAACTGACGATCGCCTTGATCGGTAAGACTTTTGCTGCATTGGCGGCCGATTTGGTGATAACCGTCGGAGATGTGAATCAGACGTTCCAGGCGGGCATGTTGCTTCTGGCTGAAGATGTAAAGTTGTTCGAGCGGTGTGCGCAGCGGATTGTCCTGGTGCTCGGCAGCGTCAAGCAGAGCCTCAATGTGCCTGTATAGCGGCTCCTCATCCAGGTCGGTGGCTGCAGCCATCAGCTTGGCACCTCTTGAATAATCTCGAAGGGAAAACTGCAATCTTCCTTAAACTCGGCGGCCAAAGAAGCCGCCCGCTCATTACGCTGATCGTAATACCAATCAAGCCGAATCTCCCGCCCTTCGCCATAGGCCGCTTCGAGTAAATCCAGAATGTCGAACAGAGCCCGCACCGAACTGGTGTTCATATAAATGATGTGCAGCTCGACCTGCAATCGGCGGTCACTGGTTTTGAGATACTCTTCAACCCAGGCAATGATCGGGTTAAAAAACTCAAACGAGTTTTCCGGGTAAGAGTCACCGCTCATCCTGAACCTGCCAGCAGCATGATCAGCAACAACGGAAGGGGTCGATTGGGTGCCGGAAATATTGAGATCGTTCATCGTGACTCATGTTAGCAAAATCGTTTAGTCGGCGCGCATCAGATGACCGCGCGCAGACTGAAGAACTGATATCCATCCGCCGCCGGCGATGCCGAGGCCTGCAAGGGGACGACCGATTTGCGCGCCATGTCAAGGATACCCAGCCCGGCACCGCTCAAGCTGCCCGGCTCGCGCGGTTTGCGCATCTGCGCCTTGAAAGCGGCCTTGAGTGCCGCCTTATCCAGAGCGGCCAACGCATCGATACGGGCAACCAAGGCGTCACCGTCACCCGCCCCAACTAGATTGCCGGCCTGCACCACATAGTGCCCCTCGTCGTCGCGTGCCACCACCACGGTGGCCGAACCGACCTGTTCATCGTAGTCATGCTGGGTGGCGTAGTGGCGGATATTTTGAGTCATCTCGATAAAGGTAGCGAAGACATCCATAGCGGCACCGGGGTGGGCGTTGTCGGCCTCAAGATAGTGCTGCAGCGCTTTGCCCAACTCTTCGATCAAACTGTGGAAAATAGGCCCGTTGAAGCACAGCATAATGTGACTACGGTTAAAGTTTTCGCGCAGTTCATAAAGATTTAGATGGTGCATTAACTCAAAGCTCCCGAGTCAGTTGAGACGGAATGCAAGAAAGGTGATGTCATCACGCTGTGGCAGTGTGCCACGGTAGTCATGCAGGGTTTGATTGAGTGCTTCAGCCTGTTGTTCCAACGGCAGTCTGGCATATTCACGCAGCAACTCGTTAAAACGACGGCCACCAAACCCGAAGCCATTTTCGCCACCGGCCTGGTCGAGATACCCATCGGTGACCAGGTAATAAGTAACCTCGGATGACAAGCGCAGCTCGCTATCACGATAGCGGCCAACACGGCGGTCGAAAAGCGCACGCTTGCCCCCGGCGATCTCGTCAACCCGATCACCATCGCTCCAGTAGAGCGAGAGTTTGGCACCGGCATAGCGAACCAACCCAAGGCGGCGATCGACGTAGGCAAGGCCGACGTCCATATTCGTGGCAATCGCACGCGGCAACTGCGACTGTCCCAGCATCTCGCGCAGATGGCTGTCGGCGTGGTGAAGCAAGGTGGCTGGCGACTCGATACCGCAGCGATTCATGGCGTCGTCGAAGGCGGCGCGGGCCAGCATGGTCATCAACGCGCCTGACACACCATGACCGGCACAATCGATGATACCAATCAGATGGCGATCAGCATCACCGCGAAACACATAGAAGTCTCCACCAACCACGTCACGAGGATGCCAAACAACACAATGGCGCGGGCCGAGAACCCGGGCCAATTGACTGTCCGGCAGCAGGGCGCGTTGAATCAGACTGGCGTAGTCAATTGAGTCACTGATCTGCTTTTGCGCCTTCGCCATCATGCGGTTGGTTGCCTCCAGCGTCTTGGTGCGCGCTTGTACCTTGCCTTCAAGCTCGTCGGTATGACGCTTGATCTGCCGAGCCATGGTCGCGAAGGCGCGACTGAGATCGCCCAGTTCATCGCGGCCCGGTGGCGGCAGATTGACAGCGTAGTCGCCTTCGGCAAGCGCGTTGGCGGATTGTTGCAAATGACGAACCGGCTGCAGCACGATGCGCTCAACCGCGAGTAAAAAGGTACCAAGCAAAATCATCAGGAGCAGCAGCAAGAGCACGATGGTGATCCAGAACCAACGGCCCTCAAGGAGGTTGGCCTGCTCAAGATCGACTGCGGTCACAACGAACCACTGAAGCTCCGGGAGGTAAGCCAACGCCATGAGCTGATGGTGTCCATCCAGCATGACCCCAAACGCTTCCACCGTCGCCTCCTGGGCCTTGGTGCGCCGCATGGCCTCATGCAGTTCGGCGCGTTGCTCGGGCTTTTCCAGCAGGGCATCGAGCCAGTGGATTTGGTGAATCGCACCACTGCCGGCCCCCAATGAAATCAAGCTTTGATCGGGATGAGCTTTGATGGCCCCGTTCTGGTCAATAATTATCGGAGTCACCCCAGGCGCATCGGCCTTGATGAACTCATCGATGAAATTGGTCAGGTCAAGACCACTGCCGGCGACACCAAGCACCTCATCGTCATCTTGCACGACCACATTGAACCAGATCTTGGTAAACACCACTCGATCTGGGTTAACATTGATATTGAAGGGTTCGCCGCTTTCCAGGGTACTGAAAAACCAGCCGTCGTCTTGGCTTTCTGGGTCCATCACATAACGCGGTGCTTCGCTATAGTCCATGTCCGGCTGATTAAGAAAAAAGCCCAGACTGTCCTGGCTAGCGATAAAATAGCTGTGTTCGCGAAAATCCCGGCGAAAGCCCTCGGCCTCGCGAAAGGCTAAGGCGCGTTTGTGTGGATCCTGTTCGTCGCGGAGCCATTCGCGCAACAACACCGAATCAGCCAGGCGGCGAGCGAGCGCTAGCTCACGCTGAATCGGCGCCAGCATTTTCTGGGCATTGAGCAGCGTGTACTGGCTGACATAGGCGGTACCGAAGTGAACACGCACCGCCTCCAGCATCTGCCAGCCGATGGCAGTGGCTAGGAGCAAGGTGAGCAGGCAGGCCAGCACCAGTGCGAGCATTGATTTGGCTCTGAGCCCGAATCCTGATCTCGCCATGATGTCTGTCGTTAGATGACCAGGCTTGGTTTGGGAAGGCTGAGCTTAGGGTGGCGGAGAGGGTGGGATTCGAACACACGGTACGCTCACGCGTACACCTGATTTCGAGTCAGGCCCGTTCGGCCACTCCGGCACCTCTCCTGGCAGGATGCGCTGCACTCGACGCATCCAGCGCGGCGAAGCACTATAACACGCTTGGGCGCGGGGACCAAATAGCCCACGCGCGGGCGTGCATTCACCGGATCACGGGGCTATAGCGTTTCAGGAGCGCAGGCCTTCGATCAAAAGCCCGAGCAGACCGCGATTTTCTGGCATGAGCTGAATAAGTTGCTATCCCATGCCGCTTGATCGGCTTCAGTCTTGCATCGCCATCGCGCTTGCGCTGTTGCCAAAGAGCTGGCATAGTGCATCGCAAATGCAACGCACTGGGTGCTGAAATGAAAACAGCCACGATTCCTTCCCTGCGGGTTGATCCGGAACTGCGGCATTCTGCAGAAAGCGTCTTGCAGGAAGGGGAAACCCTGTCGGGCTTCGTCGAGCAGGCGATTCGTCAGAGCGTGGCCTATCGTCAGGCTGAACAAGCGTTTATCGAACGCGGCTTGAAGGCGCGTGATCAGGCGAAACAGACCGGACGCTATGTCGAGGCGTCTGCGGTGGTCAATCGGCTCCAAACGATGCTTGATGCGCACAAGTCTGGCGCATCGCTTTGATGAACTATCGGATTCGCTTCACCCCGGAAGCCGAGGACGATCTGCTCAGACTGTACAGGTTCATTCTTGAGCGGGATGCCACGGATTGGACGCTGGCCGAGCGGGCGCTGGCGGCGATTCGCGCGGCCATGGTCACATTGGAGCAGTTTCCGTTTACTTGTCGCAAGGCGTCGTTCGACTCGCCTTTTCTCCGTGAACTGCTGATCTCATTTGGCGATTCTGGCTATGTGGCACTGTTCGAGATCGAGGACGCCGAGACGGTCACCATACTGGCCGTGCGCCACCAGCGCGAGAGCGACTACCATTGATCAGGCAGCCGCAGCGTCAACTACCCCGCCCTGAAGGGCGGAGCTTGAAAGCGCTTGGTTGACCAGCCTAAGCTCGCCTGACCGGGACGTCGAAAGGGGCGACGTGTGCAACAGGTCGTTAAGACTCACCGGCGGATGCTTCCTCAGTCCGCCGCGCTGAAAGGCCGGGATCATGCTGACGAAAGGTCAAGCGTCGAAGGTTCCGATCGCCGCCGTCAGGCGAGAGCCGGTTTGCCCACATTGGCGAGGGGAGCGAGCCGCAAGGCGCCGTCACGAGGCCCTTTACGGGGTAGAGCCTCACGGCCCCGCCGGTTGGACACCAAACTGCGCGTGACACCGCTGCAATACATCGTGCAGAAGGGCGAACAGAAGGGCGCGCTGACCGATGAGCAACTGCGTGCGGGAGACGGCTTCAAGGTGATGGAAACCGCCACCGAGCAGGGCGATTCCGTTCACTCACGGGCGAGCTATGCCCTCTTGGGCAAGCTCGCCGAGCACACCCAGTTGGTGCGGCAGACCGTCGCGAGCATTCTCGGCGGTCTCCAGCCAACCGTGTTCCAGCAATTCCGTCAGAACCCGGAGCAGTTCATCGCCGAGACCTTGCGACTGATCGCCGAGCAGAAGGCCGCCATGGTCATCGAACGCCTGGCCTATGACGCGGTCGGCGAACGCTACGATGTCGACATCTTCACCGCCAACCAGACCGGCCATGATTTCTCCCGCGCCACGGCCAAACTCAAGCATCATGTCTACGACTATGCCATCGTCGATTCCGAGGTCGAGCGTCGGTTTGTCAGCGAGCTGGACACCAGCGCTGAAGTGGTGGTCTACGCCAAGCTGCCGCGCGGCTTCCTGATCCCAACGCCGGTCGGAGACTACAACCCGGATTGGGCCATCGCGTTCGCCGCCGGCAGCGTCCGCCACCTCTACTTCGTCGCCGAGACCAAGGGCAGCCTATCCTCGATGAAGCTGCGCGCGATCGAGCAGACCAAGATCGCCTGCGCGCGCAAGTTCTTCGACGAGATCGGCCAGCGCATCAACGAGGACAAGGTGAAGTACGATGTGGTCACCGATTACGCCAAGTTGATGGATGTGGTGGGTAGAGCGTCCCGCTAAACTCAAAAAAGAAGAGAATCAATGAAGATCCTAGCACTGGAAACCTCGGGCGCTTGTTGCTCGGCGGCCCTGCTCATCGCCGATCGGCTCCAACAGCGGCACGAGCACGCTCCGCGCCGACACGCCGATCTGATCCTCGGCATGCTGGACGACCTGCTGCGGGAGGCCGGCCTGCGCCTGAACGAGCTGGATGCCATCGCCTATGGCCGGGGACCGGGTTCATTCACCGGCGTGCGCATTGCCGCCGCTGTCGCCCAAGGCGTCGCCTTCGGTGCGAACCGGCCCGCGATCGCTGTTTCGACGCTCGCGGCAACCGCGCGCGCGGCCTATCGGCGCACGGGTCAGCGTCGCATCGCCTGCGCGCTCGATGCCCGCATGGGCGAGGTCTATTGGGGATGCTTCCGGGTTGAGGGTCCGAATGCACTGACGCTGATCGATCAGGAAGACGTGCTCGCGCCCGAATCGACGCCCGCCCTGGCGGGAACCGGCTGGTGTGCGGCCGGCAATGGCTGGGAGGCCTATCTCGCGCTGCAAGAGCGGCATCGATCGGCGCTGGAGGCGACACCAGAGCCAATACCCGGATTACTCGCCGAAATCGGCCCCGAGGCCGAGGATATCGCCTGGCTCGCGCGCGCCATGAGTGACCAAGGCAAGCGCCCGGACCAGGCGTTGCCGGTCTATCTGCGCAACCGTGTCGCTGAAGTCAGCCAGCAGCAGGCCGAACGCCTCTGACGAGGCCTGCTGCTGAGGCCTGAGTGGTCAGGGTCAGGCGCCGGGGGTCAGGCGCCGGGGCTCAGGTGGTGACCAGAATCGTTCCCCGGTGCATGATGCCGACAATGCCGGCGCATGCAGGAGACGACATAATGAATCAGCGTCGCCTCCACGGCGACGAAGGCGATCAGCCCAACCGCAAGTTGCACTTGCGGGTCAGGCTGAGAAAGCCCCAGGGTAAGCCAGGTGACGAATCCGCTCATGATGGCGATTCCAGTGACCATCACGAATGGCCAAATCGAGGAAAAACACGTCTTGCACAGCTTCATCGGGACCATCCTCGTGGCGCGCGGAGGCGACCTGTTCTTCAGTGTCTGGTGGATTACCTTATCAGCATAGCGGATGAGTCAGCGTTCGACGACATTGAATCGTCATCTCGACCGAAACAAGCAGCCTTTAGCATGCAGCCGCATCCGGCGGCGAAGGCGCATTCACAGGCGCTCATGGCCGGAGTCGGCCAGGCAATAAAGCTGATGCAAATCATTATCATCAGTCTTTAACCCTGTACACTGTTCGATGTTTTCACTCACCTTCGAGGACTCCACCCGATGAGCGATCAAAACTGGCTCGTCTTCCAGCTACCCGAACTCATGGCCAAGCTCGATGCGAAGACCACCCGCTTCCAGGAACTGCTGCGCACGCCGTCATTGAGCTGTTCGCTCTACCACATTCCGGCCGGCTCCAAGGAGATGCAGAGCGCACATGAAGAGGATGAACTCTATCTGGTGCTCGAAGGGCGCGCCCGGCTGCGCGTCGAGGACGAAGATCACTGCGTCGAGAAAGGCACCATGATGTATGTGCGCACGGCCTGCGATCATGCCTTCTTCGACATCGAAGAAGACCTCACCGTGCTCGCGTTCTTCGGCACGCCGGTGCGCCAGCTTGCTCGTTACGTCGAATTGCAGCCCTGATGTCTCAGGGCGGCGGCGCGCGCAGCGGCCCGTGCGAGGACATCAGACGAGGACGCCCACCAGGTTGCGGGCCGACTGCTCGACCACCTTGTGCATCATCGCGCCGACCAGCGCCTTACCGAAGGTCTCGCCAAGCTGTTTGGCATGGGTCGCATCGCGCCGCACCGCAGCCATACAGCCGAGGTCTTCGAGGGCCGAGAAGAGTTCGACGCGACTCAGCAGCTCCGGGTCGTACTGAACGACGATGCTCGATGCGCGCTGATTGATCTGTACCGCACGCACACCCTCCATCGCCATCAGCTTGGCCTGAGCGTTGTTCGCGCGCTCGCCATAGCAACGGAAGGCCTTGGAACGCACACGAATGCGACCGGGGACATGATGGATGTACTGGCTCATCTTGGCAGGGTCTCCAACATCTAAGGATAGGATGAAAGGAACATTCGCAACGGGAACGATTCGCATTGTATGCTCACAATGAGGGTTGATGCAAATCACCGGTGCGCCATTTGAGCGGCGCTTGTATGGAGACTCGCGACTCGGTCTCCAGCGAGACGCCCTTGAGCGCATTGACCAGGATGCCGATGGTCGAGCCGTTGTGCAGCAGCGCGCTGGCCACCGGCGACAGCCAGCCGAGCACCGCGCCGGCAAGGACGCCGGTATTGATGCCGACGGCGGCGGTAAAATTCTGCTGGATCAGGCGCATGGTCTTGAGCGCGATCTCGCGGGCATCGGCTACCGCCTGGAGCCGATCGTCCATCAGCACCACATCGGCGGTCGCGCGGGCGATGTCGGCGCCGCGCGGCATGGCGATACCGACATCGGCCACCGCCAGCGCCGGCCCGTCGTTGACGCCATCGCCGACAAAGCCGACCTTGTGCCCGGCGCGCTGCAGGCCTTCGATGACGCTCGCCTTGTCCTCGGGGGCCATCTCGGCGTACACCGCATCGAGCCCCAGCTCGGCGGCCAGCGCCTCGCCCTTCTCGCGCCGATCGCCAGTGATCATGATCAACTGCTTGATGCCCAGCGCGCGCAGCCGTTCGAGCGCCGCCGGGGCCTCTTCGCGCAAGGTGTCGCGCAGCGCGATCAGCCCGACTGCACCCTCGGCGTTGCCGACGAACAGCAGCGTCTTGCCTTCGGCTTGCAGCGCGTCGATCCGCGCCTGATGGACCTGGAAGTCGATCGCCCTATGCGCTTCCAGATAATGCCGGCTGCCGACCACGATGCGCCCGCCGTCGACCTCGGCCTGCAGGCCATGGGCGACCAGGTAGTCGACCTCGCCGTGGGAGATATGCGCCAGATCGCGCTCGCGGGCGGCCTCGACCACGGCCTGGGCGATCGGATGGCTGGCATGCTCCTCGACCGAGGCCACCATCGCCAGCAGTTCGGTCTCGGTGCAGGCACAGCTGCCGGGAAGCACCACAACATCGGTGACCAGCAGATCGCTGTGGGTCAGGGTGCCGGTCTTGTCGAACACCAGGGTATCGATCTCGGCCAGGGTCTCGATCGCCTCGCCGCCCTTCATCAGCACCCCATGCTCGGCGGCGCGCGACATCCCGGATTTGAACGCGACCGGCGTGCCGAGCTTCAGTGCGCAGGAGTAATCGACCAGGAAGACCGATTGCAGCCGCGCCAGATCGCGGGTCAGCGCATAGACGGCGGCGCCAGTGCCCAGAGTCAGATAGACCCGTTTGTCGGCCAGCTCGTCGGCCAGGCGTTGCGTCGCCGCCTGCTCGGCCAAGGAGGCCTGGATGAAGCGCGAGACGCGCGCGGTGGTGGTGTCCTCGCCCACGCGCGTGGCTTCGAGTCGCAGACGCCCTTCCACCAGCACCGAGCCGGCGATGACCCGCGCCGGGGCCTCCTTGCGCACCGGCACATCCTCGCCAGTGACGCCGGCCTGATTGACCAGCGCCAAGCCATCGATGACATGGCCATCGACCGGAACGGTCTCGCCGACGCCGACCACCACCGTCTCGCCGGCGCACACCTCGTCGCCCGAGACCTGCACCAGCTCGCCGTCGCGCTCGACCCAGGCCATCGCCGGGTCTGGTCGCAACAGGCGGCGCAGCAGCCGATCGGACTGGCGCTGGGTGCGACGCTCCAGGAACGCGCCAAGATCGAGCAGCAGATCGGTCAGATTGGCGGTGAACAGCTTGCCATTGGCCGCTGCGAGGCCGACCGCGAGGGCATCCAGCACCTCGACCTTGATGCCCTCATGGATCAGAGTATCGACGCCCTTGGCGAGGGTGGAGCCGACATTGGCGAAGGTGAGCACGACGCGCATCGGCGGCGTCAGGAACGGCAACGCCGCTAGCGTGAACAGCGTCGTGATCATCGGCGCGATCTCGGCCTCGCGCACGCCGTCCTCGCTGTAGCCGGGGATCGGCTCGGTCGAGAAGCGCTCGAGCCGACGTAGCAATGACTGCCGCGCCTCCGCACCGCCCTGGTAGTGGATGATCAGCGCCCGCGCGGCACGATTGGCGCGCACCTCCTCGGTTGGCGCTGCCGCGTCGATCCAATCCTCGAGCGCCCCGGCCTCGCAGCCGGGCTCGCCCATGGCCGGGATGCGCAGGCGCAGGCGGCCCGGCACCTCATGGATGATGCGATAGTGAGTGAGCGCCACGGAACGCGATGAGAGGGTCTTTGGCAGGTTTGGGAGCGGGGCTTGGTTTTGGGGGGCCGGAGTCGCAGTCAGTGCCAGGCCTGAGGTCGGGCTCAGGCTCAGGCGTCCTTGTGTGACTCCGACGCCTGGATTTCGGCCTCGGCGTCGTGGAAGCGCTCCTTGATCTCCTCGACCCCGCCTTGGAGGCCGCCCCACAGCTTGACCACGCCCTTGATGGCGGTGCGTTGCACGCCCTCGTTGGTGAGCAGATAGGCGGCCGCAGCACCGATCAGCAAGCCCTTGAGGAAGCGATCATTGCCGAGATTGAAGAACGGCTGTGGCGCTGACGTCGAATAACCGCTGCCCGGCATGGCGCCCGCGCCCATGCCCGCGCCCATGCCGGTCTGCGGCGCCATGGGCATCTGTTG
>PWTO01000035.1 GCA_003562815.1 Chromatiaceae bacterium | reverse complement strand
CCGTCTTCGCCGAGACCGACCGCGATCAGGCCCATGCCCGTTGGCGCGAGGTCGCCGACAGCCTGCGCGAGCGGTTCCGTGGAGCTATGCCCAAAAGTTGGTGACGGCGTGATCAGGCGGCGGCTTGACGTTGCTTGATGCCGTCCTTGAACTCAACCCCCTTGACGATCTCCGGCAGGCGGTTGGCGCCATCGAGTTTCCGCCATTTCGCCTGCGCCGACATCATCAGCCGGAAGGCCATGGCGAGGCCTGTCTTGCGGCTCAGGCAGCCCTTGGCCTTGCCGGTGCGGTGGCGAACGGTGGCGAAGGTGCTCTCGATCGGGTTCGACGTTCGTATGTGCTTCCAGTGTTCGGCCGGGAAGTCGTAGAAGGCGAGCAACTCCGCGCGATCCTTGGTCAGCTTGGCCACTGCCTTGTCGTATTTCACGCCATAGGTCTCGATGAAGAAATCGAAGGCGGCTTCGGCGTCGGCCTTGGTTTCAGCCTGCCAGATGTCGTGCAGGTGGCCCTTGGCCTTGGGCTGGACGGATTTCGGCATCGCATTCAGGACATTTCCGGTCTTGTGGACCCAGCAGCGTTGCTCACGGGTGCTGCCGAACACCTCGCGCAGCGCCGCCCAGAAACCCAAAGCGCCGTCGCCGATGGCCAGCTCCGGTGCACGGGTCAGGCCACGTCGCTTGAGGTCGAGCAGCAGCTCGCGCCAACTCTGCGTGCTCTCACGGTAGCCGTCGGTGAGGCCCAGGACCTCCTTGCGGCCCCATTCGTCCGCGCCGATCAGCACCAGAACGCATTGTTTCTCCTCGGCCATGCGCGGCTGGAAGTAGACACCATCGGCCCAGATGTAGACGATCCGCCGGGTGCCGAGATCACGGCGCTGCCAGCGCTCATACTCATCCCACCACGCGCCCTTGAGCCGCGAGATCGTGGTCGCGGACAGACCCGCCGCGTTCGGGCCAAGCAGCGCGGCCAGGGCTTCCTGGAAGTCGCCGCTGGAGATGCCCTTGAGGTAAAGCCAGGGCAGCAGGTCCTCGACCGATTTCGCCTTGCGCAGATACGGTGGCAGGATGGCGG
The DNA here is from genome assembly GCA_003562815.1 of Chromatiaceae bacterium. GTDB lineage: Bacteria > Pseudomonadota > Gammaproteobacteria > Chromatiales > Chromatiaceae > Lamprobacter. The sequence continues at coordinate 1,897 of PWTO01000035.1, read as the reverse complement.
ATGTGAACCGGATCTTCTCGGCCCCAGCGGCCCGGTCGCGCACGCGCGGAACCTTCACCGGAACCGGGCCAACCCCGGTCATCACCTCGCGCTCGGGCAGATGACCGTGCCGAACGAGCCGCGCCCGGCCGTCCTCCGTCTGCTCACACGCATGGGCCGCGAGCAGCGTGGCCAACTCCGCCTCCACAGCCTGCTCGATCAGACGACGCGCGCCGGTTCGCAGAACCTCGGTCAGCGGGTCAGGCGAAAATCCCGATGGATCGGGCAGCTGCGTGATGGTAGCCTTCGTCATGTGGCATATCCCTTTCTCTTCGGAGAATTGACGGCGTCTGAACACCGCCATGATATGCCGCCCCTCAGGGGCCATCACCAACTTTCAGCTATATCTCGGTCGTGTCTCGGATTTGGTGGAAATTTGATGGCGGCGTAATCTCCGGGTGAACCAACACCCACCCAACTGGCGGCGGCAACCGCCAGGGAGATCACGCCATGACCCAGATTACCGACACTTCCAGTTTTCCGCTACTGGCCCATGAGGCCGGGTTCGACCCGATCGAGGAGCGTCTGCGGATGAATGTTCGCGCGACCATCGAGGCCGTATTCGAAGAGGAGCTGGCCAGCTTTCTTGGCCGTCTTCGCTACCGCCGCGGCGACGGTCCTGCGAAAGGCTATCGCCACGGGCACCGCGAACGGCAACTCACCGGGACCTTCGGCACCGAGACGGTGCGGGTGCCGCGCGCCCGGATTGAGGACGACGCTGGCAAGGTGACGGAATGGCGCTCGAAGGCGCTGCCACGTTACCAGCGCTTGACCAAGAAGGCCGAATCTCTGATCGCGGCGGTCTATCTTGCCGGCACCAACACGCGGCGCGTCAAGCGGGCGCTGTTCGGGCTGTTCGAAGGCGCCGTGAGCAAGGACGTGGTCAGCCGCGCCTGGCGTAAGGTCAAGGTGGACTGGGATGCTTGGTGCGCCCGCAGTCTGGCCGATGATGACATCGTCCGTCTGATCCTCGATGGCACCGTGATCAAGACCCGGCTGGACCGCAAAGCCACGAATATCTCGGTTCTGGCCGCGATCGGCGTGCGCCGCGATGGTCAGAAGGTTCTGTTGTCCATCAGAAACATGGGCGGGGAGAGCACGGCGGCCTGGCGGCAGTTCCTCGATGATCTTGATGCCCGGGGTCTGATGAGGCCCGAATTCGTGATCGTCGATGGTGCCCCGGGTCTGGAAGCCGCGCTGATGGGCTTGTGGGGCGATGATCTGCCAATCCAGCGCTGCACGGTTCACAAGCATCGCAACCTCCTGGCCCATGCCCCCAAGCACATGCACGACGAGCTGACCGAGGACTACCGGGATATGATCTACGCCGACACCGCGGCGGAGGTGGAGCGCCGCCGCAAGGCGTTCCTGCGCAAGTGGCGGCTCAAGTGCCGGGCGGTGGCCGACAGCCTCGAAGAGGCCGGGGCGCGGCTGTTCGCCTTCACTCGCCTCGATCCATCGCAGTGGAAATCGGCCCGGACCACCAACGCCATCGAGCGACTGAACGAGGAATTCCGCCGCCGCATCAAGACCCAGACCGTGCTGCCCTGTGCCGAGACCGTGCCCATGCTGCTCTGGGCGCTGCTGGCCTCCGGTCAGATCCAGATGCGCAAGGTCGATGGATGGGAAACCCTCTCTCAGCCCCTCAAGCCGCTGCCCCTTGACCTCGCCGCCTGAAAAAACGAACCTTCACATGCTCGGAGCGCGCCGCCAGGGAATTTCCACAGCATTCGCGACAGGACCCACAGCTGACCCTGCGCCCAGAGGCCGATTGCAAGCGATATGAAGCGCTGTGTGCTGCGGGGAGGGTCGCAGCATGAACGCCCTCATCGACCAACTCGCCGCCCTCAGGCTTCAT
>PWTO01000013.1 GCA_003562815.1 Chromatiaceae bacterium | reverse complement strand
GCTGTCTCGCCGCTGTTGTCGTTGCGCCTGCCGCAGGCGAGCGCGGGCTGCTTGGTAAGCGGCTTGGGCGTGTGCCAGGGCCTCGGCGAGGGCGGGTTCGCGGGCGCTGAGGGCGGCGAGCCGATCGCGCGCTTTCTGCTCGGCCGCTTGCCGTTGCTCGAGGGTCTTGCGTTGCTGCTCGAGTCCGTCGAGCTGGCTGCGCAGCAGATCGAGCTGGCGCTGGAGCTGCCCGCGTTGTTGCTCATCGTGCCGCTGTACCTGTTGCAGCTGCTCGACCTGATCGAGCTGGGCTTGGGCGGCGTGCTGTTGTGCGCGCAGCGCCTCCCAGGGCTTGTCGCGCTGATCCTCGGCATGCTGTTGGCGCAGTGTCGCCAGGCGATCGACCTGATCGCGGTAGGTGGTGATGCGCGCGTCCAGTTCGGTCAGCGCCTGCCGCTGCTCCTCGAGTGCTTGCTGCTGCGTTTTGTACTCGCCGCTTGGGCGGTTGGTGGTGGCGGTCAGCAGGGCCTTCTTCTGCGTGTCGACGGCCTGGAGGATCGCATCGCCGCTGCTGCTGGCGACCTCGCCGAGTTCACCGAGTTCGCCGCCGAGCGCTGAGTGCAGGTGATTGCCTGCATGCGCGACCGCCTCGCGTAGCTCATGGCCGGCGCCTTGCTCGATCCAGAGCAGGCCGGGGATGCCCCAGTGCTCGGCCTTGCTGGCGCCGCGGCTAGGGTGGCTGAAACCGAGCAGTTCGGCCAGGCGCTCCTCGGCCTCGTCGCCGTTGAGCGCCTCACTTGCCTCCGTGCTCGCCGCGCTGGCGAGGCGATCGATGCGCAGATCGCAGCGCTTGCGGGCCAGGAAGCGCTTGTTGAGATGCCAGGCCTGATCCTGCCAACAGAACTCGAGTTCGACCTCGGGCGCGGCCGAGGAGTCGCCATGCGGTTGCAGATCGGTGACGCTGCTCGAACGATGGCGCTCGAAGAAGGCGGCGCGGATGGCGCGCACCAGGGTGCTCTTGCCGGACTCGTTCGGGCCGGTGATGAGGTTGATGCCGGGCGCCAGGTCGGCCAGCTCCAGCGGCTGCTGAAAGCGGCGCAGTTGAGCGACGCGCAGGCGTTTCAGTTGCATGCCGCCTCTCCAGCAAGGGACCGCTGCTCGCGCAGCAGACCGGCGAGGATGATCAGCGCCTCGCGAGCGATCTCGCCCTCGTCGCCCTGCTGGCGCTCGCGCAGTTGGGCGACTACTTCGCCGAGATAGCCATCAACCTGGAGGGCCGCGAGATCGGCATCGGTAGGGGTTAAACGCAGACCGTCGGCGTCGATCTCGAGGCTGCGACAGCGGCCTTTGGCGACCCCGAGCGCGGCTTGGAGGCGTTGATGGGTGCTCAGGTCGAGCGAGCCGCTGAGTTGGAGGCGCAGCACGTCGTTCGTCTCCAGCGTTTGCAGACGCTCGATCAGCGCCTCGGCATCGCTGGCCAGCCGCAGGTCCGCTTGCCAGCGCTGCCAGTGGTAGGTGCCGATCGGGGAGGGGGTGACACGCGGTGCGGGGCGCATTGAGCGGTCGCTTGGCGGTGGGGCTGGAAACGCCGCTAGGGGCGTTGCTGAGGATGCCGTTGGGGATACCTCTGGGGATGCCGCTAGGGATACCGCTGGGGATACCGCTGGGGATACCGCTGGGGGCGCCGGCGGCGCAATCTCGACGATCAGCGCCTGGCCGGCGCCGTTGTCCTTGAAGCGATCCTGCTCCGGGGTGCCGCTGTACCAGGTACGCGCATCGATCTGTTTCAGGCCATGCCAGTCGCCGAGCGCGAGGTAGTCGAGCCGGGCGCGCTCGGCGCGCTCGGCCGCGATCGGGTTGGCGGAATCGATCTCCTCGGCGAGCAGGCCCTGCACGCTGCCGTGCGCGAGACCGATGCGCAGCAGTTCGGGCGGCGTCTCGGCCTGGTCGAACCAGGCGGTCAAATCGGCCATGGTCTGGCGCTGGGTGAGAGGTGCCGGCAGGATCGCGAAACCCGCCTCGGGATAGAGGCGCGCCTCCGGCTCGAGCAGCAGCTCGACGTTGGCCGGCACCGCGCCGATGCGCCGTGCCCGGCTCCAGACGCTCTCGGCAAGCGCGGCATCATGATTGCCCGGCAGCAGCAGCCAGGGGCCGGCATAGCCCTGCAGCGCATTGAACAGCCGGCGGATGGTGCGATCAGAGACAGTCTGGGCATCGAACACATCGCCGGCGACCAGCACCGCATCGACCTGCTGTGTGGTCGCCAGCGCGGCCAGCCGCTCGACGGCGGTGAAGCGCGCCTCGGCGATGGCCGCCGCGTCCTCGGGCGCGAAACGGCCGTATTGACGGCCGATCTGCCAATCGGCGGTGTGCAGGAAACGCGGCATCCTGATCTCCTAAGTCCTTGATGGAACAGTCCGCTCAAGCGAAATCATTCAGTTGATGACGTGCCAGTATAAACTGGATTGACGATCACTGGATTGGGGCCGGCTCGAGCAGCGATGAGGCTTTGCGCTGGGCTTCGTTTATGATGGCGAGATGATGGCGAATGCCATGCAAGTGTCGATTTACGAAAGTCATCCCCGAAAGTCATGTTATGACGAGAACAGCAATCCCCAAGGTCGGCTTCATCAGCCTCGGTTGCCCGAAGGCGACGGTCGATTCCGAACGCATCCTGACCCGGTTACGGGCCGATGGCTATGCGATCGCCGCCGACTATGCCAGCGCCGATCTAGTGGTGGTGAATACCTGCGGCTTCATCGATGCTGCGGTCGACGAATCGCTGGAGGCGATCGGCGAGGCGTTGGAGGAGCATGGCCGAGTGGTGGTGACCGGCTGCCTGGGGGCACGCGCGGAGTTGATTCGCGAAGCCCATCCCGAGGTCTTGGCGGTGACCGGTCCCCATGCCGATGAGGAGGTCTTGGCGGCGGTTCACGCGCATCTGCCGCCGCCGGCGCATCACCCCTTCACCGATCTGCTGCCGGCGCAGG
>PWTO01000134.1 GCA_003562815.1 Chromatiaceae bacterium | reverse complement strand
TCGAGGAGCTGCTGAAGATGGTCGAGCACTTTGGCCTCGCCACCGTGCAGGCCTACATGGGCCATGTCCAATCCAATGCGGAAGAATCGGTGCGTCGCGTCATCGACGCACTGAAGCCGGGGCGTTTCAGCGTTGAGATGGACGACGGCGCGGTAATCGCGGTGGCGATCTCGATCGATCGGCAGCGGCGCCAGGCCCGCGTCGACTTCACCGGCACCAGCTCACAACAGCCGAGCAACTTCAACGCGCCAGCCGCCATCTGTCGCGCCGCCGTGCTCTATGTCTTCCGCACCCTGGTCGAGGACGCGATCCCACTCAACGAAGGCTGCCTGAAGCCGATCGAGCTGATCATCCCCGAGGGCTCGCTGCTCAACCCGAGCTACCCGGCCGCAGTGGTGGCCGGCAACGTCGAGACCAGCCAGGCCATCACCGATGCCCTCTATGGCGCCCTCGGTGTGCTCGCCGCAGCCCAGGGCACCATGAACAACACCACCTTCGGCAACGCGCGCGTTCAATACTACGAGACCGTCTGCGGCGGTTCCGGTGCCGGCCCCGATTTCGATGGCACCGCTGCCGTGCAGACGCACATGACCAACTCGCGCCTGACCGACCCCGAGGTGCTGGAGTGGCGTTTTCCGGTGCGGCTGGAATCCTTCGCCATCCGCAGCGGCTCGGGCGGCCATGGTCGCCACCGTGGCGGCGATGGCGTCGAGCGGCGTATCCGCTTCCTGGAGCCGATGGACGTCGGCATCCTCGCCAATCGCCGACGGGTTCCGCCCTTCGGCCTCGCCGGCGGCGAGCCGGGCGCCTGCGGTCGCCACTGGATCGAGCGCGTGGACGGGAGCATCGAGCCGCTCGAGAGCACCGACACGCGCTCCGTCGCGCCAAACGATGTCTTCGTGCTGCAAACGCCGGGCGGCGGTGGCTTCGGAAAGCATTGAGAGGATGATGCCTATTTTTTGGTGCTAAAATGCCAACAAAATCAGATAATATCGACCTATCAGGGCTGACTTGCCTTGATACTAATGGTTGGACTTTCTAAATACGGAGTTCATTGTGACCAAACGAGTCTTTCGATCTTGCAAAGAGCCACAGCGAGAAGGCCTATCTTGGGATGAGCGCTGGAAAGGCGCTGATGGTGGTCTAATTACATGCTGGGAGGTAGGCAGAGAAATGAGAAAGAAGGAACCAGAACTCGCTCAACTCGCAGAGAATGCAGAACTTCCGCCAATGGGATGGAAAGGAGGCATAGACAAAAAAGTGAAAGCCAAAAAAAAGCATGGGACTCTATTTTATCTAGCTCAATGGCAAGGAATTCGCGGAGAAGATTTGGATATTGATACAGATGTTGAACATGAGCTTTTTTGTTCTAAAACCGGAGTAAAAGTGATTTTTACCGGCGATGTAAAAAAATACGGAGCCGGCTGAATTAACATTATTTTGGAGGTTTGATACCTGCGTTTCCGCAGAATCATATAGTGGAGACAGAGCATGTACGCTATTATCGATACCGAGACGACTGGACTGAATTTAAAGAAAGACCGAATAATCGAGTTGGCAGCAATAGGTCTGGATACCGATGGTAAAAAAGAATGGGAGTGGTGTTCATTGATTAACCCGGAGCGGGATACCGGGCATGGAATGGCAGTACGAATTCACCAGATTTACTCTCGCGATTTGGCTGAAGCACCAACATTTTCAGAGTTTGCGGGACACATCGCCGATATGCTCTGTGGGAGAGCTATAATAGCGCATAACGCAAGGTTTGATCTTGGCATGCTTGGAGAGGAGTTTAGTCGCTTAGGCGTGAAAATCCCAGCATTAACGCATATCTGCACGGCAGATATAGCCAGAGACTGTGGATTTCGACCGTGGCGACTTGAAAAGTGTTGTACTGCACTGGGTATCGAAGAAAAACCGATTTCCTCATCGTTCCTTTTATAGAAACAGGTTCGAGCAAGACAAGAAAGGCACGTGAGTTAGGTGTTCGCGTGATAAGTGATAAGCAACTGAAGAACCCGATTTCTTCACCTATTCCTCGCCAGATCTATCGGGATTTTCTGGCGTCGGGTATTCTGTAGAGGGCTGCATTTACCAATCACGGCACGCAATGGCAGAGCATAATACTGCTGTCTTATCAGAAACAAACCACCCCGCACCCCATAGAGTGAAGAATCTGACTATCACTGTTCAGAATGCACAGGCTTTCGAGCATGCCGACTGAGAAGGCGCCTAACAATCAGCTCGGATGCGACCGCTGGTTGCCGCTCCAGCCATAATGTTAGACCAAAAAAGAGAAAACCAAATGTCTGACAGAATGCCAGTCTTCGACTCCCTGATGAATCCTCTGCTCGAAGCGCTATTCGAGCTTGGTGGCTCAGGGTCGATTGATGAGATTTACGAGAAAGTCGTCGAAATGCAGAACATCGATGACGAGTTGGCTTCTGTCCCTCATAATCCTGAAAAAAGCAATCTCACTGAAATTGGTTACCGTCTAGCCTGGGCGCGCACATATCTCAAGAAATATGGTTTTCTTGAAAATTCGACAAGAGGCGTTTGGGCGTTGACACCACTTGCTCGTGAGAAGCGAAAAGTCACTCCAAAAAATGTAGTCAAAAAGGTACGAGAAGCCGACAAGGAAGCCTCTCGAAAAAAGCTGCAAAAAGTCAGTCGAGAGAATACAATCGAGCTACACAATGATGCTGACGTAGAAAATAGTTCTTGGCAAGAGGATCTTTATCACCTGTTGATTAAAGAGATCGCCCCTGACGCATTCGAGCGTTTAACTCAGCGATTATTGAGGGAGTCGGGGTTTGTTCAGGTTGAGGTTACAGGAAGGACCGGTGACGGAGGCATCGATGGAAAGGGGATTGCTCGTATTCATGGATTCATGAGCTTTCATGTCTTTTTCCAGTGCAAGAAGTATCAGGGTTCAGTATCAGCCGGTGCCATCCGAGATTTCAGAGGCGCAATGGTAGGTCGTGCAGATAAGGGGCTTTTCATCACCACTGGAACATTTACGCCAGCCGCGATCAAAGAGGCGAGCCGTGATGGGGCGCCGCCAATCGATCTGGTTGACGGGGAGCAGCTCGCTGAAAAGCTCAAGGAGTTCGGCCTGGGTGTCAAAACGGAGATGATCGAAAAAGTCACATTGGATAAACAATGGTTCTTCAATCTCTGAGGCGAAGTACGCGAAGTAGAGGTGGCAGCATAGCTGTGCCAAAGATGGGTACGGATCTTGACTCAGTCTAATGAGCATATTGCTGCGCCAGCGCCCGCAGACGCTGCACCATCGCCGCCAAGCCATTGCGTCGCGACAGACTCAGATGGGCATCCAGCCCGATGCGGCTGAAAAAGGCGTCCAGATCGAACGCGAGGATGGCCGCCGCGCGCTGGCCCGAGCAGAGCTGTTCAAGCACCGCGATCAGCCCGCGCACGATATTGGCGTCGCTATCGGCCAAGAACTCGATCACATCGACGCTGCCCGGTTGCACGCGAGCCGCCAGGTAGACGGTGCTCTGGCAGCCCTCAACGCGGGTCGTATCGGTCTTCATCGCCGCCGGCATCGGCGGCAACCGATCGCCGAGTTCGATCAGGTACTGATGACGGGTGGGCCAATCCGGTAGCAGCTCGAAATCCTCGGCGAGCATATCGGCCGCCGCCTCGGGGGAATCAGCGGTTGCGGGCGGATAGAGCTGAACAGCCGCGCCTGTCACTGGTTCCTGCCCTGACTGCTGCCTAGACGTCTGTCCTGGCCCGCTGCTCAACCGTGCGCTCGCCCTGGAGGTGGACCCAGCAGCCGCCGATGCGGCAACCTGCGCGCGCTCGATGATCGCGCCGAGCGCATCGGCCAGCCGGTCGATATCGTCTCGATCGTTATAGAGCGCCAGCGAGGCGCGCGCGGTCCCGGCCAGGCCGAGGCGTTCCATCAACGGCTGACAGCAATGATGCCCGGTGCGGATGCAGATGCCGCGCAGGTCGAGCTGAGTGCCCACATCGAGCGTGGAGACCGGCGGATCGGTGAGCACGAACGAGAGCACGGCGCTCTTTCTCGCCGCCGTGCCCTTGAGCACCAGCCCTGGGATCGTGCGCAGCCGCTCGGTCGCATAGTCGAGCAAGCCCTGCTCATAGGGGCCGATCTGCGCGAGCCCGATCGCCTCGATCCAGCGGATCGCCGCGCCCAGGCCCACCGCGCCGGAGATGTTCGGCGTGCCAGCCTCGAAGCGGTTCGGCAGCCCGGCATAGGTGCTGCCCTCGAAGCGCACTTGCTCGATCATGTCGCCACCGCCCTGATACGGCGGCATGGCCTCGAGCAGATGACGCTTTCCGTAGAGCACGCCGATCCCGGTCGGGCCGTAGAGTTTATGGCCGGAGAAGGCGTAGAAATCGGCATCCAGCGCCTGCACATCGGTGTGGCCGTGGGCGACCCATTGGGCGCCGTCGATCAGGGTCAGCGCGCCGGCGACATGGGCCTCGGCGATGATCTCGCGCACCGGATTGATGGTGCCGAGCGCGTTCGAGAGGTGGTTGACCGCGACCAGCCGCGTGCGCGCCGAGAGCAGGCGCCGATAGGCGTCCAGATCCAGCTCACCGGCCTCGTTGATCGGGATGACCTTGATCCGCGCCCCGGTGGCCTGCGCCGCGAGCTGCCAGGGGACGATGTTGGAATGGTGCTCGAGCGTCGAGAGGATGATCTCGTCGTCAGGTTGCAACGTCGCCCGCCCCCAGGTTGCGGCGACCAGGTTGATCGACTCGGTGGTGCCACGGGTGAACAGGCATTCGGCTGGCTCGGCAGCGTTGATGAACCGGGCCACCGTCGCGCGCGCCTCCTCGTAGTCTCGGGTCGCGCCCTGGGAGAGCCGGTAGACCGCGCGATGGATGTTGGCATGCCGGCAGCGATGGTAGTCGGCGACCGCATCGATGACCGCCGTCGGCTGCTGGGTGCTGGCGGCACTGTCGAGAAACACCAGCGGCTGCGCCCCGAGCGTTTGGTTCAGGATCGGAAAGTGCGCGCGAATGGCGTGGGGATCGAGCGGCATCGGCGGTCTCGGCCTGCGGCGTTGTCTGAGGGAATGGGCGCTAGAAGGCTCGCCTGGCATCGTCTAGGCGGCGGCGCGCATCACGACACGGTTGCGCCCGTTTCGCTTCGCCTCGTAGAGGGCGTCATCGGCGCGCGCGAGCAGCGACTCGGGCGTGTCCTCCTCCCCGATACAGGTGCCACCAATACTGACAGTGAGTGCGATTTCCCGCGACTCAAAGACCATCGGCGCTGCGGCGATGTTGGCGCGGATGCGCTCGGCCATCTGCTCGGCCCCCTCCACATTGGACTCGAACAGCAGCGCGACGAATTCCTCGCCACCGAGCCGCGCGAGCAGATCCCCGCGCCGTAACGCGGTTTGTGCCTGGCTGGCGAACTGGCACAGCAGCGCATCGCCTGCAGCATGGCCATGGACGTCATTCACGCGCTTGAAGTGATCGAGATCGAAGGCGAGTATCGAGAAACGCTGCGCATGGCGCCGAAAACGGGCAATCGCCCCATCGAGCGCCTCAAGGAACATGCGGCGGTTGGGAACCTGGGTCAGGACATCGTAGAAGGCATAATAATGCAGCAGATCGCGCTGACGCCGGCGCTCGTCGACATCGATATCGATGCCGCGAAAGCCGATGATCGCGCCGTCTTGGTCTTGGATCGGCATGCCGCTGGTGGCGACCCACAGGGCGCGGCCGTCGCGCGTGAGCACCCGATTCTCAAGCCCGGACAGCGACTCGCCTTCATGGATGGTCGATAAGCCAATCGCGCGCATATCGGCCCGTTCCTCGGCCGGTGCGATCTCCCAAAACGCACGGCCGAGCAACGCCTCTGGCGCGTAGCCCAAGACGGTTTTCACCGACGCCGAGACATCGGTGTAGCGGCCGTTGTAATCGACATCCCAGGCGTAGCTGCGGCTCTGCTCGGCCAGTTCCGCATAGCGCGCCTCGGAGCGCTCGGCGCGGTCGCGCGCCTCGCTGAGGGCCTGATTCAACTGCTCCAACACGCGCGCTTGTCGGCACACCAGTGTGTGACGCCAGATAAAGAACCCCGCAATCAATGCCGACAGCGCCAGCGCCACCAGCGCGACCCAGAGCCAGCGCAGATCCGGCGGCGACTCAATCCAAGCCGCCAGCCAGCGGTTCTCGACCTCGCGTCGATCCTCGGCGGTGATCGACTGGGCCATCGCCTCGAAGAACGCCAGCCACTCTGGCCGATCCCGGCGCACCGCAATGGCCAACTCCCAGCGCTCGGCAAAGCGACCGGCAACCTTCAGTTCATGCAGTTGCGCTTGCTGGATGGCATAGGCCGCAGCAGCCAGCGAATCGATCATGCCGTAGGCCTCACCCCGCCGCACTCGCTCAAGACCATCGGCGACGGTATCGACCTCCAGGAAACGAATCTGCGCAAAGCGCGCCCGAATCAGTTCGGTATAGGCGTATCCTTTCACCGCAGCCAGCGTCTTATCGGCGACTTCACGCAAGTGGGTAACCGATGGCGCCTCGCTGCGCGTGACCAGCACGAATGGATAGGAGACGTAGGACGACGTGAACAGCCAATGCTGACGGCGCTCCGGGGTCTCCATGGCCAAGGTCAGCACATCGCACTCGCGCCGCCTGGCCTTGTCGAGAGACTCCTCCCAGGAGGCTGTGGGGACCAGCTCGCTGCGCAGACCAGCGCGCTCGCTCATCCGCTGCCAGTAGTCGGCCGCCATGCCCTGATGCTGGCCTTGGTCATCGAGGTACTCGAACGGTGCCCAGGCCGGATCGATACAGAATCGCACCGGTCGCTCGGCGTCGGGCACGGCATCGACGCCAAGCGCTGGCAGGGCGACCACGCTCAACCACAGCACCCGCCAGGCGCAGCTGGATACGCGCTTCTTTTCGCAGGTTTTGATCATCACACTCAACGATTCATCGACTCAATGAAACAGACAACCGTCCGACACACCGCCCTCGCCCTCGGCAGCATCCTCATTGGCAGTAGCCTGCTCGTTGGCTGTTCTCACCCTGGTGAAGACGTTCGCGTCCGACTCTGCAAGGATTTGGTCGCCGTGCAGCTTGGCACCGATCAGCTCAGCTGGACCCACGTCGATACGCGCACGGCGGGCTACGACGATGCCACCATCAGTCTACGCTGGTCCGGTGTCGCGGGCGATGGCAGCGCCTTCTGTGCCTATCCGTACAACGCCGTCGATGACACCGCGCAGCAGCTCGCCGATCCGCTCAGCGCCTATGCGACCTCGCCCAGCGAGGTCATCATCAACGGCGACACGCTCAGTGGCCGGGCACTCGCCAACGCCATCGCGCAAGCCATGCAGCGACAGGGCCGCGCGCTGATCGACGCCGCCAGCAACGCCTTGAGTGAATAACCGACGCGGAGGTTCGACCCGCCGGCGCACGAGAACCGTCCCCCCCCGGGGGGGCGTAGCGTCAACCGTCCTTGCGGCCGATGAAGCGATAATACGGAACCCGCAGCCCCGGCAAATAAGGCACCGGAGCTAAGGCCTCGGTGAGCTGGTGAGCGGGGAGATGCTCGCGCAGGTCAGCGAGCCGGCGCGCATCCAGATGCACGCCATCGTGGCGGAACCAGCGCGGCCAGAACGCCCGCGCCAGCGCCGAATGACGAACCAGCCCTGGCGCTGGCTCGGGAGCTGAGACATAGAAATCGACCACGCCCAAATGACCGCCGGGCTTGAGCATCGCGATCGCGTTGTCGATCGCCGCCTCCCAGTCCGGGATCATGGTCAGCGCGTAGGCCAGATAGACCGCATCCACCGGCGCCTCGGGTCGCCAGCGGCAGGCGTCGGCCTCGTGCACTTGCACATTGGGCATGGCCTCGGTTCGTCGCCGTGCCTCGCCGACCAACGCCGGACAGAGGTCAACCGCATCGACCTGCCCGAGTGCTGCGAGTCGCTCGCCGAAGAACAGCAGGTTACGCCCGGTGCCCGCCCCCAGCTCGACCAGATGAGCGCCCGGCGGAACCGCCCGCGCAGCGATCAGATCGGCGATCAACTCGCCACGCCCATGCAGCAGGCGCTCGCGAAAGGCATCGTAGCGCCCGGCCTGCGGTGCGTAGAAGGCCTCCAGCCGCTCGGCATGCGAGCCCCGGCTCGGCTGCCCGCGCAGCAGCGCCAGCAGCACCTTGAGTTCGGCGGCGAGGGGGGCGAGCGCCATGCTCAGAGCGCGACGTCGGCGATGTGGAAGCCGGCATAGGTATGCACCCGGTCGAGCGGCTGCATCCGTGCCGCCAGCTCCGGATGAAAGCGCAGGCAGTCGCGCAGATAGCCCCGCTCCGGGCTTACCTCAAGATCCTGCAGATAGGCCGGTGCCGCATGCGCGCTGCGGAAGATGATGCGTGCATCGGCGCGCGCACGACCCAGGATCAGCGCCCATTCCTCGGACAGCGCCTGGGGCGCATAGCTGCTCATCCAGTCCATGTGATCGAGCAGCACGTACTTCGAGAAACGCTGCTTGGTGCCCGCCAGCAGCTCCGCGACCGTGGCGGTGTGCAGTTGGATGCACTCGGCCCGGCCCTGCTTGAGGGCGGTGAAGTTCTCCGGCTTCAGATATTCCGGGCAGCACTCCGGCGTGTAGCGGCCGTTCACATAGACCGCCCAGAAATAATTGGTCCACACCGGCAGTTGGCGGAAGACATAATCGATCGACTCGCGCACGAAGCCGGCCACGCCGCGCTCGTGCTGCTCCTGCACCTCCTTGCGCTGCGGATGCGGCACACCGAGCATGCTCATCGTCAGTTGCCGCGAGAGCGTCCAGTTGATGGTTGGCGACCAGATCAGCGGCTGCACCCGCGTTTCGTAGACATGGCGTTGATCGTCCAGCGAGCGGGTCTCGAACAGCTCGGCGATACTCGCCGCGAGCCGCGGCCGCACCCGCAGATAGGCATGGAAACTCTTGGCGACGATGCCGGACAGGCCATGGAAGTAGAAGCTGCCGCGCGGATGGCCGAACCAGCGCACGCGCTTATCCCAGAAGGCCCGCGCGAAGGGCGAGAGATCCGGGCGCAAGGTGCGCCGATAGAGCGGCTCGAAACCGGGATGATGGCCATGGCCGAAGGCGGCGAAGAAGTCCTCGAACTCGAGCCGGCGGATGCCCGCCAGTTTCAGCTCCAGGAGGGCATTCTGGCGCGGGTTGGCATCGACCGCATGGATCGCGGTCGGTCCGACCAAGGCGTAGTCGAGCACGTTACAGCCGGCGCTGGTGATGACCAAAATGCGGTCATCCGGCGCGATGTTGAGCACCAGGCGATCGACGGCCGGATCTTCCCAGCAGGTGTTGTAGACCAGCGCCCGCGAGTAGATGGCATCGAAGACCTTTTGATCGAAACGATCGGCGAGGCTGGGTTTGGTCGTGACCGGCATGGTAGGGTCGCCCCGGTGGCAAATAAACCGTGGGAGTCTACCGGGCCGCTGTGACGATACTGTTGTGATTTGAAGACGGCGCTGTGACAGTCCATTGCGCGCACGGACACACTGGTCGTCAGGCTCCAAGCGCCTCCGGCGCGCGCCCATAGAGCGCGATCAGATGCGCAACCCGCCGCGCGAGCTGGTCATCGAGCTGATCCCATTGGAAGCGCCATTGCCAGTTGCCGCGTGGCACACCTGGTCGATTCATGCGGTGGACGCCGTCGAGTTCCATCAGATCCTGCATCGGCACCACAGCCAGGTCGGCGCGCGAGGCGAGCGCGGCGCGGATCATCGGCCAGGGCATTGGTTCTTGCGCATGGCCCAAATAATCATCGACATGCTGGCGCTGCGCATCTGTGAGCGCCTGATACCAGCCGAGCGTGGTGTCGTTGTCGTGAGTGCCGGTGTAGCAGACCGAATCGCGCCCATGATGAAACGGCAGATAAGGGTTGTCCGGGCCGCCGTCGAAGGCGAATTGCAGCACCTTCATTCCCGGCATCCGATAGCGTTGGCGTAGCGCATCGACCTCCTCGGTAATCACGCCCAGATCCTCGGCGATCAGCGGCAATGCGCCGAATTCGTCTCGCAAGCGCAAGAACAGCGCATCGCCCTTGGCCTCGACCCAGGTGCCATTCATCGCCGTTTCTTCGTCAGCCGGCACCTCCCAATAGGCCTCGAAGCCGCGGAAATGATCGATGCGGATCATGTCGAACAGGCGCAGTTGGGTGCGCATGCGATCGAGCCAGAAGCGAAAGCCGTTCTTCTCGAGCTGATCCCAGCGATAGAGCGGATTACCCCAGCGCTGGCCGGTGGCCGAGAAATAATCCGGCGGCACCCCGGCGACGACCCGGCAGGTGCCGTCGGCATTGAGATCGAAATCGCTGGGCCGCGCCCAGACCTCGGCGCTGTCGTGGGCGACGAAGATCGGCATGTCGCCGAACAGCCGCACTCCGCGCGCGTTCGCATGCGCGCGCAGGGCATCCCACTGGCGAAAGAAGACGAACTGCTCGAAGCGTATAAAGTCGATTGCTTCGGCGAGTCGCCGCCGAGCTTGACCGAGGCTGCGCCCGTCGCGGGTGCGCAGGCCCTTTGGCCATTGCCACCAGGGCGCCTCGCGCTGCTCGTGAATCGCGCGATAGAGCGCGTAGTCATCGAGCCAGAAGCGTTGTTCGTTGCAGAACCGCTCGAACTCAGCGCGTTCATCGTCAGATGATGCGCGCAAGACGTGTTGATGCGCCTGCTGTAAGCGCTCGCGCTTGCTCGCCTCATCACTGGCAGTCGCCCCGGCCTCCTCCGGCAGCCAGCCGCAGTCGACTAGCGGTTCGAGTCCAATCAGCCGCGCGCTGCCGGCGTGCGCAGAGCTTGTTTGATAAGGCGAATCACCCGCTTGCGGCGGCCCGACCGGCAGCATCTGCCAGACGCTGACACCGGCATCTGCCAAGAAATTGACGAAGTTGAAGGCCTCATAGCCGAGATCGCCGGAAGGCCCGGCACCAGGCAGCGAAGTCAGATGCAGCAAGACGCCGGCGCGGCGTTGTTTGAGGCAGTTGGTCGCGGGGGTATCATCCATACTTCTAAACCGCCTACGCGGCCGGAAACTGCTGCTAAAGCAACGTTGACTTCTTTTTCAAAAACAACTTAGCACATTTTCGACGCTAAGACCATTATTGCCGAGCACCTTCGGAAATCATTGTTTTTATTCTAAATTCCTTGCAAGCTCGTCTGCTCCATCTGCTGCTGTTCGCCCTCGGCTGGCTAGGAATCCGGCCAAAAGCCTTCGTCTAACATCTGATCAATTGAAAAAGGGCAGTGCTCGGGAAAGGCCATCTCAGGCAAGCCAGTTTCACCTGCTGCCAAGCAGTCTTGCAATGATGTAGCTGTCTTGAAGATCGTCCTGGAGTCGGGGTTTGAGGCTA
>PWTO01000118.1 GCA_003562815.1 Chromatiaceae bacterium | reverse complement strand
CTGGTAGGGGAGAAGGCGAGGGGCCTGTAGGTAGGCGTAGGCGCCGAAACCGCAGCGCTTAGTCCTTGCGGAACTTGTCGTGGCAACCCTTGCAGCTCTGGCCAAGCTTGCCAAAGGCGGCTCGGACCTCGTCCTCGCTGCCAAGCGCGGCGGTCTCGGCCATGCTGTTGGCGGCTTCGATGAAGGCGACGGCCACCTCGGCCACCTCTTCTTGGTTGGTGAACAGCTCCGGCCTGACGCGGGTCTTGACCTCACCGATGTCCTGCTCGGTGCCTGGGGCAAAGAGCACGCCCATGCCGGAGTTAGCGATGCCGGCGATGGCATTGGCAGCGGCCTCGACGCGCGGCTGGCGATAGTCGCCGTCAAGGTTCGCCTTGATCTTGCTCATGTTCCAGGACATGAATCTGTAGCCGGCCTGGCGGGTCTGAATCTGCTCTTCCGGTGTCAGGTCCGCAGCGATGGCGCTGCCGACGAGGCCAACGGCAAGGCCGCCGAGCAGGGTGTTGCGAATGCTTGCGTTCATCAGTTCCTCCGCGAGAAACCCCGGCCTTCAGGCCGGGGAGGGATAGCGGCGGCTACGGCCTCGCAGCCACCAGAAAAAGGGCCGGCTTTCCACCGGCAGGGCCATAAGGCTCTGCTCCGTAAGGAGCCTGGTCACGGACACCTGTCGGTGTCGCTCCCCTCGCCAATGTGGACAACCGGCTCCCGCCTGACGGCGGCGATCAGAACCTTCGACGTTTTACCTTTCGTCAGCATGATCCTGATCTTTCAGAGCGGCGGACTGAGGAAGCATCCGCCGGTGAGTCTTAACGACCTGTTGCACACGTAGCCCCTTTCGAAGTCCCGGTCAGGCGGGCTTAGGCTGGTCAACCAAGCTCTTTCAAGCTCCGCCCTTCAGGGCGGGGTAGTTGACAACAGGGCTGATGCGCAGCGCGAGTCACCAGGCTTCAGGTGTGGAGCGCCGAGAAATCGAGCAGGCTGGTGGCGATGCCGAAGTAGATTAGCACGCCGGTGGCATCGGCGATCGAGGTGATCAGCGGCGCACTCGCGGTCGCCGGGTCGAGCTTGAGCTTGTGGAGCAAAAAGGGCATGGACATGCCGATCACGCTGCCGGTGAGCACGATCACCTGCATCGACACCGCCACCACCACGGCGATTTCCGGCCCCCCGCGCCAGAACCCGAGCGAGGAGACCGCCAGCGCCATCGACAGCCCGAGCAGGCCGGCGACGATCAATTCGCGCCCCAGCATCCCGGCCCAGTCCTTGAGCACGACGTCGCCGGTGGCCAAGGCCCGCACCATCAGGGTCGCCGCCTGCGAGCCGGCGTTGCCGCCGCTGTCGATCAACAGCGGCAGGAAGAAGACCAAGGCAATATAGGCGGCAATGGTGTCCTCGAAATAGGCGATCCCGGCGCCCGAGAACAGGTTGCCGAACACCAACAGCAGCAGCCAAAAGACACGCTTGCGGAACAGCAACCAAACCGAGGCGTCCTTGAGATTCTTACCCAGGGCGCCGACCGAGGCGGCCTTATGGAAGTCAGTGCTGCTCTCCTCTTGCTCCACATCCATGGCATCGTCGTAGGTGACGATGCCGACCAGCATCTCGTTGTGGTTGACCACGGGAAGGGCGATCAGGTCGTATTTGCTGATCAGGCGCACCGCCTCCTCGCGCGGAGCATCGGCGGCGATGCACACCGGACTCGGCTTCATCGGCTCGCGGACGCGGGTGTGGGCGCTGGCGAGGATCAGATCCTTCAGCGACACGGCGCCGATCAGATGGCGCTCGGCGTCGATGACGAAGGCCTGATAGATGGTCTCGGCATCGGGGGCGATGCGGCGCAGTTCCTCGATGGCCTCGGCGGCGGTCAGATCGGGCGAGAGCGTGGCATAGTCGGAGGTCATCACCGCGCCGACTTGTTCTTCCGGATAGGCAGCTAGGCGGCGAATATCCTCGCGCTCGATCTGCGCGAGCGCTGGCATCACGGCGACGCGTTGTTCCTCGGTCAAGGCGTTATAGAGGTCGGCGCGCTCATCGGGCGGCATGTGCAAAAACAACGCCACCAGCACGCGGCGGCCGATGGTCTCACTGATGCGCACCTGCTCTTCGCTTGGCAAATAACCGAACACCTCGGCGCGCTTCGGCGCACTGGCCAGCTCCAGCAATTGACACTGCTGCGCGAGCGGCAGCGCGGCGATGGCAGCGGCGATATCGGCCGGATGCGCGCGCTGCTCGACGATGCGGAAGGTCTCGGCATCCTGGGTGGCGAGGGCGCTTTTGAGGGTAAAAACGACTTCTTGGTAGTTCATGAGTTCGACGTCCTCAGTGCTGATTCACGGCTGAAACGAACAGGGTGAGGCCTATGCGGTGAGGCACACGAACGCGACACGCGTGGGCGCAAGCGCGCGTTTCGACTAACGCGCGGTGGTCGCTGCAGTGAGGATCGACATTTGACACCGCGCCTGGAGGAGCCCATGTAGGGCCTGATCAGGCGCGGCAGAGGGAAAGGTCTGCGGGCCTGTCAGGTCACGATGTCGATGCGAGATCGACAACTGTCGCTAGAATCAGTGCTCACAGAAACCTCGGGGTTGTGGAAACGCGAGCTATGATCAGGCCGCCTCCGAGGTCTGTCAACCCCTGCCGTGCGCTCCGACCTGAGCC
Organism: Chromatiaceae bacterium; assembly: GCA_003562815.1. Taxonomy (GTDB): domain Bacteria; phylum Pseudomonadota; class Gammaproteobacteria; order Chromatiales; family Chromatiaceae; genus Lamprobacter. The sequence goes on along the minus strand of PWTO01000118.1, from coordinate 337 downwards.
GCCTGCGGCAGCGCACCTTGACCCGCATCGGGTCGCTGGCTACTCTCGCTACTCTCAACATGCCATGCGGCACGCGTTTTCATGTCATTGACCGAAATCCTCGTCTTGTCGATCGTGCAGGGATTGACCGAATTCCTGCCTGTCTCCAGTGCCGCGCATCTGATTTTGGTGCCGATCGTCACTGGCTGGGACGATCAGGGATTGGCCTTCGATCTTGCCATCCATCTCGGCAGTCTGATCGCCGTGGTGCTGTATTTTCGCCAAGCCCTGTGGCGCATCGCCAGGGACTGGCTGCGCGCGTTGATCAGCCGCCGACAAACGGCGGATTCGCGCCTCG
>PWTO01000154.1 GCA_003562815.1 Chromatiaceae bacterium | reverse complement strand
CCGTGAGCTTCTCTCCGCGCAGGACTCGTCCCAATAGGGTTTTAAGCCCTTGACGCTGATCGTCGAGGGCGGAGCCGATGTCTTGGACGATGTCGGCTTCGGGGAAGCGTTCTCGCATCGATTGGACTTGGCGCTCAAGGTCTGGCTTTTGTACGTGCGAAGACACTCTGCAATAGCAGACGACAGTGGGTGCAGTTTGAACGGAGGCTCCAAGGTAGGAGTCAACGTCGAACCGACGCTGCCCACTGGCGATGCGGTAGGTGCTAATGCGCCCTTCATCAGCGTATTTTCGGAGAGTGTTGGCATGGAGTCCTAGTATTTTAGAGGCCTCTCGGGATGGGACATACCTGGGCATGTGCGCTTCGCGTTTGGTCTAGTATGTTGGCGTAAGTTGGCATACTAACACCTAGGTTTTAACTCTCGGCCCCGCCCCTGATGCGAGCACGGCCCCCTGCGCCTGACGCCGACCACTAACGCAACGACCTGATCCGCTCAACGAAACGCCCGGTCCAGTTCACCGCGCCGACAGCGCGCAAGTGCGCGTAGCTCGCCAGGAGATTCTGGTGAATGATACCGTCATGGCGCCCATCGATGCCGGTGCCGCGAAGGACATCGAAGGCGTAACGCCAATCGGGGCTCGCCTCGACGATGGCGGAATGATGGAATTCATGTGCGCAGATGTCTGCCACATCGGCCGGCGCGCGCGGCCAAGGGAAGGCGTCGGTTTCACGCAAACGCACATAGCCGCGCCCCTGGGGGCGCTCATGCATGGCCACATCGGCACCGAGCACGCCGCACATGGCGCGCGACTGGCGCCCCCAGTGCAGGCGCTCGCACAGATACATCAGGCCGCCGCATTCGGCATAGGCGACACCGCCGTCGGCAATGAAGGCGGCAATCGATGCGCGCATCGAGCGGTTCGCTTCGAGTTCGGCCATGCGCGACTCTGGAAACCCGCCGCCAAGGATCAGGCCATCGACAGCGGGCAAACTCGCATCGACGAGCGGACTGAACGGCACGAGTTCTGCCCCGGCGCGCTCCAGGCTCGCAAGATCATCGGGATAATAGAAGCCAAAGACCTCGTCCTGGGCAATGCCAATACGCACCGACGGCGCGCCGGACGGCATGCGTGCCAACCGACTCGAGGGCGTCAGCGGCATCGATGAGGCATCCCACGTTGGCGTTGGCGCGCGCGCGGCGATGTCAAGCACCCGATCGACATCGACTGTTTCGACCACCGCGCGGTGAATCGCCTCGATCGTCGCCTCCACCGCCATCGCCTCATTGCTCGGAATCAGCCCGAGATGGCGCTCCTCGATCGCAAGCTCGGCTGCGCGCGGCACCGCCCCGAGGACCGGAAGGTCCGTGTAATACTCGATCACCCGTCGCAGATTCGACGCGTGGCGCGTCCCCCCAACCTTGTTCAGAATCACGCCGCCGATCCACAGGTCTGGATCGAACGCCTGATAGCCGAGCAAGAGCGGCGCGATCCCCCGCCCCATCCCCTGGGCGTTGATCACCAGCACTAATGGCGCGCCGAGCAGCTTGGCCAGCTCGGCATTGGAGCCCGCGCCGTTGACGTGGATGCTATCGAAGAGACCGACATTGCCCTCGATCAGGCCCAGTGTCGAGTCCTGCGTCGAACCCGGTGTCGGGGTTTGCAGCAGGCGGGCAAAATCGCCGCAGATCTCCTCGACCGGCATGGTGTGGTAGTCGAGGTTGTGACAGGCCCGCCCACCCGCTGCGCGCGCTAGCCACAGCGGGTCGATGTAGTCAGGGCCTTTCTTGAACGGTTGCACGACCTCACCGCGCCGATGGAGTGCGCGGATCAGGCCAATGCTCAGCGTGGTCTTCCCGGAAGACTTTTGCGACGCTGAGAGATAAAGATGCGCCATAGATGTCCCAGTCGCCCCAACCGTCGATGTGCCCGCGCTGGGGCGCGCGCCGCGCTTAGGCGGCCGGGCGCGCGCTCGCGTGCGGATCGATGTCGCGGTCGGAGAGTGACTCCGGTAGGAATTGCAGCACGCGCACGCCGACGGCGGGGATCAAGAGCGCGAGACCAACGCCGCCGATGCCGAGCAGGAATTCGGGCAGGCTCGGCGAATAGGGCGCCACGCGACCGCCGACATCGCCGGGCGCGCCGAATTGGAGCACGCTATGCCCAGGAAACATCTCCTGCGGATAGGCTTGGCTACCAATGATGATGACATACATCGCGGCAAACCCACCGACGATGACCAGGGCACAGGCGGCGGTGATCCAGTCGCGACGTTGATTGAGTTCGGGATGGTAGATGATGCCGAGTGGCAGCAAACCACCGATCAAGATCCAACCGACCCAGAACATGGCACTGTAGAAACCGCCATTGATCAGGATGAAGGCCTCGATATCGCTATGCTTGGCACCGTACAGTTTGGTCAGGTGATAGACCAAGGTGAAGTACAGGATCGCAGAGACGAAAAGCCCAAGCAGGCTCCGCAAGCGCTTGAGCATGGCCGGGCCGATCGGTCGGCCATCGGCATCGAAGGTATAGAACAGCACCAGCATGTAGACCGCCAGTCCATAGGCGAACGACATGACGACGAACATCGGCCCCAGAATCGCGGTGTCATAGGCCTCGCGTCCGACCAGGAAGCCAAAGATCGAGCCCGTACCCGTCGTCAGCGCCAAGCGCCACAAGAAGGCGAAGGTGCCGACCGGCTTCTGCAGACGATGGCCCTTGCGCTCGGCCATGGTCCAGAGATAGCCGATCGTGATCGCCGCAAAGCCGGTATAGAGGAAGATGTTCCAGGCGAAGATCGAGCTGAAGTTGTGCGTGGTCATCGCCACCAGCAGCCGATCGGGGCGCCCGAGATCCAGCACCAGGACGAGCAGCCCGCCCACCAGCAGCGCCACCGCCAACAACCCCGAGAGCCGCCCGAGTGGCTTATACGCCTTTTTGTCGAAGACGGTACCGATCGAGGCCACGTTCAACGCCCCGGAGGCGGCGATGATCAAGAAGACGGCGAACACATGCGGCATGCCCCAGACCACGGAATTGGTCATCCCAGTCACCCAGTGACCATGGTGCTCCATGTAGAGCGCCGATAATCCGCCGACCGCCACCACAGCGGCGAGGATCGCGAGCAACCCCCAGTAGCGCTGAGGCTGCACCAGCCATTCTCGATAGACGATTCTTTTCATATGATCAGATTCCAGCGTAACGCACGCCCGTGTTCAGTCCCAGGTCTTGCCGGATCTGCCGCGTGCGTTGCTTGGCCAGCGCCTGACGCAACGGCCCCGACGGGTCCTTAAGATCACCGAAGACGAGGGCTCGATGCCCTTCGGCGGAGCAAGCCTCGGCACAGGCCGTCGAGAGGTCGCCGGCGTCGAGCCGGTGTACGCACAGATTGCAGCTCTCGACACAGCCCTTGCCACGCGGCGCGCGGGTGAGTTTCTGGTCGACCTGCTCGTGGATGAACGAGCGCGCCTTGTACGGGCAAGCCATCATGCAGTAGCGGCAACCGATGCAGGTGTGGCTATCGACCATCACAATGCCATCGGCGCGCTTGAACGAGGCGCCAGTCGGGCAGACATCCACGCAAGGCGGATGCTCGCAATGCTGACACATGAGCGGCAGATTGGTGATCTGGCCGCTGAGGTTATCCTGCAATTTCACCTTGCGAATCCAAGTCGCGCGCTGGTTCTGCCACTTCATGGCATCGTCTCCAAGCGGCGCGGCCTGTAGATTCAGCCCGTTCTCGCGATCACAGGCGTCGACGCATGCGCTACAGCCCTCGGCACACTTGCTGGTATCGACCAGCAGCCCCCAGCGATGCACATCCGTCACTGGATCGGTGCGTGGAGCGGCGCTGGCCTCGGGCGTATGCAGGATCACGCCGGGCGCGATCGCGGCCGTGCTGACGCCCATGGCGGCGCTGAGAAAATCCCGGCGCCCTTGATTTGTCGATTCGGTTTCGTGATTCATCTCACCTTCGCCTCAGCCTCGCTGAATGCCTTCAGGTGCGCGTGAGCGGCAGACACCTCGTGATTCCATGACTCGCCCTGAGGCACGGTCGCGTGGCAATCGAAGCAGTTCATCTGCACCGCCGCGTAGTCGTGACAGCTGCGGCAGAACTGCCCCTTCGCGTTGATTTCGATCGGCGCGCCCGAGCCGTCATAGCCAACATGGCAAGACACGCAGCCCGAGAGGCTATGATCGGTGCCTCGAATTCCGCCGTAGACGGTTGCATCGCGTTGATGGCGAATCAGCTCGTAATGATTGCGTCGCATGTATTCGGTCGCCTCGACGCACTGGCCGAGCGCCGCCGCCCGCGAGCTGGGCAAGACGTAATCTCCGACCTCCTCGGCTTGGGCCATTGCTCCCATTCCGAGGGCAGCGGCCAGTAACGCGAGGAGGACGCCCTTGGTCATGACAGTTACCATCGACGTCCTCTGCAGGGTTGCGGATTGCTTATTCACCAAGGCCCATCTTGATGTAGCCAGTGGGGCAGACATCGGCGCAGATATGGCAACCGATACATTTGTCGTAGTCGGTATCCACATAGCGCCCGGTGGTGCTCTCGGACTTGTTGACGCGGAACACCGCGTCTTGCGGGCAGTAGATGACGCAGTTGTCGCACTCGAAGCACATACCGCAGCTCATGCAGCGTTTGGCTTCGTTGACCGCGTCCTCCTCCGAGTAACCGATCACGCGCTCCTTGAAATGCCCAAGCACCTCCTCGGCACTCGGCACCTCCTCCTTGCGCAGGATGCGCGACTCGTACTTGAAGTGACCGAGGAAGAGTTCGTCATGCGGGATGACCTCGGCACTTGAACGGTCCTCGTAGTTGTGGATGGCATACTTCGCCTGCGAGGTGCCGCGCAGATCGCCGCTGGCCTCGACCTCGAACGGCTCCGGGGCGAGCTTCGCCTCGTTGAGCTTGGCGAGCAGATCGAAGTGATGCACATCGACCTTCGGGCGGCGCTTATGCTCGGCCTTGTTGACGTACTCATCGATCGACTCGGCCGCGATCCAGGCCTGGCCGATGGCGGTGGTGAGCAGATGCGGACGAATGATGTCGCCGGCGACGAAGTGCCCCGGTTTATCGGGTACCTGATAGAACTTATCGCTGTTCATCAGGCCACGCCCGTTATCCAGGTCTTCGAGCCCGGTCAGCTCGCCGCCCTGCCCGATCGCGGCGACGATCAGATCCGCCTCGAGCACGCGCTCGGTGCCATCGACCGGCGTTGGCCGACCGTCCTTCATCTCGCAATCGGCGACCTTGAGCCCGACCGCGCGGCCGTTGTCGTCCTTGATGACCTCGACCGGCATCACGCCGTCGAGCACGGTCACGCCCTCGTGCAAGGCGTCGTGGACCTCGTGTTCGGAGGCGGTCATCTTGTCACGGGTGAAGAGCGAGGTGAGCGTGACTTCCGCGCCCTCGGCGGCGGCAGTCATCGCCGTATCATGGGCGACATAGCCGTCGTGGATCACGGTCTCGGGCAGGTCACGCTTGTTGGCCGTGGTGATGTGACCGAGACGCCGCGCCACCGAGACGACGTCGATCGAGGTATCGCCACCGCCAACGCAGACCACTTTGTCGGTGGTGACCTTCATGCGACCCTCGTTGAAGGCCTTCAGGAAGGCGACGCCGGAGACGCAGTTCGGGGTGCCTTCCCAGCCCGGCACCGGCAGGCCGCGGCCGGATTGACAGCCGATCGCCCAGAGGATGGCGTCATAGTCTTGCTCGAGCTGCTCGACGCTGATGTCGACGCCGACCTTGGTGCCCATCTTGAGTTCGATCTGGCCCATGTCGAGGATGCGGTTGATCTCGGCATCGAGCGCATCGCGCGGCACGCGATAGCCGGGGATGCCGTAGCGGAACATGCCGCCGAGTTCGCTGTTGGCCTCGAAGATGGTCGCCGCGTGGCCCTTGCGACGCAGCTGATAGGCCGCCGCCAGACCGGCCGGACCACCGCCGATGATGGCGACGCGCTTGCCGGTATCGACCGGTGCTGGCTGGAACCTGTAGCCATTCGCGGTCGCGGTGTCGCCGATGAACTGCTCGACCGCATTGATGCCGACGAAGTCCTCGACCTCGTTGCGGTTACAGCCGTCCTGACAGGGGGCCGGGCACACGCGACCCATCATCGACGGGAAGGGATTGGCATCGGTGGAGCGGCGAAACGCGTATTCCTGCCACGTCATGCCCTCAGGCGGCTGCTCGAGCCCGCGCACGATCTGCAGCCAACCGCGGATATCCTCGCCCGATGGGCAGCTTCCCTGACAGGGCGGCGTCTTATGAACATAGGTGGGACATTTATGAGACGTATCCTGAACGAAGATCTGTTCGGTGAGGTTGTCCCACACATGGTCGCCATCCGCGAAGCGGCGCCAGGAAAGGTTGGTCATTTCGTCAGTGGAAGTTGCCATCGATAACGCTCCTAAGAAGAGTCGAAGTCGAGCTGATGCCCTTGGTTGGCCGCCGGCGCTGGATGCGCTTAGCGCACCCGACGCTCGTCGTCGCTACAGTCGCTCATGGGTCGGGCGGATGCGAGAGGCCGCATCCGCTCAGGCAGCCTCATCGGCAGCCTCGTCTTCGTCGTCGGTCTCCTCGCCAGTCAACACCAAGGCATTCGAGACCAGCTGATGGAGGCTGACGATCTGATCCAGGTCCATTCCGTAATACGGCAGCACCTTGGTGAATTGGCTCTTGCAGATGGCGCAGATCGCAGCCATGTGCGTCACGCCCTTTTCCTGCATGACATTGTTCAGAGCCTCGATGCGCGGCTGAGCCCCCTTGACCCGGATCTCCATGAGATCGTCGGTGAGCAGGCCACCGCCGCCGCCGCAGCAGAAGGTGCGATCGCGGATGGTCTCCTCGTCCATGTCATAGAAGTTATTGCAGGTCGCGCGGATGATCGCGCGCGGAAGATCGAACTGACCGCCAGGCCGATCGCCCATACGCGAGGCGCGCGCAACATTGCAGGAGTCGTGATAGGTCAGCACCATGTCGTCGTTGCGGCTCTTATCCAGATTCAGCTTGCCTTCCTGAATCAGGCCATGAGTGAACTCGCAGATGTGCTGAGGAATCGGGTAGCGCGGATCGAGGAAATCCCAAGGGCCGGCGAGCGTGTTCAAAAAGCTATAGGCGACGCGCCAGGCATGCCCGCATTCACCGAAGACGATGCGCTTGACCTTGAGCTTGATCGCCGCCTCGCGGATGCGCAGCGCGACCCGGCGCATGTTCTCGTAGGAGCCGATGAACATGCCGAAATTGGCGGCCTCGGAGGCGTGACTGCTCAGGGTCCAGCTGACCCCGGCCTCGTGGAAGACCTTGCCGTAGCCGATCAGACCATCGACGTGCGGCTCGGCGAAGAAGTCCGCCGAGGGCGTGACCAACAGGATCTCGGCGCCTTCCTGGTCGAGGGGGTACTTGACCTCGACACCGGTCTCGTCGAAGACATCTTCTTCGAGCCCTTCGAGCGTATCGGCCAACGCTGGCCCCGGCAGGCCGAGGTTGTTGCCGATCTTGTAGACCTTGCCGATGATCTCGTTGCAGTACTTCTGGCCAACGCCGATATGGTCCATGATCTCGCGCGCGGCCATGGAGATCTCGGCGGTGTCGATGCCATAGGGGCAGAACACCGAGCAACGTCGACACTGAGAGCACTGGTGGAAATAGCTGTACCAATCACCGAGCACCTCCTCGGTGAGATCCTCGGCGCCGACCAGCGTCGGGAACAGGCGCCCGGCGAGCGTGAAGTGGCGGCGATAGACCTTGCGCATCAGATCCTGGCGCGCCACCGGCATGTTCTTCGGGTCGTGGGTGCCGAGGTAGTAGTGGCACTTGTCGGTACAGGAGCCGCACTTGACGCAGGAATCGAGATAGACACGCAGCGAGCGATAGCGCCCGAGCAGGTCGCCCATCTTGTCGATCGCCTTGGTCTGCCAGTCATCGACCAGCTCGCCCGGGAAGCCGAGTTCGGCCTGGAATTGCGGCTTCGATTTGAACGGGCTCGAATGCGCCATGACGCCCGGCTCGATCTCGGGGATCTCGGGGTACTGCTTGAGTACGGGGACTTGGAAGTCGGCCTTCGCCATGATTCAACCTCGTGTCAGAACGTCGCCAACCAGGATCGCAGAAGGGCGTGAGCGGCGCGCCGCCGCTCAGTCCTGCTCCATGCGCCGCGCCCAGGGCGCGATGTGGCGCTGTTCGCGGGGGTTATCGACCTGGTTGCGCGAGGGACTGAAGAAGAGTCCCGGCGCATGCAGGAGCTTGCTGTAGGGAAAGACGATCATCAGCAGCGCAACCAGTAAGAGATGCATCAGCAGCACCGGATCGGCTGGCAGCGTCTGCACCTGGCCGACATAGAGCCCCTGGAAGAATTGCTTCACGCGCATCACATCGGTATGCACTGCAAAACGCATCAACAGACCGGAAAAGCCGATGGCAATCAGCAGCAACAGGATCAAATGATCGGAGAGCGCGGTGATGTAGCGAATCCGATCAACCAGAAAACGGCGGCTCCACAGACCCGCGAGACCAATCACCATCGCAAGACCGCCATAGATCCCGAATGGTTGGATCATTTGAATCGGCATAGGCACCGGATCGAAGAAATAGCGCAGATGGCGCAGCGTGACCAAGAACAGGCCGAAATGAAACATCCAGCCGAAGATCCAGGTCCATTTGCTACCCCGGAACAGGCTTTCAAAGAACACCACTTCGCGTGTGATGCGAAGGGCCACGCCCGTCTTTGTTGTTGGCGCTGGGGTCGTTGGGATCTTCAGCGGAGCGGGTGTGCGTGCATATTGGATGACCTTATTGGCCAACCCGGCAACGAGCACGAAAGCTGCGAAGTAAAACAGACCGGCGTAAACATCCGACAGAAACGACATGTTTCCGCTACCTCAGTGGCGTTGGCCCAATGGCGTCTACTCCGATCGAGCGCACCGCGTGGTGCACGCGCTCTGGAGCATGATCGATATCGACAGCGTTACGGCGGCTGGCGACCGAGTGCCCGGGCTCGCTAGAGCCCGAGACAACCAGCCAGCACAAGTGGCTGGCCAGTCAATTGGCGTGCTTAGACGCAGCCGGTCGGCTTCGGCAGGCCGGCGTAGCGGCACGCCTGCTTGGCGGGGCCATACGGGAACAGACCGTACAGGTACTTGCTGTTGCCCTTATCCTTGCCAAACTTTTTACCGACGGCCTTGGTCAGCACGCGCACTGCGGGAGCGATCTGGTACTCCTCGTAGTATTCGCGCAGGTAATTGATGATGTCCCAATGCTCATCGGTGAGTTCCAGGTCGTCTTCCTTCGACATCACCTCGGCAACGCCGGGCTCCCATTCGTTGATGTTGGCCAGATAGCCTTCTTCGTCGGTCTCGAACGCCTTACCATTGACTTCAATGGGCATCTATATTCTCCTAATGATTGAGAAAGGGATAAACACTACAACCAGGCCTGAACCTTGTCATGCTCCGCAGCAAGATCCACGAAGCCGGCATAGTCCACGACGCTGATTCCAGGGATGACGCGCTCCTCTAACAAGCCGCGAGCCTGAAGATCGGGGCCGAGTGCGTAGACCTTGACGTTGTCGAGGGCGCTCTTGACCTGCCCTTCAACGCTGGTTCGCGTCAGTGCCGCGTAAACGCCGTCCTCGAGTAGCAGGACGGCGGCGCCGGCACTCACATGCTCAAGGCAGGCGGCCAACGACGTCTTCTCGAACGGCGACTTATTGACGGTGTGCAATGTGCTCATCGTGTTCCTCGGATGTTCGCTCGATCTCAGAAGCTGAAGACGACGTCGGCGCCGTCCATGATAGCCGCCATCTCGGCGCGGGTAACGAGGTGGATCGAGTCTTTCTCGGCCCAATCCTCATCCTCGTCTTCCCAGGTCAGGTGCTGGAGATCGTCCAGCGAGAGACCTCGCTCCTCGAGCGACTCCTTCTCGACGAAGACCTTCTTGACCTCGTAGTCACCGAGCGCCGCGTAGGTCGGCGAGAAATTCTTCATGCCGACGGCCGAGGTGTGCTGATTCTTGGTGAGCTGGAAGACGCCGTCATCGACGAACGCCAGGCTGACATCCTGATCGAACGCAGCCCCGATCAGCACCACCTCGAGCGATTCCCAGGCGTAAATCGTGCCGTAGGGCGCCTTGCGGTTCAGATAGAGAAAGTTCTTGATGGTTTCGGACATGGTGCATTCCCCTGGTTTCTGCTTCCGGATCGCTGATCAGTCGCCGAAGACGACGAGCCGGTCGGACTGGATCGCCGCCTCGACCAGCTGGCCGAGACCGGAGATGCGAAACCGGGGGTGGATGTTGGTGGCATCCTTGCCGTTGCGTTGCGCCTCACCCTCGTCGACCACGCCGCGCCGCTGAGCGGCGGCGACGCAGACGACCATATCGAGGTCATAGTGTCCGCCAAGTTCGGCCCAGCGCTCGACGACGTTGCGATCGTCCTGCGGCGGCGTGGTCAGCCGCGTCGCGTTGTTGACGCCGTCGTGGTAGAAAAAGATCCGAAAAATCTCGTGTCCCTTCTCAAGCGCCGCCTTGGCGAAGAAATACGCCGAATCGGCAGCCTGGTGCTGGTAGGGTCCTTCATTGACCTGGATTGCGAACTTCATTGCGACCTCGCTGGTGTGAACTCCAAATCCGCGACTTAGAAGCGGATGTAGGAAGAGGCGTTGAAGCTGGCACGGGAGCCGCGCCAGGTATCGATGTGGTACTTGGTGAACGGCAGCTCGACCTCCTCGAAGAAGCGCGGCCAGCCGATGCGCTCGATCCACTCGTTGACACGTTCCCAATCCCGCGCGCCTTCCTTGTAGGCCTTGAGGATGCGCTTGACGATCGCGGTCGCCTCGGGCCAGCGCGGCGGGTTGTTCGGGATACCGGCGGCGACCAGCTTCTGGAAGGTCGGCTTGCCGCGGGCGTTGGAGTGGTTACCGCCGACCCAGATTGCCAGCTTCGAGTGCTCGGCGTCGTTGATCTGCATCGGCGGACAGGGCGGATAGCAGGCGCCGCAGCAGATGCACTTGCGCTCATCGACCTCAAGAGAGGGTTTGCCGTTGACCATGGCCGGACGGATGGCCGCCACCGGGCAGCGGGCAACGACGCTCGGGCGCTCGCAGACATTGGCGACCAGATCGTGATTGATCTTCGGCGGCTTGGTGTGCTGGATGTTGATCGCGATGTCACCTTGGCCGCCGCAATTGATCTGGCAGCAGGAGGTGGTGAGGTGGACGCGGTTGGGCATGTTCGCGTTGCGGAACTCGTCGATGAGTTCATCCATCATCGACTTGACCACGCCGGAGGCGTCGGTGCCGGGGATGTCGCAGTGCAGCCAGCCCTGGGTGTGCGAGATCATAGCCACCGAGTTCTGCGTGCCGCCCACGATGAAGCCGGCCTCCTCCAGCGCCTGGATCAGCGGCGCCACACGCGACTCCTCGGTCACCATGTACTCGATATT
>PWTO01000111.1 GCA_003562815.1 Chromatiaceae bacterium | reverse complement strand
GAAGCGAATGTCACCCCGACTGGCGATGCGGGTCTTGAGCTGCTCCAGGCCCTGGTCCAGGTTGAAGGTGCAATCGGCGCCGATCAGGTCGCGGCCCATCTCGATCAGGGTCATGGCGACGCACGGCTGCACCCCGCAGATCACCACCTCGGCGCCGAGCAGGCGCACCATGCTGGCGGTGTCGTTGATGACCCGCGCCATGTAGGAATCCACCACGTCGAGGGCGGTGATGTCGATGGCAACGCCAAGGGCCTCGACCTCGGCGACCTCGTTGACCAGATCCGACTGAAACTGCATGGCCTCGTTATCGGTAAGATCCTCCTGGATGGACACCAGCAGGATGCGCCCAAGTCGCAGGATGGGGATCTTCATCGCAGGCCACCCTCCATCGGCGCGATGCGCATACCGGTGATCAGCAGCGCTTCGGCGATACCGGCGCGCAGGCTCGCGCGCGAGATCACATCGCCGAAGCGGATGCCGAGCTTGGTCAATGTCTGAGCGCCTTCCGGGCTGATGCCGGTGAGCACCACGCGGCTGCCGAGCAGGCGTGCGGCATCGATGGTCTTCATGATGTGCTGGGCGACACTGGTGTCGATGATCGGCACGCCGGTCAGATCGATGACGGTGACGCGCGCCTCGTACTTGGCGATCGCCTCGAGCAGATGATCGGTGACCTGACGCGCGCGGCCGGTATCGATGACGCCGACCAGCGGCAGCAGCAAAATCTGATGCCAGAGCCGCAGCACCGGCGTCGATAGCTCCATGATCGACAGACTCTGCTCGGAGATATAGCGATCGCGCTGGGCGAGGGCGTCATCGAAGGCCTGACGCGCGATGCGCTCGAAGTAGCGATCGAGCCAGAGGATCGCCTGATCCGCCGCCTCCCGATCCGGCGGCGTCTCGGCGTCGAGCAGCGCCTTGAGCAACAGATGCTTGAGATGCAGCAGGAAGCCAAGGGTATCGGAGAGGGGGCGTTGCAGGCGTGCCTGCTCGGCGATGAGCTGTTGCAGTTGGGTGTCGAGCGTGGCCTGCTGTTCGCGGTGGGCGTCTGCATCCTGGCCTGGCTCCTGGGGCGAGGAGGCCGGCGACAACTCGCGCTCGGCCTCGGCGCCGAGCTGCGCGCGGATCGCCCAGAACAGCGCGCGTAGCGGCTCCATCAGCTCAGGGTGTGCAGGGCCAAAGTGGGTGTCGGAAGCGGCTTTGGACAGATCGTGCAACCAGTGATTGAGCAGCTCGTCCTGCTGGCTGCGTAGGACCTGAGAGAGGGGCGAGGTCATGACGGGGGGTCCTATGGAGGCGGTTGAACGCCACGCTCGGCCTCAGAACAGCTCGATGCGCGGGCCGGTGTCGGTCTCGGCGTCGGTCTCGGCGATGCCGTGATCCGGATGACTGTGTCTGGATTCATTCTCCAGATGGTGCTCGAGCAATTGCTGCAGTGATTGCCAGAGTGGCGACTGTTGATCGTCGGCGTCGAGCCAGGTCTCGGCCTGGACGTCGGTGCAGGCCGCATAGAGTGCTTGGCGCTGCATCAGAGTGTCCTTGATGCGCGTCAGGCGCTGACTCTCGACATCCTGATATTGCAACAGCCCCAGCATATCGGCGATCTGCTCGGCGAGTTCGGTGTTGTGGCGGGTCACCACCGCAAATAGCGTCTTGTAGAACTGACGCATGTCCTCGTAGCTGTGTTGCAGCTTCTCGAAGGCCACGGCCACCTGATTGGCCTGTTCGAGTTCCTGGTTGGCGTTGGCCAGATCGCTCTCGCTCAGGCTTTGTTGCACCGCGCCCAGGGCCTGGTCGAGACCGGATTCGATGGTATCGGCGGCCTCGGCGGAGCGATTCGCCAGCGAGCGCACCTCGGCGGCGACCACGGCAAATCCGCGCCCGGCCTCGCCGGCCCGCGCGGCCTCGATCGCGGCATTGATCGACAGTATGTTGGTCTGCCGGCTAATGGACTTGATCGATCCGGCCAGGCCTTCGAGATGTTTGATCTCGCTGAGGATACTCTTGACTGCCTGATTGTTGTGCCGAATCTTTTCGGGCAGTTGATCGACGAACTGGGCGATCTTGTTCATCTCATCGACGCCTTCGCGAATATCCGAAGCCATATCGCTGGCATTGGTGTCGGAATGCTGTAGGTAATCGAGCAGCTTTTGCGCCGAGCTGTTCAACTCTTCGACCCGCGCGATCAGGGTCAGGGTGGAGGATTCGCCGTCGCTGACAGCCAGTTGCAGATGATCTTGCAAGGCCTGATCGATGTCGGCGCTGGCGCTCAGCGCCTGCCGGGTGTTGTCGAGACGGTCTCCGACCCGTTCCTGCTCGCGGTTGAGGATGCCAGCGCTAGCGCGCAATACCAGCACGGCGGCGAGTGCATGGGTCAACAGCAGCAGGCCGGCGACCGTCACGGCCAGGGCCGCTGCATCGCTGATCTGGAGCCGTTGCGCGAGCTGCTCAGACCACGGCTGGCCCAGGTAGACCAGGACGGCGAGCAGCAGCGTGCCGAGCCCGATCGCGGCTGCGCTCAGCCACTGCAAGCGGCGCAAGCGCTGTGTGCGTGGCGCGTCCTCGGGGAGGGGGAAGTCGATGGCGGCTGCGGCGTCGCGCAGCCTGCGCAACAGCCGTTCACGCACCCGGCAGGACCTGCTTGATGACCTTGACCAAATCCGCCCCCCTGGTCGGCTTGAGCAACCAGCCGGTGGCGCCGAGCTTCTTCGCCTCGTCGCGCTTGGCTTGCTGACTCTCGGTGGTCAGCGCCAGGATTGGGATGAAGCGCATGCCAGGCAGGGCGCGCGCCTTGCCGATAAACTCGATGCCGCCCATGTTGGGCATATTGATATCGGTGATGATGAGGTCGGGCTTGACGCCGCCCTTGAGCTTGTCGATGGCTTGCACGCCATCGTTGGCGGTTTCGACCTGAAAGCCGGCGATCTCTAGGCTGGCCTTCAGGCTCATGACCATGGTGGCGGCATCATCGACCACGAGAATGGTCTTAGGCATGAGTGG
>PWTO01000307.1 GCA_003562815.1 Chromatiaceae bacterium | reverse complement strand
TCGACATCGCCGTCGAGACGCAACACTGGGACGTCTTTGCGCAGGCGGATCGGGCTCAGCTCTGCGCCTTGCTGCTGGCCCTGGCTCAGCAGGTCAATCTGAAGAAGCTGCGCAAGACCACACGCGGGCCGAAGAAACCGCGCACACCACGCACGAAGCACAAGGGCAAGCCGCATGTCTCGACGGCTAAACTCTTGGCCGGAGGGCTCGCCCCATGAGCACCTTAAAAGGGCTGCCTTGGCTGAGGTTAGCCCACCGGTTTTCCGGTGCCCGGCGTCTAGATCATGCTAAAAGAGTCAGACAGAGTCAGACCAAGCCAAAAACGTCGTATTCGAGACGAGCCGATGAATAGCACGCAGATTCGCATCCAGTCCACCCCCTTTGACCCGTTCGCGGAGCAGGACGAACTGCGTCGCGGCCAGCCTCAGGTCGGCGCCCTAGTCGCCTTCGTCGGTCTGATGCGTGACCTCAACGAGGACGCTAACGTCTGCGGGATGACGCTCGAGCATTACCCAGGGATGACCGAGCGCGCGCTCGCGAAGATCGCAGCCGAGGCGCAACGCCGCTGGCCGCTCGAGGGGATTCGTATCCTGCATCGCGTCGGCCGACTGGAGCCAGAAGATCCCATTGTGTTGGTCGCGGTGACCAGCCGGCATCGGGGTGATGCCTTTCGCGCCTGCGAGCTGATCATCGATTACCTCAAGACCGACGCACCATTCTGGAAGAAGGAGCGCACCGAGACCGGTGAGCGCTGGGTCGAAGCGCGCGACGGCGATGCGGCGGCCCAGCAACGCTGGCAAGCCAACGCCGGCCAGGATACTCAGGGCGCTTGAGCATCATGCGAGGCTCTACCAAGGCTGCGGCTGCGGCCACAGACCAACGAGCCATGATATGGCTGCACCGCACGCAATGCTCGACCCATCCGCCTTTCCGCGCTAGCCCGGAACGGTCGGAAAGCCAGCGCGTGGCCCCATCTCGAAGCGATCGCGGGCGTAGAGCGGCGGCGATTGCATATAGATCGCGACCAGCTCGGCGACGGACTCGAGCGCTTCCTGATGGATGCGCTCGTAACCGTGCGAGGCGTCGATCCCAAAGGTCACCAGCGCCGTGCGCACATCGTTGCCGGCCTCGAGCGCCGCAGCGCTGTCCGAGCGGTAGTACTTGAACACATCGCGCTGATGCCGGATCTGGAACTCCTGGCAGATCTGGATGATGCGATGGGTCAGGTGGTAGTCGAACGGGCCGCCCATATCCGCCATGCAGATGGTCGCGCCGAACTCGCTCGAATTCTGCCCTGGCGCGGTGGTGCCATTGTCGATGGTCAGCATCTCGGCGACATCCTTGTGTAAGGCCGCCGAGGCGCCGGAGCCAACCTCTTCCGAGATCGTAAACAGCGGATGGCAATCGACCGGGAGCTTGACCTTGCTCTCCTTCACGGCCTTGACCGCCGCAAGCAGCAGCGCCGCGCCGGCCTTGTCATCGAGATGACGCGAATTGATGTAGCCGGTGGCCGTGATCTCGGGCGAAGTATCGATGGCGATGAAGTCGCCCACATGAACCCCGAGCTGAAGCAGACTCTGGAGGTCATAGACGCGCTCATCGATGCGAAACTCGACATGGTCCCAGCCGCCCTCCTGCTTATCGATCTCGGGGCCAAAGGTATGCCCCGAGGCCTTCAGCGGCAGGATGGTGCCGCGATGCTGGCCGATATCGGTGAACAGCGTGCAACGCGCCCCTTCAGCGAACCTTGAGTTCCAGTGTCCCACCGGGACCATCTGCAAGCGCCCGTTGGGCTTCAGCGCCTTGACCATCGCCCCGAGGGTGTCGATGTGGGCGACGATGGCCTTGTTCGGCCGCGCGGCCTCGCCCTTCAGCGTCGCGCGAATCGCGCCCCGGCGGGTCAGCTCGAAGGGCACGTCAAGGCGCTCGAGTTCCTCGCACACGAGATGGACCACCCGATCCGTGTAACCGGCGGGACTGGGCGTAAAGAGGAGTTTGAGCAGGATATCGAGCAGGTACTCGGTATCGATACGAAGATGCTTCAAGCGCTGAGCTCCCGGGCTGCGGTCTGCGGAAAGAGCAAGTCGACGAAACGTTCGGCGGTCGGCTGGGGCTCGTGGTTAGCCAGCCCGGGCCGCTCGTTGGCTTCGATGATCACATAGTCGGACGCGGTCACGTCCGGTACTAGAAAATCCAGGCCCGTCACCGGAATATCAAGCACCCGCGCCGCTTTCGCGGCCGCCTGGGCCAGCGCCGGGCTCAGTGAATCGGTCACATCATGGATGGTGCCGCCGGTGTGCAGGTTCGCGGTTTTGCGCACCACCAGCGTGTGCCCATAGGGCAAGGTCTCTTCCATCTTGAAGCCGGCCTCGCGCACACAGCGCTCGGTCTCGTCGTCGACCGGGATACTCGACTCACCGCTGGTCGCTGCGCGCCGCCGCCGGCTCTGGATCTGGATCAACTCGCCGATATTGTGCGCGCCGGTGCCGACGATCTGCGCCGGCTTGCGGATCGCGGCCGCCACCACCTGGAAATCGATGACGATGATACGCAGATCGGCACCGGTGCAGAACTGCTCCAGGATCACCGTCTCGCAGAGGCGCCCGGCGTTTTTGATCGCGCGCTCGAGATCGTTCGGATCGCGGATATCGACACTGATGCCCGCGCCCTGTTCACCCCGAGCCGGCTTGACGACGACGCTGCCGTGGCGGGTCAGGAAGGCCTCGGCCTGATCCAGGGCCTCGTAGGTGCATTGATCCGGCACCTTGAGACCCGCGCGGCGCAGCAGCCGCTGGGTGACGACCTTATCATCGCAGCGGCTCATCGCCACCGCCGTGGTCAGTTCGCTCAAGGACTCACGGCAGACGATGCGCCGACCGCCGAGGCCGAGCGCGAAGTAACCGGCCTCGGCATCGATGACCTCGATCCCAATCCCACGCCGGCGCGCCTCGTTGACGATGATCGCGGCATAGGGATTGAGCTTCGCCGCTGGCTGCTTGCCGATGAACAGCGGCTCGTTATACGCGTTCTTGTTTTTCAGCGCGAACACTGGCACCCGCTCGAAACCGAGCTTCTCGTAGAGGCGGATCGCGCCCTTGTTATCGTGCATCACCGACAGATCCAGGAAGGCACGCCCGCGGGCCTGATAGAACTCGGTCACCTGCCGCACCAGCGCCTCGCCAATGCCCGGATACGGAGCCTGGGCATCCACCGCCAAGGCCCAAAGACTCGCGCCGCGCTCGACATCGCCGAAGGCCTCGACATGATCAACGCCGTTCACGCAGCCGAGGATGCCGCCGTCCTGCTCGTCTTGCGCAACCCAGCACTGGACCACACGCGAGGCCCGTTGCCGCCAGATGAACTCAGCGCTCGGCGGCACCATGCGCCGCGAGGCGTAGAGCCGATGCACGGCCTCGGCGTCGGCATGGTTGTTGAGCAGGCGCACGACGAAGCCCTTGGGCCGGCGGTGCGAGTATTGATAGCGATCGAGCCACAAGCGAAAGGTATGCGAGGGGTCGAGGAACAGATCCTGTGGCGCGTAGGACAGCACCACATGCGGATCACGCAGATACATGGCCACATCCCGCCGGCCGGAGCCTTCCTCTTGCAGGCAGGCGGCCAGCTTCTGCGGATCGTTGAAGGTCTGACCGAAGATCAGCCGTCCCCAGCCGCAGTCCACGGCCGTCTCCGACCAGATCTCGTTCTCGTGGCGGCGCTTGTTGTCCCAGCTGCTGACCGACTGCGCCCGCCGCCGTTCGAGCCGATGATGGATGTGCTCCCGCGTGCTCATTGCGCTGTCCCCTCGTCCGGTTTCGTTTTCTGTCTTTAGATTCCCTGCTCTTGCAGCCAGAGTTCGAGCAGCGTTACCTGCCACAATTTGGAGCCGCGCAACGGCGTAATGTGCTCATCTGGTGCATCGAGCAGCGGCTGCACATAGGCCGGCTGGAACAGCTCGCGCTCGCGCGCGCGCTGACTGAGCACCGTCTCGCGCATCATCTCGAGCACCTCGCCACGCGGGTACTTCAGGGCCGGAACCGGGAAATAGCCTTTGGGCCGGTCGATGACCTCGGTCGGGATGATGCGCCGCCCAACCGCCTTGAGTACACATTTACCGTCATCGCAAAGTTTATGCCGCGCCGGAATCCGCGCCGCGAGTTCGACCAACTCATGATCCAGGAACGGCACGCGTGCCTCCAGACCCGCCGCCATGGTCATGTTGTCGACCCGCTTGACCGGGTCATCGACGAGCATGATCTGCTGATCGATGCGCAGCGTCTTATCGACCGCCGCCTCGGCCCCCGGCATCGCAAAATGCGCGCGGATGAAGGCGCGGCTATGGTCCTCGCCGTGCAGACGCGGATGCACCGCCCGCAGATACTCGGCGTGCTCGCGGTCGCAGAACACGCGCGCGTAGTCGGCGGCGGGGTCCTGGCTCTCGAGCATCGGCGGATACCAGTGATAACCGCCAAAGACCTCGTCGGCGCCCTGCCCGCTCTGCACCACCTTGACGTGCTTGGCGACCTCTTGCGAGAGCAGATAGAAGCCGATGACGTCATGGCTGACCATCGGCTCGGACATCGCTCGCACACAACCCGGCAGGCTCGAGAGCAGCCGGTTGCGCGAGTCGACCTGGATCTTGTGATGATCGGTCGCGTAGTGCTTGGCGATGATGTCCGAGTACTGGAACTCATCGCCGGCCTCGTCGCCGACGCTCTCGAAACCGACCGAGAAGGTGTTCAGCCCGCGCTGGCCCTGCTCAGCCAGCAGGCCGACGATCAGGCTCGAATCCAACCCGCCGGAGAGCAGCACGCCGACATCGACATCGGCCACCAGGCGCCGGTCGACGGCGGTGCGCAAGGCCGCCAGCACCCGGTCCTGCCAATCCTCGAAGCTCAGCGCCTGCTCATCCGGGCTGGCGATGAAGCTCGGCTGCCAATACTGATGGTCGCGCACTTGGCCATCGGGCTCGATCACCCGAATCGTCGCCGGCGGCAGCTTGCGCGCGCCACGCAGGATGGTGTGCGGTGCCGGCACCACGGCATGGAAGTGCATGTAGTAGTGCAGCGCGACCGGGTCGAGATCGGTGTCGATGCCGCCACCGGCGAGCAGCGCGGGCAGGCTCGAGGCAAATCGCAAGGCGCCCGGCTGCTCGGCATAGTAGAACGGCTTGATGCCGAGCCGATCGCGCGCCAAGGTCAAGCGCCCGCTATCGCGCTCGGCGATCGCGAACGCGAACATCCCGTGAAACCGCTGCACACAGTCCGCCCCCCAGGCATGGAAGGCCTTCAGGATCACCTCGGTATCGCTGTGCGAGAAGAACCGATAACCCTGACCCTTGAGTTCTTCGCGCAGTTCCTTGTAGTTGTAGATGCAACCGTTGAAGGCGATGGTCAGCCCCAGCTCGCTATCGACCATGGGCTGGTTGCCATGCGGGCTGAGGTCGATGATGCTGAGGCGGCGGTGGCCGAGCGCGACCCGAGCCTGCTGGAACAGACCGCTGCCGTCAGGTCCGCGAGCCTGCATGCTCTGGTTCACAGCAGCCAGTGCACCAAGATCGATCGGCTGACCATCGAAGCGGATCTCACCGCAGAATCCACACATCTGGAAATCCTCAAGGCTAGGGGTATTCGGAGGGCGCGCGCGGCGTTCATGTCAGTTTAACGAATCCGCCTCTGGCCTTCCATCGGGGCAGGGGCGCTCGCCGCTCGCCCTGTAGGCACGCATGCTTGGCGCGCTTTCAGCACTCCCTTGGCGCTACTCAGCACTGGCCGCCTGGTCGTATTTCAATGCGATGACCCCTAACTCTTCGCTAGCACCCAACAAGGAACAACAGACGATGCCCGCACACACCAATCTCTCGCGCCTGCCCGACGCGCACTGCGCCGATAGCTTCGAGCCAGCCGACGAGCAAGAGGTCTATGACGCGCACAAGGAGCATCTCATCCACGAGATGCTGACCCAGCTCGGCGAGGACCCCGAGCGCGAGGGACTCAAGCGCACCCCGCTGCGCGTGGCCAAGGCGCTGGATTTCCTCACCAGTGGCTACGGAATATCGGCCGAGGAGACCATCAAGAAGGCACTGTTCGAGGAAGATGTCCGCGAGATGGTGGTCGTGCGCGGCATCGAGTTCTACAGCCTCTGCGAACACCACATGTTGCCCTTCTTCGGCCAGGCGCATGTGGGCTATCTCCCCAACGGCAAGGTCGTCGGCCTGAGCAAGGTCGCGCGGGTGGTCGATGTCTTCGCTCGCCGCTTGCAAGTACAAGAGCGCCTGACCAGTCAGATCGCCGATGCCCTGATGGAGCACTTGGGCGCACATGGCGTCGCTGTGGTGATGGAAGCCAGCCACACCTGCATGATGATGCGCGGCGTGCAGAAACAGAACAGCACCACGATCTCGAGCGCGATGCGCGGCACCTTCGAGTCCGACGCCCGCACCCGTGCCGAGTTCATGGGCTTCCTGAATCGCTAGCCCGCATCGCCGAGCCCGACCAACAGCGCCCTGAACCACCCATGAGGTCCGCATGAAACTCTTTAGCTGCACGAATTGCGGCAACATCCTCTACTTCGAGAATGTCGCCTGTACGCAGTGTGGTCTGCCGCTGGGCTTCCTTCCAGACCGCCTACGCCTGGTGCCCCTCGAGACCCACGGCGAGGGCGTCTGGCAGCCGGTGGGCGACCAGGCCCGCTACCGGATGTGCAACAACTCCGCCCAGCATGAGGTCTGCAACTGGATGGTCGAGGCCGACAGCGAGCAGGCGTTTTGCGCCGCCTGCGACCTCAACGGCACCATCCCCGACCTCTCGGTGAGCGGCAATCAAGAGCGCTGGCGGGCGATGGAGACCGAGAAACGGCGCCTGATCTACACCCTGCTGCAGCTCGGGCTGCCAGTGATCCCGCGCCGGCGTGACCCGGCCGGCCTCGAATTCGCGTTCCTTGCCGACACCCCCGCCCGTTTCAGCGAGCGCAATAAGGTGATGACGGGGCATGCGCAAGGCCTGATCACGATCAATCTCGCCGAGGCCGATCCAGCCGAGCGCGAGCGCATGCGCGAGCAGATGGATGAGCCCTACCGGACCATCCTCGGCCACTTCCGGCATGAGTCCGGACATTATTACTGGGACCGCCTGATCCGCGACAGCGACTGGCTGATGCCGTTTCGGGCGTTATTCGGCGATGAAACCCTGGATTATGCGCAGGCCTTGGACCGGCACTATCAACAAGGCCCGCCGTCGGACTGGCCCGAGCACTTCATCAGCGCCTACGCCAGCACGCACCCCTGGGAAGACTGGGCCGAGAGCTGGGCCCACTCTCTGCTGATGGTCGATGCGCTGGAAACCGCCTATCAGTTCGGTCTCAGCATCCGCCCGCGCGCTGGCAACAACACGGCACTGGATGTCGATCACGGCTTCGACGCCTACCGGGCCACCTCCTTCGACAGCATCCTCCAACACTGGCTCCCGCTAACCCTCGCCCTCAATAGCCTCAATCGCAGCATCGGTCATGAGCACGCCTATCCGTTCGTGTTGGCGACGCCGGCGATCGAGAAGTTGCGCTTTGTGCATCGTGTGGTGCATGCAGCCGTCACTGTGGCGACAACTACAAACAACCCGACATCCAGCGCAGATCTAAGGTAAACGGATACTCCCCCGCCGGCTCCTCGGGCGGCGGATCGATATCGCCTGGCGTATGCCCCATGTGCCGAAAGCGCGCAATTCGTCGACTCTCGGCCTCGTAGCTGTTGACCGGGAAGCGCTCTTCGGCGCGACCGCCAGGATGCGAGACATAGTAGCTGCAGCCTCCCAGACTGGCCCGATTCCAGAGATCGACCACATCGAAGATCAGCGGTCCCTGCGCCGGGATTCTCGGATGCAGCCCCGACGGCGGGCTCCAGGCCTTGAAGCGCACGCCGGCGACAGACTCGCCCTTGCGTCCGGTCGGTCGCAGCGGCAGGCGTCGGCCATTGCAGCTGACGATATGGCGCGTGTCGGTGAGGCCGTTGACCTTGATCTGCATCCGTTCCACCGCCGAATCGACGAAGCGCGCGGTACCCTGCGCGGTGACCTCTTCGCCCAGCACATGCCAGGGCTCGATCGCGCCGCGCAGCTCAAGCCGGATGCCATTGGCGGTGACCAGATCGCCATAGTGCGGGAAACGGAACTCGAAGAACGGGTCGAACCAGGCCGACTCAAAGGCATAGCCGGCGCGCTGCAGATCGCAGATCACATCCTCGAAATCCTGGCGCACGAAATGCGGCAGCAGAAAGCGATCATGCAGCTCGGTGCCCCAGCGGATCGGCGCACGGGTGTAGGGCTGCTTCCAGAAGCGCGCGACCAGCGCCCGCAGCAGCAGCATCTGCGCCAGACTCATGCGCGCATGCGGCGGCATCTCGAAGGCGCGAAACTCGACCAACCCCTGCCGACCGCTCGCCGAATCCGGGGAGTAGAGCTTGTCGATGCAGAACTCGGTGCGATGGGTGTTGCCGGTGACATCGACCAACAGATTGCGCAGCACCCGATCGACGATCCAAGGCTGGGTCACCTGCCCGGCCGGCATCTGCTGGAAGGCGATCGCCAGCTCGTAGAGGCTATCGTCGCGCGCCTCGTCGACCCGCGGCGCCTGGCTGGTCGGGCCGATGAAGGTACCCGAGAACAGGTACGACAGGCTCGGATGATGCTGCCAATAGGTGATCAGGCTCTGGATCAGATCCGGCTTGCGCAGCAGCGGACTGTCCGCCGGGGTCGGACCGCCGAGGGTCACATGGTTGCCGCCACCGGTGCCGGTGTGGCGACCATCGAGCATAAACTTCTCGGTAGCAAGCCGAGTCTGGCGTGCCTCTTCGTAGAGGATCTGGGTATCGCGCACCAAGTCATCCCAGGAGCTGGCCGGATGCACGTTGACCTCGATCACGCCTGGGTCCGGGGTCACCGCCAGCTTCTGCAGCCGCGCATCGCGCGGCGGCTCGTAGCCTTCGATGATGATGCGCTGGTCGGTCTCGGCGGCGGTGGCCTCGAGCGCGGCGACCAGCTCCAGCCAGTGCTCGAGGTGGGTCAGCGGCGGCATGAAGCAGTACAGCCGACCCTCGCGCGCTTCGATGCAGAGCGCGGTGCGCACCAGCTTGGCTGGATAGTCATCCGGCAGCGAGGCCTGCTCGGCGAGCGGCTGGCGATGATCCTCAGGCAGCGCCTCACGGCCATGGCGTCGGGCGATCTCGTCGGGATGCAGCCCTTGCTCATTGATCGGCTGGCGCGGCTGATTCGGCTCCACCAGTCGGCTATAACGCTGTGCGATCTCATCGTAGGCACCGGTTGGCCCACCTGTCGTTACACCCGGCGGCTGACCCAAGCGGCGAGGCGCGGCGAGCGGCGCCACCGGCTCGAAGGGATCGCGCGGCGGATGCGTATCCAGCTCGGCATCCGGCACATAGGGCAGCGCGTCTAGCGGCAGCCGATAGCCCATCGGCGAATCGCCGGGGATCAGGAACAGGTTGCCATCGCGCAGCGTCCAGCGCACGCTGACCCAGCCTCCTTTCCGATCGGCCCAGCGCAGCGGCAACGCATAGCCGGCGATGCGATCTAAACCTTGGCTAAAGAGTCGCGCCAGCCGCGCACGTTCAACAGGGTCTTTCAGCTTGCTGTCGAGCGGATTGACATTGGCCGGCAGCCGCGCCTCTTTCCAGAGGTAGTAGAAGACATCCTCATGTGCCGGCTGCGCATGGTCCGCATCGACGCCGAGTTTGGTCGCCAGGGTGCGGATGAAGCGCGCGGCCTCCTCTGGCCCCTGGCCCTGGTCATGGCGTTCATCGCCCATCAGCGCCTCATCCTGCCACACCGGCGCGCCGTCCTTGCGCCAGTAGCAGGACAGCGCCCAGCGCGGCAACTGCTCGCCCGGATACCACTTGCCCTGACCGAGATGCAGCATCCCGCCCGGCGCAAACTGGCGCTTGAGCCGCAGCAGCAGCTCCTCGGCCAGCCCCTTCTTGGTCGGGCCGAGCGCGGCGATATTCCATTCAGCACCCTCCATGTCGTCGATCGAGACGAAGGTCGGCTCGCCGCCCATGGTCAGGCGCACATCCTGCTGGCTCAGTTCGGCGTCAACGGCATGGCCAAGCGCTTCGATCGATGCCCACTGCTCATCGGTATAAGGCTTGGTGACGCGCGGGTCCTCATGGATGCGCTTGACCTGGTTATGAAAATAGAACTCGACCTCGCATTCGTCGGTCGCGCCGGTGATCGGCGCCGCCGAGACCGGGTCTGGGGTGCAGGCCAGCGGGATATGGCCCTCGCCCGCGAACAGACCCGAGGTCGGATCGAGGCCGACCCAGCCCGCGCCGGGAATATAGACTTCGGCCCAGGCGTGCAGATCGGTGAAGTCTTTCTCTGGCCCACTGGGTCCATCCAGTGCCTTCACATCGGCGGTCAACTGCACTAAATAGCCGGAGACGAAGCGCGCCGCCAAGCCGAGCCGGCGCAGGGTCTGCACCAACAGCCAGCCGGTATCGCGGCAGGAGCCGAGGCCCAGCGTCAGCGTCTCCTCGCTGCTTTGGATGCCCGTTTCCATCCGCACCACGTAGCCGATGGTCTCTTGCAGGCGCTGGTTCAGATCGACCAGAAAATAGACCGTCTCACGGCGACTGCGATCGATGCTCTTGACCCAGGCATCGAACGTCGCGCCGGTATCCTTGATCTCCAGGTAGGGCGCCAGCTCCTTGGTCAACTGCGCGTCGTAGGCGAACGGATAATGGTAGGCATAGTCATCGACGAAGAAGTCGAACGGATTGACCGTGATCATCTCTGCGACTACATCGACCTCGACGCTCAGCGACCGCGTCTTCTCCGGAAACACCAAGCGAGCCAGATAGTTGCCGAACGGATCCTGCTGCCAGTTGAGAAAATGCTCGCTCGGCTCGACGCGCAGCGAGTAGGAGCGGATCGGCGTGCGGCAATGCGCCGCCGGGCGCAAGCGGATGGTGTGCGGGGCGAGCGCCACCGAGCGGTCGAAGCGGTATTCGGTCTTGTGATTGAGCGCAACCAGGATGGCCATGGACGGCGTGGCTCCTTAGGAGAGGGGCAGGCAGGATAAGCACTGTACTTTACCGTGAAACTGGGCATTTGGCGCCCCGGCTCAAGGATCATCGCCATCGGCAAGACCTACTCCATGCCCAGCATGTAGGCCAGATCCAGCTCGATGGCCTCGAACGGCGGGATGCGGGCGCGGGTCTCGTCCTTGAGCGTGGCGATGACCTTGTAGTGGCCGTCTACGAAGGTGTGCGCGATCAGGGTGCGATCCTCGGGCCAGATCAGCCAGTAGAAAGGCACCTTGTGTCGCTGCAGCAGTAGCGGCAACTGCAGCGTGTCCTTGCGCTCATGGCCGGGAGAGACGATCTCGCACACCCAATCCGGCGCGAGATCCATGACCCCGCTCGGCATGCCCGGCAGGCGTTCCTTGCGCCATCCCGCTAGATCGT
>PWTO01000319.1 GCA_003562815.1 Chromatiaceae bacterium | reverse complement strand
GTCGCTCGAGGTCGGGCTTTTGGGCATGCGAAGACACGCGGCAATAGCAGATGACAGTGGGCTTGGGCTCGACGGCGGCTCCAAGGTAGGAATCGACATCGAACCGGCGTTGCCCGCTGGCAGTGCGGTAGGTGCTGATGCGCCCTTCGTCGGCGTCTTTTCGGAGGGTGTTGGCATGGAGTCCTAGTATCTTAGATGCTTCTCTGGAGGGGACATACCTTGGCATGCGTGCTTCGCGTTTAGTCTTGTATGTGTGCGTAAGTTAGCATACTAACACCTGGGTTTTAACTCTTTATCCGCCTCACACCCTACCGATGGCCATTGGCCGCCGGAGTTTATCACCGACAAGCTCATCACCACGGATGGCTTCATCATGCAGTATCCCGTCGCGACTCACCGAGTCTCGGTTTGAGTCCGGCTCGCGAAAGCATGACCTCGACCGCATGTTGCCGGCGATCGTCGATCAAGGGGATGGTCAAGTCGGCTTGCTGGACGCCGTCCAGGGTCACCCGAGGCTCGCTGTCCGTTTCGGAGGCCTGCTGCGTGACCACGAGAGTGTAGCGCGTCTCCCGATAGCGGTAGCTCAGCTTGAAGCCGTCCCAGTCCGCAGGCAGGCAGGGCTCGATGCGCAACCGGTCTCCCTCCAGCCTCAGCCCGAGCAGGGATTCCAGGATCAGTCGATACATCCAGCCCGCCGAGCCGGTGTACCAGGTCCAGCCACCGCGCCCGACATGAGGCACAACGCCATAAACATCGGCCGCGATCACATAGGGCTCGACCTTATAGGTGGCGATCTCCTCGGCCGAGCGGCCATGGTTGATCGGGTTGATCATGCCGAACAGCTCCCAGGCGTGCGCCGGGTTGCCCCGTTGGGCGAAGGCCATCGCCGCCCAGATCGCGGCATGGGTGTACTGCCCGCCATTCTCGCGCACGCCAGGGACATAGCCCTTGATGTAGCCGGGCTCGAGCGATGAGGTGTCGAAGGGCGGGTCCAGGAGCTGGATCAGCCCGGCATCGCGGCGCACGAGATGCGTATTCAACGCCTCCATGGCTAGGCGCGCGCGCTCGGGAGCGGCGACCCCGGACAGCACCGACCAGCTCTGGGCGATGGAGTCGATGCGGCATTCCGGGCTGGTCGCGGACCCCAGCGGCGTGCCGTCGTCGAAGTAGGCACGCCGGTACCAGTTGTCGTCCCAGCCATGCTGTTCGAGGTGCTCGCGCAGGCGCTCTGCCTCGTGCGCGCAACGCTCGACCAAGGTCGCATCGCCGCGCGAACGCGCCAGCTCGGCGAACTGCGTCAGCACCTCATGCAGGAAGAAGCCGAGCCAGATGCTCTCGCCCCGGCCCTTGATCCCCACCAGGTTCATGCCGTCGTTCCAGTCGCCCGAGCCGATCAGCGGCAGGCCATGCTCGCCCATGCGCAGGCCGTGCAGGATGGCGCGCACGCAGTGGTCGTAGAGGCTCGCCGACTCGTCGCTCTGGCCGGGCAGATCGTAGTAGCCCTCATCCTCGCCGCTGACCAGACGACCATCTAGGAACGGGGCCATCTCGTCGAGCACCCCGGTGTCGCCGGTGACCAGCACATAGCGGCAGGTCGCCAGCGGCAGCCAGAGATAGTCGTCCGAGCAGCGCGTGCGCACCCCCCGGCCCGAGGGCGGATGCCACCAGTGCTGAACATCGCCTTCGCGGAACTGACGCCCGGCGCAACGCAGCAGGTGCGTGCGCACTTCGCCTGGCTCGGCATGGACGAGCGCCATGCTGTCCTGCAACTGATCGCGGAAGCCGAAGGCGCCGCCAGACTGGTAATCGCCGCTGCGCGCCCAGAAACGGCAGGCCAGCGTCTGATACACCAGCCAGCCGTTGGCGAGCAGGTCGAGCGACGGGTCGGGGGTCTCGACCTGCACCGCACCCAGCGTCTGGGTCCAGTAGGCTTGCACCGCCGCCAGCACGGCGCGTGCGGCGGCCGCGCCCCGGTGGGGATGCGACAGAAGCCTGGTGTCATCGGCGCCGCGCCGCCCGACGACGCCGAGTCGGAAGACGATCTCATGGCTCTGCCCGGCGGCGAGATCAACGCGCGTCTGCAACGCGCCGCAGGCATCCAGCGCCGGGCCGACCCGGCCAGACAGCCGGGTGCGCGTCAGCGCGGCCGGATGGCTCAGGGTGCCGTTACGCCCAAGGAACTCGGTGCGATCACCGCTCAGAGTGCGGGCCGGGTCGTCGACATCGAAGAAGGCCAGGCGATCGGCGAACTCGCTGTTGTAGGGATTGCGGGCCAAGAGCGCGCCGCTGGTCGGATCGATCTCGGTGACCACATGCAGCGCCGACTTCGGCCGGAGATCTCCGAGCACCCACTCGACATACCCGGTCGCAGATAACCGGCGCGGTTGCTCCGAGCGATTGTGCAGCTTCAGCACCATGTATTTTACCGGTGCGTCCAAGGCGACATAGACCCACAGCTCCGAGTCAATGCCGGCCTCGCGATGCTCGAAGACGCTGTAACCGAAGCCGTGCCGACTGACATAAGGCGTCGCGCCGCCAGCGGGCAACGGCGTCGGCGACCAGACCTGCCCGCTCACCTCGTCGCGCAGATAGAACGCCTCGCCGTGGACATCGCTGACCGGGTCGTTGTGCCAGGGCGTGAGCCGGAACTCATGGGCGTTCTCGCTCCAGGTGTAGGCCCCGCCACTGGCGGAGACCACCGTTCCGAACAGCGCATTGGCGAGCACGTTCACCCAGGGTGCGGGCGTGGTCTGGCCGGGCGTGGTGGTGATGACGTATTCGCGCCCGTCGGCAGAGAAGCCGCCGAGGCCGTTGTCGAAGCGCAGCGTCGGCGCGGTCGGGTCCACAGGCCGCAGCTCGCGCGCTCGGCTGCCGCTGGGTTTGAACAGCGGCATGGGCTTGAGCAGCGGAGCGCGCCGGTTGATCTGCTCGGCCAGCGTCCCGCGATCATCGCTGAGGATGACGCGCGCGACGGTCTGGAACAGCACCCGGTCCTCCTCCGAGATCTGATCGGCCGGGCGGATGAAGATGCCGCCGGGGCGGTCCACCACATGCGCCTCGGCGCCTGCGGCGATCAGGCCCAGGATCTGCTCCTGAAGGTATTGGCGGTAACCGGCGCGATCCTCGTTCCAGATCACCAGGTCCACGGTGAGTCCCTTGAGGCGCCAATAGGCATGCGCCTGCACGAGCTGATGCACCAGGGCGATGTTGGCGCGATCGCCGATCCGGCAGAGCACGATGGGCACATCGCCGGACACCGCGTGACTCCAGAGGCCGGACTGCCCGCGCCGGTTCTGCGCCAGCACGCCGGGCTCGGCGCGCAGCGCAGCATTGGTATAGAGGATCGAGCTGGCCAGACTGCCGTAGAGCTGCGCGTCGGCTGGGGTCGCATTGAGCTGGCGCAGCACCACCTGGCTGTGGGTCCAGGCGAGATCGAAGACGCGATTGGCAAGCCGCGCGTCCTGGTATTTCTCGACCAGCCCCTGAGCCTGCTCACGGGTCTCGCCGATGCCTTGGATCAGATCGAGGGTGACGGTTTGGTCGGCCTCCAACAGGATGCGTTGGCGGATCGCGACCATCGGGTCCAGCACCGAGCCGGCACTGCCGGAGAGTGCCCCAGGCTGATCCAGCGCCAGTGGCGCGGCCAGGGTCCGATCGCGTCCGATGAAGCGCATCCGATCCGTCTCATAGGAGGGTTCGCGCGCCGCCGCTTCCCTCGCGTCCGACGCCGATGCCTCGCAGCGATCCTGAGCGCTGTCCTGAGCGGAGGCCAAGCATCCGCGCACCACCAGCGCATGGAACATCCAAGGCGAGGACTCGTGTTGCGAGCGTGGCCGGCGGTGGCAGAGGATCGCGGACCCGGAATGGAGGATCTCGGTCTGTATGAAGAGGTTGCTGAAGGCCGGATGCAGGTTGTCGGCGGCGGACGGGGCGAGCACGACCTCGCTGTAGCTGGTGACCTCGATGACCCGACGGGTGCGCGACCGGTTGGTCAGGCGCAGCCGGCGCAGCTCGAGATCATCCTCCGGCGAGACGACGATCTCGGTGTAGGACTCGATCTCGTGATCGCGGCGGCGGAACTCGGCCCGGCCCTCGGAGAAGATCGCCTCGAAGCGATCTGGCGTCGTCAGCGTGGGCTGGTAGGCGCTCGACCAGACGGCACCGCTCTTCAGGTCGTGCAGATAACAGAAGCTACCCCAGGAATCGCAGGTGCTGTCCTCGCGCCAACGGGTGACGGCAAGCTCATTCCAGCGGCTGTAGCCGCCGCCGGCATTGGTCACCATCACATGGTAGCGACCGTTGGAGAGCAATTGCACCTCGGGGTGCGGCGTGTGGGGGCTGGTGAGGACGCGGATCGGCGCCTCGAGACTGCTATCGTTCGCGCGCTCACCGGTGATCTCGCCGTGGGTGTCAGCGAAGAAGACCGTGGTCTTGGGGATGCGCTCTTGCAGCAGCAGCGCGGTGGCCTGGAAAGCCGGCACGGCGGCGAAGCGGCGCTGCATCGGGCGCTCGAGCAGCAGCGAAGCCAGCGACAGCAAGGTCATGCCCTGGTGATGGGCCATGAAGGAGCGGACCACGGCGCTCACTTGCCCACGCGGCAGACGGGATGCGGTGTAGTCGATTGCCTCATAGAAGCCGAACGGCCCCGCCAGCCCGCTGGCGGCGAGCCGCTGCAGATTCTGGCAGGCGGCCTCGGGCGCCACCATCAGCGCCAGTGCCGTGGCATAGGGGGCGATGACCAGATCCTCGGCCAGCCAGCGCTTGAGCCCCAGCCCCGGCACGCCGAAGGCGCGGTACTGATAGTTGAGCTGGGCATCGACGCCGTTGTAGCCGGACTCCGACACGCCCCAGGGCACGCCGCGCTCCTTGCCATAGGCGATCTGCCGGGCCACTGCGGTGCGATAGGTTTGGTCGAGCAAGGTGTTGTCGTAGCTCGGCATCACCAGCAGCGGCATCAGGTACTCGAACATCGAGCCGCTCCAGGACAGGAGCGTCGCATGGCCGGCGGCGCGGGTCAGCAGACGGCCGAGGGCGAACCAGCTCTCCTGCGGCAGCTGGCCCTGGGCGATGGCGACGAAACAGCCCAGCCGCGCTTCGGAGGCGAGCAGATCGTAGTAGCTCTCGTCGCGGCGGCGCTCATCGACGTTGTAACCGATGGCCAGCAGCGCCTGGGCCTCGTCGAACAGGAAGTCGTAGTCCAAGCGCGCCAGATCGCCGACGGTGAGCGCCAGTTGCTCGATCTCGCGGATGCGCGCACGGGCGGGGTGGCCGGACGTGCCACCCAGGCCCAACTCAAGCTCGGCCAGTTGCCGGAGCGTCAATGACAGTGGAGGTTGCGAGTGCGTATCGGATTGGGCCGGCACGCCCTGCCCCGCAGCCGACCCCGCAGCCGCGAGCCAGGGCGCAAGCAACAGCAGGTCATCCAGCAGGGCGCGGCATTGTCGCGCCAGACGTTGCGCCCAAGCCGTGACGCCCCCCTCGGCTTCGGTCTGCGTTTCGGGTTGATGGGCGGCCTCCTCGGCCTGCACCGCCAGCGCCTCAAGACAGCCGCGTGCCTCGCTCAGGTTAGTCGGTGGCAGCAGGTGGGCGGATTCCAGGGTCTGCTGGAACTGGCCGAAGGGTTTCGGCAGCGCCGGCCGGCGTCCAAACTCGGGATCCGCCGCAAGCGCCTCGGTCAGCGTGTTCCAGGTATCGTCGATGCCTGCTAGCCAGCGCGGGTTGAGGATCGGGGCATCGATCAGCGCCAGCAGGCCTGGCTGCAGGGTCGAGAGATGAGCCGAGAGGTTGCCGCTATCCACCGAGGAGATGTAGAGGGGCGCGAGCGGCGCCAGCGATTGGGTGTCATACCAGTTGAAAAAATGGCCGCGATGGCGCTCCAGTGCAGTCATGGTGCGCAGTGCGGCGCCGGTGCGAGCGAGCAGTCCGCCGGTGGACAAATAGCCAAAGTCATGGGCGGTCAGGTTTGCCAGCAGCGCGAGCCCCATATTGGTCGGCGAGGTGCGATGCGCCACCACGGCCACCGGATGCTCCTGAACGTTGTCTGGTGGCAGCCAATGGTCGTCTGCGCCGACGTAGGTCTCGAAGAAGGCCCAGGTCCGACGCGCGCTGCGGTGAAGGAACCCGGTCTGCTCGAGCGTCAGGCGCGCCTCGCGCGGCTCGAACGGGCGGCTCATCCACCAGGCGATCAAGGGCGCGGCGAGCCAGGCCAGCAGGATCGGCGCGGCGCCGAGCAGCACCATCGGCTGGCGCAACGCCAGCGCCGTGCCCGTGATCAGCGCAAGGGCCGGGGCACTCCACATGGTGCGGTAAACGCCGGCGAGCCCTTGGCGCTTGCGCTCCAGGTCGCCCGAGGAGGTCCATTCAAGCAGGTCACGCCGGCTGACCCTCAACCGCCACAGGGTGCGGAGCACGGCATCCAGGCTGAAAAAGGCCTCGTAGGGAAGACAGGCCAGCGTGAACAACGCCTGCCCCAAGCGCTGACCTGCGGCACCCGCTGCGGCGGCCAGATGCGCTGGCCAACGCAGATCGCCGGGTTTGCTGAGCGCATTCAGCAGCGCGGTCAGCAGCGCCGGAACCAGCAGGATACCCACGATCCCCAGCGTCCAGACCAGCGGCGTGTGCAGCAGCACCAAGCCCAGCACCAGCAGCGCGGTCAGGGCCGCCGGCACCAGGCTGCGGCGCAGGTTGTCGGCCAGCTTCCAGCGCGACAGCACCGAGATCGGATTGCGGCGCAAGCGTCCGTCTCGACCGGGAACGCGCGGCAGCAGCCACTGGGCAATCTGCCAGTCGCCGCGAATCCAGCGATGGCGGCGGCTCACATCGGCGCTGTAGCAGGCCGGATAGTCCTCGTAGAGTTGCACATCGGAGAGCAGCCCGGAGCGGGCGTAACAGCCCTCGAGCAGGTCGTGACTGAGGATCCGATTCTCGGGGAAGCGATCGTCGAGCGCCTGCTCGAAGGCATCGACCGAGTAGATCCCCTTGCCGATGAAGGAGCCTTCCTGGAACCAGTCCTGATAGAGGTCCGACACCGCCTGGGTATAGGGATCGATGCCGGCGTCATGCCCATGCATCCGCGCGAACCGCGAACGATTCGCACCGGTCAGGCTGACGGTCACGCGCGGCTGCAGGATGCCGTAGCCCTCGCCGACACGCCCTAGGTCGGGCTCGAAGCGCGCCCGATTCAGCGGGTGCTGCAAGGCGCCGACCATCTCCCGGGCCGCGTCGCGGGGGAGCTGGGTATCGGTATCCAGCGTGATCACATAGCGCACCTGCGAGAGGATCGGGGTCTCGCCGACGAGCAGCGAGAAGCGCGTGTCGTGATCCCCTTCCCCTCTTAACAGTGCGTTCAGGTCCGCAAGCTTGCCGCGCTTGCGCTCGTAGCCCATCCAGACCCCGGCGCGCGGATTCCAGCGCCGCGGACGATGGAACAAGAAGAAGCTGTCGCCGTTCGCGCGCGGGTACTTGGCATTGAGCGCGGCGATGCCCTGTGCGGCCAGCTCGATCAAGGCCCGGTCGCCCGGCAGCGTCTCGCTCGGCGCATCCCGCAGATCGGTCAGCAGACCGAAGTGCAGGTGTGCGTCGCGATTGGCCAGGAAGCGCACCTCCAGCGACTCGATCAGGGCCTCGACCCCGCTGACGCTGCCCAACATGGTCGGCGTCACCACCAGGGTGCGCGCCTCCGGCGCGATGCCGAGGTCAAAGTCCATGCGCGGCAGTGGATGGGGTGTGGCCAGCAGGCTCGCCAGCCAGTTCATCAGCGCCAGCGCCAGCTGACTGGTGCCGAGCACGGCCAAGACGGCCAGGATGGGAAGGAGCCAGCCCGGCGCGCCCCGGGCGTGCATCAGCAAACTCGAGGAGAAGACGGTCGTCAGCAGCAGGATGCCGCCAAGGTAGAGCGCCAATGCCGCGCGCCCACCCGGTCGCTGCAGCGACGCCAGGACCGATGGACGCACCCCGGCGCGGCGTTCCAGTTCGGGCAGTCCGCGATCGATCAGGTAATAGCCCACATGCCCGGCGCGCTCGTCCGGCGGGGCTTGAGCGTCGGCTTCAAGCGATGCCGGGCGTGACTGCGCCAGTGCGATCGCCGCGCGCGCCACCTCCGTCTCGGACCAGGGGCCGCGCTTGGCGATCGTTTCCACCACATGCCGGTAGCGATCGCGCGTGGCGAAATCCATGCGCCCATACAGCCCATCCCGATCCTCGCGCAGGCTGCGTTCGACCAAGCTCATGGACTCCACGAACTCGCGCCAGTCCATCGCCCCGAGGAACCGCAGGCTGCCGATGCTGTTGCCGATGGACACCTGATCTGCGGCTTGCTGCTGGTTCTCCACCCGCACCAGTTGCTCGATGCTCTGCCCGGACTCGCCGAGCTGCTGCTCGATCCAGGTCAGCGGCAAGGCCAGGGCGGCGCTGCGCCCTTGCAGCCGGCGCGCCAGCTCGGCGACGAAGGCGCCCGACATCGGCGGGCGCGAGCGCGCCATATCGGCGATCTCCAGGATCAGGTTCTTCGAATCGCGCTCAGCCATCGCCAGCATGCGATCGGCCCAGCCATCGGCCAGGTTCTGATCGATGCGACTGGCGGCAACGCGGGCGGTGACGCGGCGCAGATTCTCGATCAGCGCCAGGCGCAACATGATCGGGATGGCCCAAAGCTCGCCCAGGCGCAGGACCGTGACGTCCTGATAGGCGGCAATGAAACGATTCAAATTCTCCGGGTCCACTCGACCGTCGCCGTGCGCGATGATCTCCAGTGCCAGGTCATAGACCCTCGGCCGGCCCGCCGAGGGCCCATTGCGAAGCCGCGGCAGCTCCCGGCTGTAACCCTTGGGCAGATGCCGCCTGGCGGTGCGGATCTGTTCTTCGATCAGATAAAAGTTGTCGAGCAGCCATTCGCCAGCCGGCGCGATCCGACGATTTTCCGCCACCGCGAGCATGAGCAGCCGACACCCTGCGGTCAGGATCTTCTCGTTGGCGTTCAGACGCCCGAGCAATTGATCCGGCGGATGCTTGGAGATCAACGCATGCGAGGCGGCGAGCACCCTGCCGTGTTGCTCCATCTGCGCCGCGCTGAACAATTCCGAGCGCAGTGGCGGCTCGGTGCGAATGCTGGGGTCGGCCAGATCGTCGGAACGCAGCCACGCCCGCACCACCAGCGAGACCTCGCGCATCGTCCTATTGATTGGGTTCACGTGCGCTGTCTCCTGAGCTGGTGAGCGATTGAATCGCTAGATCGTTGGATGTCGTTCTCCGCTCGGCTAACCGATCCGCGCCCCAGACAACGGCGCCATGAGTCCAAAGACGGATAACAGCCAAAGAATCACGAGGATCACGACCACCACATTCAAGATCTTCTTGATTTTGCCGTCCATGGGCAGGTAGTTATTGATCAACCAGAGGATCAATCCGACGACGACGAGTGTGACAAGCAATGTAATCAGGGGCATAGCATTTCTCTTGTTGAAAGGGTTTGAGGATGGGGCAGGCACCAGGATAGTGCCCGCCATATTCAGCGTCTGTTCGCTAACAACGCTAGTTCCCTCTCAGCGAATCCGTCGCATTGCCCATTCTGTCGCCTGCTTCTTCGGCGGTTTGATCGATTTTCTGTCCGGTTTTCTCGGCCGGTCCTTGGTTATCGCAGCCGATGAGTACGAGCGCGACGGACAGGAAGAGGATCGCGAAAAGACCTTTCGACGAACCTAACGAGATAAAAGCGGTTTTCATGTTCATGGTTGAACCTCGGTGTTGATGATCGATAAATGATCGCTGCGCGGCGCACGAGACGGTGCAAGACTCGTCAGCGCAGCTCTTCGAATCACTCAGTTAGCGGTGTCCTTAATCTCTTCTTCAACATCGCCAACATCCGCCTGGACCTTGCCGGCTTCCTTTTGGATCTTGCCCTTGGCCTCCAGCTCTTCATTGCCAACCAACTTGCCGGCGGCTTCCTTCACCGTGCCTTTCGCTTCTTCGTAGTGGCCTTTGGCTTGCTCTTTGTTCATGAGACGCTCCTAACCTATCGTTGATGACGGACTAGCGTGGAGTGGTTCTCCATCGCTCAGGTCACAGGCTACGCTGGCGATCGCAGGCGGTCGGTGCGGTATCGTACATAAGCCAAATCACAAGGATGACGGGGTTGATTGAGCACCAAGATAGTCTCCGCTATCGCGAGCGTCTGTTCGCTAACGCACCGACTAGACGGGTCAGCGAGCGTATTGCTCCCCCAATGGCGGCCGATCGGCTAACGACCTGCACCTTGTTGCCGTCTGCTCTTCGTCCAACACCGAGCAACGAGGAGAACCTGTGTGCACATGGAACCCGTGAAGACATCCGGCCCCTTTGGCAACCGGCTCCTAGCGGGGCTGCCCGCGCATGACCAAGCCCGGATTTTGTCCAATTGCGATGATGTCGAGCTGCACCGTGGCGAGGTGCTCGGCGAGCCTGGCGAGCGCATCCGCGAGGTCTATTTCCCCACCGACAGTTTCGTGTCCCTGGTGACCCCACCCATGGATCACACGGGCCTGGAGGTGTGGCTCACCGGCAACGAAGGCATGATCGGGGCGCCCCTCGCCTTGGGGGTCGATCTCAGGCTGCTGCACACCTTGGTACAGGGCACGGGGCCGGCATGGCGCATGAGCGCCGAGGCGTTTGGCGAGGCGCTGGGCCAGAGCGATGCCCTGCATCGAACGCTCGACCGCTATCTCGCCGTATTGATGAGCCAGGCCGCGCGGATGGTGGCCTGCACCCGCTTTCATGTCATCGAGGCACGCCTCGCGCGCTGGCTGTTGATGTCGCAGGATCGGGCCCACTCGAACTGCTTCCATGTCACCCACGAGGTGCTGGCCGCCATGCTCGGCGTGCGCCGTGCGGGCGTCACCCAGGCGGCGATGACCTTGCAAGGCCGCCAGCTCATCGATTACCGGCGGGGGGATATCACCATCCTCGATCGCGTGGGGCTGCGCGCTGCGGCCTGCGACTGCTATGGAGCGATGGAGGCGGTCTACGGGCAAATCCTAGACTGACGCGCCCCGGTGGTCTTCAGCGAGCACTGGCCCGCCTGGCGGTCGGTGCGTTATCGTACGATGCATGGCCCGGATCGGTTGAGGCGGGTCGCCGCGCACGTCCGATCCCGCATCCAGCCGCTCATTCGGAAGCCACTCATGTCCACCGCGCCTGCGCCCGATTCTCCACGTCGGAATCATCTGCTCGCCGCGCTGCCCAAGGCGGAATTCGAACACCTGCGCCCGCACCTCGAGCCGGTCCCGATGCCCCTCGGCAAGGTGCTGTACGAATCCGGCGAGGGACTGAACTATGTCTATTTTCCGACCACCGCCATCGTCTCCCTGCTGTATGTGATGGAGAATGGCGCCTCCGC
The DNA here is from genome assembly GCA_003562815.1 of Chromatiaceae bacterium. Taxonomy (GTDB): domain Bacteria; phylum Pseudomonadota; class Gammaproteobacteria; order Chromatiales; family Chromatiaceae; genus Lamprobacter. Next base: position 109 of record PWTO01000319.1, on the reverse strand, counting down.
CGAGATCGCCGTGGTCGGCAACGATGGCATCGTCGGTATCGCCCTTTTCATGGGAGGGGAAACCATGCCGAATCGGGCCGTGGTGCAGAGCGCAGGCCAGGCCTATCGC
>PWTO01000202.1 GCA_003562815.1 Chromatiaceae bacterium | reverse complement strand
GCGGTCATTGGTTGGGCTCTTCCGGCAGCCGGCCCAGTTCGCGTGCCTTTTGGATGCCAAAATCCAGCAGTTCTCTGATCGCCTCCGATTCGGTTCGGATGCGGTTGGCGAACCGATAGTCGTCGATCTGCGCCGCCATGGCGGGGGTCAGTGACACCATTTTGCGCTCCGAGTGCTCGCCGGACTTGGGTCCGTTCGCGTCACTGGTACTTTTATCACTCTGGTTCATTGTAGCATCCCCGATTATGTCGCTTGTGGTGTGCAAGCGCAACTGGTACGCTGCTGCGACGTTTTGGTGGTGCGCCCGGCACGGCGCCCTCGTGGTGCACCTAGCATGGTGTTGCGATGGTGTACAATGAACAAGGGAATATTAGCCAATGAATATCAAGGCACTGAGGCGCATTGGCCGTGTTTTCGGCATCAGTAGTACTGCTTTTGGGGCACTGGCCCTCAGTAACGGGGCAGCTCTGGCCGGGGGATCCGGCCTGCAAATCGAGCAATCGCTGACCCCCTGGTGGACATTTCTCACCTCGACGCTGCCCTGGTGGGCCGGGACCGTGGCCATCGTGGTTGCCGCCGCGGTCCTGATGTTCGGCGGGCTGTCCGCCGGCGGCGTGCGGATTCTCGGCGCTTTCGTGGGCTTCATCCTCGCTGCCGGCGTCATCGTCTGGGTGGCGGGCAGTCTCGGCATTGCGCAAGGCGCCCTGCTCTAGGGAGGGGGCGTCACCACTGCGATAGCGAAAACGGCACGAGATTCGCCCGATGGATCAGCAACCGGTTCGCCAGTGCCTTCTGCGAGAAAAGCTGTGGTGGGGCGTGCCGCGCAAGGCAGCCGCTCTCATCGGCGGCGCGACGATCCTGCTCGCCTGGCAGTGGGGGATGCCGTGGTTTGGCATTCCCTTCGGCGTGCTGTCGTGGGCGTTGATCGCGTTTCTGATTCGCCGTGATCCGCTCCTTCTCAAGATCGCCCATCGGCTCGTGATCAACCCCGGCCATCATTGGCGGGCGTAATGAACAGCGCGTTCTACGCAGACGCCGATGACCTCAGCCGGGCGGCATTGTCCGCCGTCAATGAATTTTCGGGCGGCTGGCGACCGTACCAGAAGCCGTTGACTGATCCGACTTACGCCGCGGATGACGAACTCATGATCGTTCGGGAACGGCAGGCCTGCGATGTTCTTTGATATTGCTGAGTATAGCCGCAAGAGCCTCCACTTCTTCAGCGAACGGCTGCCGTGGCAGGAGCGCATTGCCCCGAGCATCTACCGCCTGAAGGATGGTGCGTTCCTGCGCCTGTTCGCCTTCACCGGCCGCGATCCCATTGGCATGGACGATCGCTCGTTCGAGGCGATGTACGAGAACCTCAACGGACAGCTCCGGCGCTACGAGGGCGGTTACGCCTTCTGGATCGAGGCGCAACGGCGCCGGGTGCCGCCGCCAGTTCCTGGCTCTTTCCCCAATGAGGCTGCCAGGTTGTTCGAAGAGGAGCGCCTGGCGCCCTTCCATGCGGGCGAGCGATTCGAGACGCGGCGCTATCTGAGCGTCGTGTGGTTTCCGCCGTCACAGACCGAGACCCTGGCCGAGCGGGCGCTGTCGGTCGATGGCGAAGCGGAGGCGCCGCGCGGCTACCAGTACCACCTCGAGCGATTCGGCCGGGAAACCGACGCGCTCGCCGATGTCCTGCGCGGGACTATGGCCAGTATCGAACCGCTCTCGGCCCGCGAGGGCGACACCTACCTGCATTCGTGCGTGTCGGACGTCGACCAGAACGTCTGTCTCGCCGACCCGCGCTGCATCGACAAACAGATCTGCGACGCCGATTTCGTGGGCGGCAAGAAGCCCCGTCTCGGCACCATGCACCTGCGCGTGATCGGCATTCGCGGCTGGCCCGAGGGCACCTGCGCCGGCATGCTAGCCCTGCTGGACGCCCTGCCGATCGAATACCGCTATGTGGTTCGCTGGCTCTCCATGAGCCACGGCGAATCCAAGGCGTCGATCATGCGGAACTGGTCGGGCAGTGCGCTCCGGCGCACCAGCCTGATGGGCTACCTCGTCCAGATCCTCACCAAGAAGGACCCGGAGAACCAAGATCCGGAAGCCGTCTACGATACCTCGGAGGCCATGGAAGCCATCCGGGACAAGAGCGGAACCGGCATCGTCCATGGCCTCAGTTCCATCAACGTTGTCACGTGGCACCAGGACCCGCTGGTCGCCGACGAGGCGGCCAAGGAGATCGAGAGGCTGCTGAGGTCGCGCGACTTCGTCGCCCGCGAAGAGGATTACCACGCGGCCGAGGCGTATCTCGGCACCCTCCCGGGACACAGCTACGCCAACGTGGCCCGCTGGCTGACGGCCAGCCGCAACTTCGCGCACCTTGCCCCGGTGACCTCGGTCTGGACCGGCGCCGAAGAAGTGCCGCCCCTGGCCCTGGCAGCCACGCCCGGGCGCGATCCGTTCCGCCTGTCGCTCAGGTCCGGCGGCGTCAACCACGCCCTCGTGCTCGGCGAGACCGGCGGCGGGAAGTCGGTGCTGTTGGGGACACTGGCCATGCAATGGCAGCGATACCCCGGCTCTCGGGTGATCCTGCTCGACAAGGGCCGCTCGGCCCGGATCGCAACCCTCTGCTGCGGCGGTCAGTATGTGGACGTGGGCGCCGGCGGGATGGCGTTTCAGCCGCTGGCCGATGTGGATCGGCCCGCCGGCCGGCGCTCGGCCCATGCTTGGCTGAGCGAGCTTTGTGAGGATCAGGGCGTGGCGGTCGATCAGACCACGTCGCGCGCTTTGGAGCGCGCGCTCGACCTGGTCGCGGCGTCTCCCCGGCATGAGCGCACGCTCACCGTGCTCCAGGGCTTCCTGCCGGTCGGTCCCGCCAAGGAAGCGCTGCGGCCGTTCGTGGCCGGCGGCCGGTTTGGCGGTCTTCTGGACGCGCCTGCCAAGCCTGATTTCTCATCGCGCTGGATCACCCTCGAAATGTCCGAACTGATGGAACCGGACATGCGCATGGCTTTGGTTCCGGT
>PWTO01000157.1 GCA_003562815.1 Chromatiaceae bacterium | reverse complement strand
CGCCGGATCGTCTGGGGCGAGCGGCCAATGCGCTTGGCAAACTCGCCGATGCTGTATCGCTTGCTTATAGAGAATAATTATAAATAACTTCGGCAACAAATCAAGGAACTGTTTTTTGCTCCTGTCGCCGGCCTGAGCGCAGCGTTCGACGACCGCCGCTATCCGTCCTACATCACGCACCCGTTGCGCGATTTGATCGGGCAGCGGGTCTACCAGGTCGCCTGCGGGTATGAAGACGGCAATGATGCCGACCAGCTGCGCAAGGGTGCGTGATTCAAGCTCGGGCTGGAGCGCAAGCCGCTCGATGAGACCATGGATCTGGCCAGCGCACCGACGCTCTCGCGCTTGGAGAATGCGGCCACAGCGCGCGACCTCTTCTTGATCTATCTGATGCGATCTGATGATCGAGAACTGGTTAGCACCGATTGACGCAGGTTGATCAATCCAATTCGCGCAACACCTCCGGATGGCGTTCGGCGACCTTGAACAGCGTGCGCGCCGCACCGCTCGGCTGGCGTCTGCCCTGTTCCCATTCCTGCAGGGTTCGCACGGACACCCCAAGCAGTTCAGCGAACCGCGCTTGCGAGAGCCCGGTCCGGTGTCGCGCGGCCTGGGCCGGTGGGTACACCACTGTTCCCTGACCGGCTTTCATCTGGCGCACGGATTCGAGCAGCTTTTCGCCGAGCGCTTCACCAGTGATAATGTCGTTATCTTGCATCGCCGATGGTCTCCCGAATGGCTTTTAAGAAGTGTGCTGGGATCTCTCCGCGCACCGACTTGGCGTAGATCACCAGCAGGTAGATCTCGCCATTGTCGAGCTGGTGGTAATAGATCACCCTGACGCCACCGCGTTTGCCCATCCCGGAACGCGCCCAGCGCACCTTTCGGCAGCCACCGCTACCAGGAACGACGGCACCGCTCAGCGGGTGCTCGCTGAGCCAGGCGCAAAACTCGCCGCGCTCGTCATCGGTCCAGATGGATCGCGCATCAGCCGTGAACAGTGGCGTCTCGATGATCGTATACATCAACCAAGGATACGTCTAAGACGTATTTCCGGCAAGCAGACGCCAATGTCCTTCGCGCAACTGAACAGGCAGCACCCTCACGACCACCGCCCCCATCGTCTCCAAGGTCTGGAGCTTCTGCACCACGCTGCGCGACGATGGCGTCGGCTCGGCTATGGCGACTATCTGGAGCAGCTCACCTACCTCATCTTTCTCAAGATGGCGGACGAATACGCGCGCCCGCCCTACAACCGCGATGTCGGCATCCCCGCAGGCTATGGCTGGACCAGCCTGACCACCCGGCGCGGTGCGGAGCTGGAAGCGCACTACATCCTGCTGCTGTGCCGCCTGGGCGAGTACAAAGGCATGCTCGGGCAGATCTTCACCAAGGCGCAGAACAAGATCACCGACCCGGCCAAACTGTACCGGCTGATCGACATGGTCGATGGTACCCAGTGGGTGATGCTGGGCGCCGATGTGAAGGGCGACATCTACGAGGGGCTGTTAGAGCGCAACGCCGAGGACACCAAGTCCGCCGATCCGCAAACCGCCCAGGTCTGGTACGACGACTATCGGACCAACGTGCATCACACGCTCAAGCTGTCTTCTGGCTGCGCGATGCTTCGATGACCGATCTCGACAACCTCGCCGAGCCCGAGGTGCTGGCAGAGGAGATCGTCGAGCACCTGCGCTCGGCGCTGGCGAGCTTTGAGTCCGTCAACGCGGCCTGAGCCAGCCGGCCAACGGCCCATGAACGCAGGGCCTTTCATGCTCGCCTATACTGTGGCTCCTGCCCGGATGATGATGTTTACCCTGACGCACGCCGAGAGCCATTAAGCTGAGAACCATCCACATGCTGACACGCCTGGACACCATCACGCTGCAGACGACGGCGCCGATCCAACTCGTCGATATCACCGAACAACTGCGCGAGTGCTGCGCCCGCAGCGGCGTGCGCGACGGGCTGGTGACGCTGCTCTCGCGTCATACCACGGCCGCGATCTGTCTCAATGAACGCGAGACCCAACTGCAGCGCGATATGGTGACCTTCCTCAAGCGCTTGGTGCCGCGCGATGGCGATTACCTGCACAACCTGGCGCCAGTCGATGATCGCGACAACGCACATGCACATCTGATGGCCTTGTTCACCAATGCCTCCGAGACCATCCCGATCACCGATGGCGAGCTGCTGCTCGGCGGTTGGCAGTCGGTCTTTTTCGTTGAACTGGACGGGCCGCGGCCGGAGCGCAGCGTGACGCTGCAGTTTCTGGGTCAAGCGGCGGAGGACTGAGCGATCATGCGTGCCTCGGATATTGACGGTTTCTACAGCGATGCGTGCGCGCTCGATCCCGAGGCGCATCTGATCCTCGACTACCGCATCGAATGCGCGGGTGATCCGCGCGTTGCCGCCGCACATCTATGCAGCGAGCAGTCGACCGCACAATGGCGCCGGGTCGATGTCTAGGAAGACTATCGCCCGCGCTTCGCGGCCAAGGTGATGGACTTGGAGGTCGAGACCGAGCTGTCCGGCACCAGCTATGCGCTCGTCCCGCCGGTCAAGGGGCCAGTGAGCGTCTGCCGGGTGCGCATCGCGCATCCGCATGCGAACTTTGGCCCGCGCCTGCCGAACCTGCTCAGCGCGATCCTTGGCGAAGGCCCCTTTTTTGCCCCCGATGTGCCGCTGATCAAGCTGCTGGATATCCAGTTTCCGGATAGCTTCCTGGCCGCGTTCGAGGGGCCGCAGTTCGGGCTCGATGGCCTGCGTGAACGCTGGCAGATTCACAACCGGCCCTTCTTCTTCGGGGTGATCAAGCCCAACATCGGCTTGGACCCCGAGCCCTTTGCCGAGCTTGGTTATCAGGGCTGGCTCGGCGGGCTCGATATCGCCAAGGACGACGAGATGCTGGCCGACCCTGACTGGTCGCCGATCGCGCGCCGCTCGGCCTTGCTTGGCGCCGCGCGCCAGCGTGCCGAGCAAGAAACCGGCGAGCCCAAGGTCTATCTCGCCAACATCACCGATGAGG
>PWTO01000294.1 GCA_003562815.1 Chromatiaceae bacterium | reverse complement strand
GCCGGGCTAGCAGCAGTGGATAGCCGTCCATTCTCGGTCTCATCTGCTCTCCTCCGGTTGGGTCAGGCTCAAATATGTGTTGTACGCTCGTTCTTCTCTGGACGGGAAGAAGAGTGTGTACGCCGCCATGCCAAGGTTGTAGAAGCCCCAGTAGTAGGTCCTCTCTGTCGCGAACAAAGGCGCGGCGGCGAAGCCAGCAAGCCCCGAGGCTCCGTATCCGATTGCACGTATGATGCGCCTCTCGTGAGCGTCATCCGATAACTGGCGAAGGGCAAGGACGCTTCTTTGCTCGCGCTCAGGTTCCGGATGGGTCAGCACACGTTCGAAGGCCCGTTCCGACGCTGACGGACGGTTCAAAGCGATGATCCCCGGCACAGACACTGCCGCCCCCACCACAATCGCAGCCGGCAATGCATAGTCAGGGATCACGGGCTGCAAGAGGAAACCTGTGACGACTCCTACTACGATCCCCGCGCCGATCTGCAGGTACCCGCTGCGCACCCTTGTTTCCTTGTCCTGTGCCGCCAGGTCCTCCAGGATGCTGAACCCGACCAGTTCCAACCCGTGATCGTGCGCGGAGGCAACCGCCACCTGCGGCACAACCACCGCCAGCACCACGCCCAGACACACCGCCAGAGCAACACTCCTACGCATTCCTCCCCACCTCCTGTTTGGTTGCTATCTGCAGTTCATCCCCTGTAGATCTACTCCCCCACCCTCTCCTGCTCTTCATGGGAACCCACAGCGCGCCCTCCCTCCTCGCTTCAGGTCAGTCGAACTACCATAGCATGAAGGGCCGGCCGAGCGAAGTCGTGCCCAACGGCGGCCTGTCATCAACTCGCCCCTAACGCGCACATGGGTGTTCTCTGGTGCGAGCCTGGCGGATGATCGTGGCTGTGCTCTTGGTGGAGGGCGCCTTACTGCTTCGACCCAGGGGCCTCCATTGCGTCTGACCCGCCCAGCGGCCGCTCAGGGCGCTTCAGGGTAGTGGCCCTATGTCGGACATAGGTCAAGGGCCACGGAAGCCATTTACGGGCCTCTGAGTGGGGTCGTTCTGTGGCAACTTGCCCCCGAGCGCCCGATTGGTTGATCCTTCCGTGGCCGGCAGCGCGTGTCATCATCCGCCAGAGAGGGCATGCTCACCGCCCCGACGCGCCTATCTCACTCCTCCCTCCTCAGGTTAATCGTCCAGTCTACTCCCATCCTCACTGCGAAAGGAAAGAGACCGAACCCTGCCTTCACGTCGAGCGACTCCCAGAAGCGAGCCAGGACTCCACCGGAAAGCGAAAAAGGAACGAGCCCAACCTCTCCCACTAGCTTGATGTCTGTATCCAAGCTATAGTCGACGACACCGTATGGCGCGAAGGAAATATCGCCCATCTCTGTCATTCCGATCGTCAGGCCCCCGTGGAGTGTGGCATCGTCATGCACCTTCATGCTCAGTACGGTTCCCGCACTTACGTATAGGTATTCATCCCAAATGGAGTAGTACAACGAAAGTGGCACACCCAGAGCAAGCCGCTCCTCGGTCCCCAGGTCGAAACTGAACTTGCCGTGTGCGTTGAGATAGCCTAATGCGAGCATGATGGGGGCAGTCCCAACATGGAAGGCGTCACTCACACCATAGGATACGTGGGCTCCCATGGGAGAAAGTACGTTCCTTATGCCAATCTGTAGATCCGCAGCCCTCAGTGTGTATGCCGTCGCGCGTGTAAGGGTCGAGATCAAAGCGAGTTCATCAAACCCCGCTGCCTGGTAGCAGATCGGCATTAGCAGGGCTAGTGAGATGATCAATCTGCAACAGTACCTCATCGGTCCTCCTTCGTAGCTCAGGGTTCGCGCTGCCTCTCGCTGTAGCTCGCCTCAGCGTGATGCCAGCAGGAATGGAGGCTATCCCTGTTGCTGCACTGCGCCACCGGCTGGCTCGTCCTCTTCAGCTTCGCACGGCAGCATCTATCCTCTTGCGCGGCTCCCGGTAGTGACGAGCTCATGATACTGGCGCCACAAGAACCGGAGCGGTCTTCCTAAGCTGGATCACTCGCTGTTCTCCCCTTCCGTCAAGCTGAAGTATGAGCCAAGTGCACGTTCCTCTCTCGTGGGAAAGAACAGGGTGTAGCCGGCCATTCCAAGGTTGTAGAAGCCCCAATAGTACAGAGGAGGCAACGCCAGGTAAGCCGTCGAGGCAAAGCTGGCAAGCCCCTGAGCTCCGTAGTGGATTGCTGTCAGGATACGCCCCTCGTGTGCCGCATCGGCAAGCCGTGTAAGGGCCACGACGCTCTGCTCCTCACGTTGATCTTCCGGGTATGCCAACACACGCTCAAGGGCTAACTCAGACGTTGTAGGACGGCTGATCGTGATGGCGCCCGGCAGGAGTCCAACAGCGCCCACCACTGCACCGACCGGCAGAGCGTACTGAGAAAACTCGGGCAGCAAAGCATGCGTGGCGATCCCAGCAATCACGCCTGCAGCAAGGCCCGTGGCGATCTGTGTGGATCCCCTGCGTAGCCTTGCATCCTTGTCTTGCACTGCCAATGCCTCGAGGATGCCGAACGCGATTAGCTCCTCGTCAGCATCTCCTGAGGAGGCAACCGCCACCTGCGGCACAGCCACAGCCAGCACCACGCCCAAACACACCGCCAGAGCAACGTTCCTACGCATTCCGCCCCACCTCCTGTTTGATTGCTATCTGCAGTTCATCCTCCCCAAGATCTTCGGAGGACAAGCGAATGGTGCTGCCCTGCAGCGACGGCCACTGCTCCTGAGAGCGTGGGGATGCCTGTCGGTGTGTAGCGGTGATCCCAGTCCCCATGCTCCAGCTGGCCGTACTGCCCGAAGCCGAACGAGAGCAAATCCCCGTTGGAAAGAAGCACCAGGGAGTGCTGGCAACCGGGAGCGTTGTTCGCCGTCCGAGATTCCATGCTGCACACCAGCGGTGTGCAGTGAGAGGGGATGTCGTCATGCACTCTCTTCATAGCCCACCTCCTCTCTTGCCCCCCATCCGGCTCCGCCGCGTCTTGTCATGATCCCGTT
>PWTO01000129.1 GCA_003562815.1 Chromatiaceae bacterium | reverse complement strand
GGCGGGCGCCCGACGATCCTGGTCAATAATGCCGGCATCACGCGCGATAATCTGCTGATGCGCATGAAAGAGCAGGAATGGGACGAGATCCTGGACACCAATCTCTCGTCGGCCTTCCGCCTCTGTAAGGCCTGCATGCGCTCGATGACCAAGGCGCGCCATGGACGCATCGTCAACATCAGCTCGGTGGTGGGTGTCAGCGGCAATGCCGGGCAGTGTAATTATGCCGCCTCCAAGGCCGGTCTCATCGGCTTCAGCAAGTCGCTGGCGCGCGAGATCGGTCCGCGCGGAATCACCGTCAATGTGGTCGCGCCGGGTTTCATCGATACCGATATGACGCGAGAATTGCCCGAGGGACAGCGCGAGGCGCTGCTCGGCAGTATTCCGCTCGGCCGGCTTGGGGCTCCCGAGGAAATCGCCGCCGCAGTTGCATTCTTGGCCTCGCCGAATGCGGCCTATGTGACCGGCCAAACCATCCATGTCAATGGTGGGATGCTCATGGTCTGATCGTTGGCGGGGCTTGGCTTGGTCTTGATCGAGCTTTCGCCCGCCGTTGTTTGTCTCTAAAATGGCGCGGCCTCTCATTGAGAGGGTGACGTGTCTCCACATCCTGAGGGTTTAACAATCATGAGTAGCGTTGAAGAGCGGGTGCGTAAGATCGTAGTCGAGCAACTGGGCGTCAAGGAAGAAGAAGTGACCTTGGACGCGTCATTCGTCGACGACCTCGGGGCTGACTCGTTGGATACGGTCGAGCTCGTGATGGCGCTCGAAGAAGAGTTCGAGACCGAGATCCCGGACGAGGATGCTGAGAAGATCACCAAGGTCAAAGAGGCGGTCGATTACGTCAACGCGCATCTCGGTTGAGCTGAGCGTTGATGGTCACGCGGCGCGCGCGTGCGCGTCAGCCGTGATCCTTTGGGCTCCTAGGCCGGGTTTGAGGCGTTGATGCCTTCGCGTGACCCGGCATTGGGCCTATGATGTTCTGGCGACGGTCTGTCGCTATCTAGATTTGAGGGGTCATTCATGTCAGGCAGAAGGGTCGTTGTCACCGGACTCGGCATCGTCGCTCCGGTAGGTCTCGACATTCCGTCCGCTTGGGAGAACATCCTAGCGGGACGCAGTGGCATCCAGCCCATCACCCACTTCGACGTGAGTTCCTTCAGTAGCCGTTTTGGCGGCCCGATCTATGGCTTCGACGTCACCCAGTACGTCTCCAAGAAGGAGTCACGGAAAATGGATGCGTTCATCCATTACGGGATCGGAGCAGGGACACAGGCGATCGAGGATGCGGGCCTTGAGATCACCGAGGAGAACTGTCGGCGCATCGGCGTCGCCATCGGTTCTGGTATTGGAGGAATCACGGGAATCGAGAACAACTATGGCGCCTATCTGGAGGGGGGGCCGCGCAAGATCTCGCCCTTCTTCGTTCCCGCCAATATCGTCAACATGGTTGCCGGCGATCTCTCGATCAAGTACGGGCTCAAGGGTCCGAATTACTCGATCGTGTCCGCCTGTAGCACCGCGACCCACAATATCGGCGACGCCGCCTTTATGATCCGCAGCGGTATCGTCGATGTCATGCTCGCGGGTGGTGCCGAGATGGCCACCTCGCCTGTGGGTTTGGGGGGCTTCGCCGCCGCGCGGGCGCTCTCGACCCGTAACGACGATCCGCAACGGGCCAGCCGCCCATTCGACAAGGATCGCGATGGCTTCGTGCTCAGCGATGGCGCTGGCGTGATGTTGCTAGAAGAGTACGAGCACGCCAAGGCGCGCAACGCGCGCATCTACGCCGAACTCGTCGGCGTCGGCATGAACTCCGATGCCTATCACATGACCGCACCGTCACTGACCGGCGAGGGCGCAAGCGATTGCATGTTGATGGCGCTCGCCGATGCCGGGTTGGACAAGTCGGCGGTCGATTACATCAATGCCCACGGCACCTCGACGCCCGCCGGCGATATCGCCGAAACCAAGGGCATCAAGCGCGCCTTTGGCGATGGGGCCTATCAGTTGGCGGTGAGTTCGACCAAATCGATGACCGGGCACATGCTCGGCGCGGCCGGCGGTGCCGAGGCGATCTTCACCGTGCTGGCGATTCGCGATCAGGTGGCACCACCGACGATCAACTACGAGACCCCGGACCCGGACTGCGATCTGGATTATGTCCCGAACACCGCACGCGAGATGAAGATCGATGTCGCGCTGAGCAATTCGTTCGGTTTTGGTGGCACCAACGGTACCCTGGCCTTCAAACGGCTCTAGTCGAGCGGCGCTGCGTTGCCTCGTCAATGGCGAGGCCGGCTCCGATCTCGATGTCGCCGATCGCGGGCTGGCCTATGGCGATGGCCTGTTCGAGACCCTCGCCGTGCGCGCCGGTCGGCCCTGCTGTTGGCTCGACCACCTCGACCGGCTCGCCCTCGGCGCGGTGCGGCTCGGGCTGCCGCCGCCATCGCCGGCGCGACTGAAGGCCGAAGCCGGCCAGCTCGGCGCCGGTGTCGAGCATGGCACCCTCAAGATCATCCTGACGCGCGGCCCCTCGGCGCGCGGTTATCGGCCGCCGCCCGAGCCCCGGCCCACGCGCATCCTGATGCTCAACGCGCGCGCCGCGCTGGATACCGAGACCGATTCCCATCGTCGGGGCGCCCGCGTCCGCCTCTGTCGGACCCGGCTCGGAACGAACCCCCAGCTCGCTGGTCTCAAGCACCTCAATCGGCTCGAGCAGGTGCTGGCGCGCGCGGAATGGACCGACGCGAGCATCGATGAAGGCCTGATGCTGGATGCCGAAGGCACGCTGGTCTGCGGGACCATGACCAACCTGTTCCTGGCCGACGGGGACCGCCTGCGGACACCGCTGATCGATCGCTGTGGGGTCGCCGGGACGGCGCGCGCGCGCGTACTCGCGGCGGCCCGCGCCGCAGGTCTCGATGTGCGCGAACAACGCCTGAGGCTGACCGATCTGATGCGCGCGCACGGCGCCTTCCTGACCAATGCGCTGATCGGTATTTGGCCCATCCGCCTGTTCGAGGGTCGCACGTTCGAGCCGTCCCGGCTGCCTTGGGCGCTGCTCGAACCCATCCACGCTCGGCTGTTGCAACCGGAGTCCGACTGGTGAAGGGTTTTTTTGCCGCTATTTTGTCGCTGATCCTGATCGGCGCCGCCGTGTTCGGCGTGCTCTGGTTCGAGTACCAAGGTTTTCTGGCGACCCCGATCACGTTGCCATCGGAGTTGGAACGAACCACCGAAGCGCCGGTGTTCGAGATCCCACGCGGAACCGGATTGCGCGCCCTCGCCGGTCGGCTGGTCGAGGACGGGTTGATCGAGGATGCCTATTTCTTCATCGCCTTGGCCTATCAAGAGCGGCTCCAGGGGCAGATCAAGGCCGGTGAATATGCGCTGACCGACGCCATGCGGCCGTTGGATCTGCTGCGGCTGTTCGCCAGTGGTCGCTCGGTTCAGTTCCCGGTCACCCTGATCGAGGGATGGACCTTTCGCGACGCGGTGGCGAGCCTGGCCGACAATGACCACCTGCGGCTCGAGCTGACCGGCCTCCCGGAGATCGAGATCATGCAGCGGCTAGGTATCGACGAGCCGCATCCCGAGGGCTGGCTGTTTCCAGATACCTACATGGTCTCGCGCGCGAGCACCGATGTCGCGGTGTTGAAACGCGCTCACGCGCGGATGCAACAGGTGTTGCGCGAGGAGTGGGAACAGCGTGCCGATGGGCTGCCGATCGAGACGCCCTACGAGGCCCTGATCCTCGCCTCGATCATCGAGAAGGAGACCGGCCAAGCCGAGGAGCGGCCGGAAATCGCCGGCGTCTTCGTCCGCCGGCTGCAACGCGGGATGCGCCTGCAGACCGACCCAACCGTGATCTACGGCATGGGCGATGACTACGATGGCGTCATCCGACGCTCGGACCTGCAACGCGCAACGCCCTACAACACCTATGTGATCGACGGCCTGCCGCCGACGCCCATCGCCTTGCCAGGACGCGAAGCGATCCATGCCGCCCTGCACCCGGCCGACGGGGAGACGCTCTATTTCGTCTCGCGTGGCGATGGCAGCCATCATTTCTCGCCCACGCTCGAAGAGCACAACTGCGCCGTGCGCTATTATCTGCGCGGGGGCCGCTGCAGCCTGTTCGAGGACGCGCCCTGATGGCCGGCCTGTACCCCATCGCACCCAGAGGCGACGCCTCGCCACGCGTGTCTTCAGCCGAGGGCCGTGGCCGGTTCATCACGCTCGAGGGCGGCGAAGGCGCTGGTAAATCGACGCAGCTCGCGCATCTCGTCGACTGGCTGCGAGGGCAGGGGATCGATCCTGTCGTCACCCGCGAGCCGGGCGGGACCCCGGCTGCGGAGCAGATTCGTGGATTGCTGCTCGATGCAGCCCATACTGGGCTGACCGTCGAGGCCGAACTGTTGCTGATGTTCGCCGCGCGCGCCGATCATCTGGCGCACTGTATCGAGCCCGCGCTCAGCGCTGGACGGTGGGTGGTCTGCGATCGTTTCACCGATGCGACCTACGCCTATCAGGGCGGCGGACGCGGCCTGGAGCAGGCGCGGATCGCGGAACTGGAGCGTTTCGTCCAACGCGGGCTGCAGCCTGATCTGACCCTGATCCTCGATCTGCCGGTGGCCACTGGACTGGCGCGCGCGCAGCAGCGCTCGGCACCGGATCGGTTCGAGGGTGAGGCGCTGGCCTTCTTCGAGCGTGTTCGAGCGGCCTATCTGGAGATCGCCGAGCGTTCGACTGATCGGGTGTGTCTGATTCACGCCGATCAGGGCGAAGCAGCGGTGGCCGCCGAGATCCGCGTCTGTCTCGCTGAGCGCCTGCTTGCCGGCCTGTAAGCGCAGATGGAGCCGACGCCGCCCCCATCGCGCTCATTGACGGAGCCATTACCGCCCTGGCTAGCGCCGGTCTGGCAACGCTTGGCGCGGTCACATCGGCAGGCGCGGCTAGGGCAGGCGTTGCTGATCGCCGGCCCGCTTGGCATCGGTAAACGACTGCTCGCCGATCGCCTGGCGGGATTGTTGCTCTGTGGTGCGGATCATGTCGAGGCACGGCCCTGTGGCGTGTGTCGCGAATGCGTGCTGTTGCGCGCCGGTCATCACCCCGATCAGCTGCTGCTCGCACCTGAGGCCGAGGCCGCGAGCGCTGAGATTCGCGCCGAGCAGGTGCGTCAACTCTGCGCCCGCGAAACCTTGACGCCGACACGGGGTTCGGTGAAAGTCTTAACGCTGGTGCCGGCGGACGCGATGAATCCGTTCGCCGCCAATAGTCTCTTGAAGACCTTGGAAGAGCCGGTGGCATCGACGGTCTGGGTGCTCGTCACCGAGCAGCCGCAGCGCCTGAGCCAGACCATTCGCAGTCGCTGTCAGCGGGTTAGCCTCCCGGTGCCTGCAGACTCCGTGGCCTTACCCTGGCTCGAAGCTCGCCTCGCCGAGCAGGCCAAGGCGCACGTGCCCCATGCCGCGCACTGTCTTGCGCTAGCCCATGGGGCGCCGTTTCGCGCCCTGGCGCTGGCGACAACGGAGGCCTTGGCGCTGCGCCAGCGGCTCGTCGATGACATCGTGGGCGTTGCCCGGGGCGAGCATGATCCGATCGCCGTGGCCAATGCGTGGCAACGGCTCGAGGCCTCGGCGGTGCTTGGGGCCATGATCGATTGGCTGACCGACCTGTTGCGCGTGTCGGTCGATCCGACGATGGCGAGCGTGATCCATCGAGACGCGCGGCGCGCACTGAACGCGCTCGCCGAGCGGATCGAGCCAGCCGCCGGACACCGGCTGTTACAGCAGTTGTTGCAGGCACGCGCAGTGGTCGAGGCGCCGATCAACAAGCAACTGTTGTTCGAGGCTCTGCTGGTGCGCTGGGCTCGGCTCACATGGATGCGTGCATAAAGCAAGCGCACCGCGTCGCGATTCAAGCTCCAGAGCGAGTGCCAGATCCACATCCACATCGAGTATAGAGCGATGCCAGCCGAGCAGGTCGAGAGGCGAAGCCACATCCTGAGCTTGGTCATCAAGGATCGACAGGCCTTACAGGCCGCCTACATGCCGTTCATCAAGCACGGTGGCCTGTTCGTGCCGACGAGCACGACCTATCGGTTCGGCGATGAGCTGTTTCTCCTCGTGCAGCTCTTGGATCAGCCGGAGCGTATTCCAGTTGCCGGCCAGGTGGTCTGGGTGACACCGCCGGGTGCCGAGGGGAATCGCGTCGCGGGCGTGGGTATCCAGTTCAACGTGCAGGACAAGAACACGATTCGCCAAGCTTTCGAGCAGTACCTGCCGGTGGGAACCGATGCCCACCGCCCGACCCATACGCTATAAAAGGGCATGCTGATGCCCCAAGGTGATTGATTGATGTTCGTCGATTCTCATTGCCACCTCGACCGGGTCGATCTGACCCCCTACCAAGGCGATTTCGATGCGATGCTGATGCGCGCCCGCGCGGAGGGCGTGCAACACATGCTCTGCGTCTGTATCGATCTGGAGCACTACGCGGCGATGTGCCAGCGCGTCAGTGGCCATGCGGATATCTCGGTCTCGCTCGGCGTACACCCGAACGAACGGGACGGTCAAGAGCCGTCGGTCGATGAGCTGGTGCGGCTTGGGTCCGACCCCGCCGTGGTCGCGATCGGCGAGACCGGGCTCGATTATCACTACACTGACGGCGACCTCGGCTGGCAGCGTCAGCGTTTCGAGACCCATATCGAGGCCGCGCGCAGACTCGCAAAGCCTCTGATCGTCCATACCCGGGATGCCCGCGAGGACACCATCGCACTGATGCGATCTGCCGGTGCCGATCAGGCCGGGGGCGTCATGCACTGCTTCACCGAGACCTGGGAGATGGCCCAGCAGGCCCTGGACCTGGGGTTCTACATCTCGTTTTCCGGTATTCTCACCTTCAAGAACGCCGAGGCGTTGCGCGAAGTGGCACAGTCGATCCCGCTAGAGCGCCTGTTGATCGAGACCGATTCGCCTTACCTGGCGCCGGTGCCGTATCGAGGCAAGAAGAACGAGCCGCGCTTCGTCTCCCATGTGGCCGCGCGGATTGCGGCGCTGCGCGGCCTCTCGGTCGAGACCCTCGCCGAGATCACCACGGAGAACTTTTTCAGGCTCTTTCGTGCGGCTCGCCCCGCCGAGCCGTTGCGCGGTTAATGCTCCACCGATGCTCGAATGGCGTGCAGGCGTTCGAGATCGCAGAACGCGTGCGGACCATGATGTGAAAATGCCGCAAGTGATTGATTCGTATGGTGCGCGAGGGGGGACTCGAACCCCCACGGGATTACCCACTGGAACCTAAATCCAGCGCGTCTACCAATTCCGCCACCCGCGCATGAGGATCACGATCACCGTCGCCGATCCACAGGCGCAAGTGTACCGGCTTTCGTGCCTGGCGGTCACCTACGACGTCAACGCGGCCGGCACTGGCGGGCCTAGGCTTGCTTTTTGTGCGCGAACATAGGATGGTTTTGCGCTCATTTTCACTCGGAGATCAAGATGCGTACCCTACGTGTGTTCTGCGTGCTGGCCATCGCGTTTGCACTGACTGGATGTTTCAAGATCGATCAAACCCTCACCCTCAACAACGACGGCTCCGGCGTGCTGGAGATGCGCTATGGCATGTCGGAGCAAGCGATTGCCCAGCTCGAGGCGATGGAGAAGATGGCCGAGGCGATGGGCGAGGACGAGGGCGAGGCGATGACGATGGACGCCGATACCCCCTTCGACATGAGCTTCGACGAAGCCCAGGTGCGCGAGGAGTTCGAGGCCAAGGAACTCGATGGTGTCGAACTCCTGTCCGCGACCTCGGAAACCGTCGATGGCTGGCGCTACATGCAGCTGATCATCCGTTTCGATCATCTTGCCGCGCTCAACCAGACCGAATTCCTCGAGGACAATCCGCTGTCCCTGACGCAGAATGCCGATGGCCACTATGTATTGACGCAGGGCGACGATCAGGCCGGTGCCAACGGCGATGACATCGACAGCGAGCTGGAAGCGCAGATGCTGCAGCAGATGGCCGCCATGTTCGCCGGCCTGCGGATTGCCAGTCGGGTCGTGGTACCAACCGAGATCATCGACACGGATGCGACCGAGGTCGATGGGCGCACCGCCGCGTGGATCTACGATATCGAAGAAAACCCGAACGTCCTGACCGAACTGCGGAACATCAGGATGCGGGTTGTTTTCTCGAGCGAGGGCGTCTCGATGGATGCCGGTCAACACTAGGCAAAATGATCAGCATCATGCGATAACGGAGCATCGGCGCAAGGGCATTGACCTGACGCCAGCAAGACCGATATCCGCAGCCAAGACAGCTCACTCGACCGACCGTAAGAGGCTCTTCGATGGATCTCGCAGATAAAACTGCCCTGGTGACAGGCGCTAACTCCGGACTTGGCAAGGCGGTCTCGCGGGCGCTCGCGGCGAGAGGGGCTCGCGTGCTGATGGTCGCCCGTGACTCGCAGCGCGGCGAGGCCGCCCGCGCGGAACTCGAGGCCGCCACCGGCAACACCCGTCTGGAGCTGTTGAACGCGGACCTGAAGTCACAGGCCCAGGTCCGTCAACTCGTCGAGGAGATCAAGGAGCGCGCGCCCGCACTGGATTTTCTGGTCAATAACGCCGGCACTGCCTTTCCCAAACGCTGTCTGACCGAGGACGGCATCGAATGCACGCTGGCGGTCAATCACCTCGCGCCGTTTCTGCTGACGAACCTGCTGTTCGATCAACTTAAGGCCGCTGCGCCCGCGCGCATCGTCAACGTCGGCACCCGCATCAACGAGGCCATGGAACTCGGCGACCTGAACTGGGAAGGCCGATCGTTTCGCATGATGCGCGCCTATGTCGAGTCGAAGCTCGGCATGCTGCATGTCACGCGCGAGTTCGCCAAGCGCATCAAGGGCAGCGGCGTCACCATCAACTGCGTGTTTCCCGGCGTGTTCAAATCCAACCTCGGCGGGACCGACGGCGCCCAGGGGCTGTTCTGGAAATCCGTCAGCTTGCTGGTCGGCTGGGCGCTGGCACAACCCGAGCAAGCCGCCGAGCGCGTGATGTATCTGCTCGAGTCGCCCGAGGTGGCTGATGTCAGCGGTGAATACTTCGGCGATTGCCGCATCATCACGATGCCGGCTCAGGTGTGCGATCCAGCCGCCAATGCGCGCGTCTGGGAGATCAGCGAACGCCTCGCCAATCTCGAAGACGCCTAGCGCTGGACCAACGGCTGGATAGGCGCGTAGCAGCAGACCCTGACCACCCCCAGGCGCGCACCCGCCTCGGGGTCGTCCGGCAGTGGCAGGTGACGGTGCTCAGGGGCGGCGTGGAAGGCGACGCGGCCGAGGTAGTCGGGCTGCCGGCCAATCGGTCTGGTGCGCGCGGCTGGTCTGCTGTGGCTCTGATGCCGGGTTAGGTGCTCGCGGGGGATGGCGCTGGGGTGGTTTGCTCGACCTGGGTGATCTACTCTTCTTGCCAGGTCTCGATCTTCGACTGTCGGAACGGAAGTTGCATTAAATCTCGAATCGGCGGTAAAGTCGGTTGGTATCGATTCCGATGCACACTATCCATAAGGAATCGCAAGGAAAACCGCCCCCAAGGAGTTTGGGCCAAAACAACCAGGATCGATCCAATGTGATCGCATCCTCACAACAACAGGTCACAGAGCCGCCTGGCTCAGGTGACACGCGAGCCCGCCAACGGGCCGAGAAGGAGTGCAGCATGAACGAGACGAGCAGCTTCAACGAGTGGGTCGCCAGCATCGAGCGGGGTGATTGCGGCTTTACCTATGTCCGCTTCTATGCCGATGCGCCGGCGTGGGTCCGCAACGAGGCGGTCAATCGCTTCGGCAAGGGCACCGTGTTCCTGCCGCCCCGCCAAAATCGGATGCTCGATAGCGCTGCGGCCTGAGCCAGATAGCATGCGGCCAGAGCCCATCCAGCATCTGACCGCGCCCCGCCTCATCCCCGCCGAGCCCTGCCCTGAGTTCTGCCGGGCCGCCAGGGCTCAGCCCAAAAATTCCTCGCTGGCGATGCGCGCTTGAGGCACCCCCGCCTCGAGCAGCGCCGAGACGACAGCCTTCACTGCGTGACTCGGACCGGCCACATAGTAGCGATTACCCGGCAGCGCCTCGAGATCGGATTCCAGCAGCGCCAGCAGATCGTCACAGGCGGCATCGACCAGCGGCGTGAAAGCGAAATTATCCAGCGTCTCGCGCAGCGCCCGACACCAGGGCTGGTGGTCGTGCATCCTCAGCGGTAGCACCGACCAGTACAGATGGAAGGCCTCGATGCTGTCGATCGAGACCGCATGCTCGATCAGACTCTTGATCGGTGCGATCCCGTCCTCGAGGGCGATGAACACCGCCGGCTCGGTGGCATCCTCGGCAAGCACGAAGTCCCCATAGGGGCCGGTTAGGGTCACTGGCTGGCGCGGTTTCACCGTCTCGAACACCGCGCGGCTGAAGGCATCGTCGTCCTGTCGCACGGCGAACAGCAGGTTACGCCCGTTGCAGGGGCAACTGGCGATCGGCAGTTCCCGCTGCAGGCCCTGCGCAAGCGCTAGCCGAGCGCGCTGACCGGCCATGAACCTCAGGGTATTGGTGCGCGGTGTCTGCACATGCAGCAGCATCAGGCCGCCGGATTGCGGTTCGAGCTTGCGGATCTGGGCCTGGATCTCCTGCTCCGGCAGATCGTCTGGCGAATGCGCCTCGGCGGCCTCGAGCTGCAGATCGGTCACCGCCGTGTGCGAGCAGGTGAGCAGATAGCCCATCTGCTTCTCGCGCTCGCTCAGCACATAATCGTGCTCGCGCAGCCGATAGACCTCGCCGGTGACCAGCCGCGCCTTGCATTCGCCGCAGTTGCCGCTGGCACAACCGTAGCCGAGCCGCAGACCCGAGCGCACGGCGGCCTCGAGGATGGATTCATTGCCATCGACGAAGAACTCGTGTCCGGACGGGATCATTTGCACGCTGGCGGACATGATGCGCAGGAAGCTGTCTTTCGCAAGCAGTTGGGTCTGTGCCGCTTCGACCGGGTTCTCGGCTAGGGCCGTGCGGCGCGTTTGCAGCCAGGCGCCGAGGTCGCGCAGGACCTCCTCAGACGGGACAGCCGGAGCGCTGTCCGTGCCGCCCTGATCGCCGGTGCCGCTCTGACCGCCGGTGCCGCACGCAAGCGCGTCGAGTCGCGCGCGCGTCTCATCGAGCAGTTGCTCCAGCGCCTCGACGCGGGCGACACGCTGCACCAACGCCTCGGCCAGTGCCTTGATGCGCGTGATCAGCACCTGCTGACTTGGCAGGCGCGTCTCTTCGTCCTGGTGTTGCGGTAAGGCGTTGGCCTTGATCTGCTCGACGCGCTCGAAATCATCGCTCTTCTCAAGGCTGACGCTGGGGTAGACGCGCAGCAGATCGCCGATCGCGACTTGCCCCTCGAAGGTCTGCATCTCGCCGTGGCGGATGCGCTTTTGGATCTCGGCGCGGGTGACACCGGCGAGGCGCGCGGCGCGTGAGAGGCTGAGCAGTTCGGTCATCTGAGAAGTTTAGAACAACCGGTTGAGTCCGTTCAGGGCCGCG
>PWTO01000182.1 GCA_003562815.1 Chromatiaceae bacterium | reverse complement strand
CGGGCGCATGCCGGTGTTTCCCGGCATGGGCTACCCGCTGGTGCCGGGTTATGAGTCGGTTGGACGTGTCACACAGGCCGGCGTCGACAGCGGTCGCAGCGAGGGCGAACTCGTGTTCGTGCCCGGCGCGCGCTGCTATAGCGACGTCAACGGCCTGTTCGGCGGCGCCGCCGCCCGGGTCGTGGTGCCCGGTGCGCGGTTGCTGCCGATCCCCGCTACGCTGGGCGAGCAGGGCGTGTTGATGGCGCTCGCCGCCACCGCTCATCATGCCATCGCCGGCGAGGGCAAGACCTGCCCGGATCTGATCGTCGGCCATGGGGTCCTCGGCCGGCTGCTGGCGCGGGTGGCGATCGCGCTCGGGGCGCCGCCGCCGGTGGTCTGGGAGACCAACCCGACACGGGCGAGCGGTGCGGCGGGTTACGCTGTGATCGATCCCCAAACCGACGAGCGGCTCGACTATGCGGTGATCTGCGATGTCAGCGGCGACAGCGCGCTGCTCGATACGCTCATCGGCCGGCTGGCACGCGGTGGCGAGATCGTGCTCGCCGGGTTCTACGAGGCGCCGCTCTCGTTCGACTTCCCGCCCGCCTTCATGCGCGAGTTGCGCTTGCGCGTCGCAGCCGAGTTCCGCGATGCCGATTTGAGCGCCGTGCGCATGTTGATCGAAGCCGGCACGCTGTCGCTCGATGGCTTGATTACCCATCGCTATGATGCCGCCGAGGCGGCTGCCGCCTACGAGACGGCCTTCGATGATCCCACCTGCCTGAAGATGGTTCTCGATTGGAGAGGAATGCATGGCTAACGCCCCCGCCACAGCTGGCGCTGTGAATATCGGTCTGCCCGAGCAGCCCGCCGCCTCGTCGAGCGCGGCGCCGGCGATCAAGCAGACCCAGATCATCGCGATCTACGGCAAGGGTGGTATCGGCAAGAGCTTCACCCTCGCCAATCTCTCCTACATGCTCGCGCAGCAGGGCAAGAAGGTGCTGCTGATCGGCTGTGATCCGAAGAGCGATACCACCACGCTGCTGTTCGGCGGCAAGGCGTGTCCCACCATCATCGAGACCTCGTCGAAGAAGAAGGCCGCTGGCGAGGAGGTCGCCATCGGCGACGTCTGCTTCAAGCGCGATGGGGTGTTCGCGATGGAACTGGGCGGCCCCGAGGTCGGTCGCGGCTGCGGTGGGCGTGGGATCATCCACGGCTTCGAGATCCTCGAGGGGCTCGGTTTCCACGAATGGGACTTCGACTACGTCTTGCTCGATTTCCTTGGCGATGTGGTCTGCGGTGGCTTCGGTCTGCCGATCGCGCGCGATATGTGCCAGAAGGTCATCGTCGTCGGCTCCAACGATCTGCAATCGCTCTACGTCGCCAACAACGTCTGCTCTGCGGTCGAATATTTTCGTGGGCTCGGCGGTAACGTCGGCGTCGCCGGCATCGTCATCAACAAGGATGATGGCACTGGCGAGGCCCAGGCCTGGGCGCAGAAGGCCGGGATTCCGGTCTTGGCCTCGATCCCGGCGGATGACGACATCCGTCGCAAGAGCGCGGCTTATCAGATCGTGGGCGTGCCTGGTGGGACCTGGGCGCCGCTGTTCGAGGAGTTGGGCGTGAATGCGGCCGAAGCGCCGCCATTGCGCGCCAAACCGCTCACTCAAGATGAACTGCTCAACCTGTTCGCGAGCGATGCCGTGGGGCGCGATGTCGTGCTCGAGCCCGCGACCATCGAGGATATGTGCAATGCGGCGAACCTCGATAAGCCGTCCCTCGAAGTGGTCTACGACGAGGCCTGAGATAGCGACTCCGATGCAATCAGCCCACCCGCAAGCCACTCCGCTCTCAATGGCGACCGACGCTCCCGCTGGACCCCATGATCAGCCCCAAACCATGTGTCCGGCCTTTGGGTCTCTTCGCGTCGGTCTGCGTATGCGTCGCACCGCCTCCGTCCTCTGCGGCTCGGCCTGCTGTGTTTATGGGCTGAGCTTCACCTCGCACTTCTATGGTGCGCGGCGCAGCGTCGGCTATGTCCCCTTCGATTCCGAGACGCTGGTCACCGGCAAGCTGTTCGAGGATGTGCGTGAGGCCGTCCAGCAGCTCTCCGATCCGGACAAGTACGATGCCGTTGTGGTGATGAACCTGTGCGTGCCGACCGCCTCCGGCGTGCCGCTGCGCTTGCTGCCGAAGGCGCAGAATGGCGTGCGCATCATCGGCATCGACGTCCCAGGGTTCGGGGTACCGACCCATGCCGAGGCCAAGGATGTGTTGGCCAGCGCCATGTTGCGCTATGCGCGCGGCGAGGCGGAGCAGGGTCCGGTGCAGGCGCCGCGCGGCGGGCGCAGCGAGCAGCCGACGGTGACGCTGCTCGGCGAGATGTTCCCAGCCGATCCAGTCGGCATCGGCGCCATGCTCGCGCCGCTGGGGCTGGCCACCGGGCCAGTGGTGCCGACGCGCGAGTGGCGGGAACTCTACGCTGCGCTCGACTGCGCCGCCGTCGCCGCCATCCATCCTTATTACACCGCATCGATTCGCGAATTCCAGCAGGCCGGGCGCGCTGTGGTCGGCTCGGCGCCGGTGGGCTACGATGGCACCGCCGCCTGGCTCGAGGCGATCGGTAGGGCCTGCAACGTCGCCGAGGAGCGGATCGCCACGGCCAAGAATACCTTCCTGCCCGCGATCCAAGGGGCCATGGCGAAGGCGCCGATCGATGGCACCATTATCGTCTCCGGCTACGAGGGCTCGGAGCTGCTGGTCGCGCGCCTGCTGATCGAGAGCGGCGCACGGGTGCCCTATGTCGGTACCGCCACGCCGCGCACGCCCTGGTCCGAGGCCGACCGCGACTGGCTCGAGGCCAAGGGCGTGGTGGTCCAGTTCCGCGCCACGCTGGAGCAGGACAAGGCGGCGGTCGACGCGGTGAAGCCGGATCTGGCCATCGGCACCACGCCGGTCGTGCAGCATGCGAAGGAGCAGTCGATTCCGGCGCTCTATTTCACCAATCTGATCTCGGCGCGACCGCTGATGGGGCCGGCCGGGGCCGGCTCCCTGGCGCAGGTGGTCAATGCCGCGCTCGCCAACCAGGCGCGTTTCGACCGGATGACGGCCTTCTTCGCCGGTGTCGGCGAGGGCGACACCGCCGGGGTCTGGGATCGGCCGCCGCGCCCTCGATCGAATCCAGCAGTGAAGAAACCAGCGAACAAACCGGGCAACAAGTCAGCGCATAAGACGGCGCTTCCGGGAGGCCAGGGCTGATGCTGATCCAGGATCTCGATCGCGCGGGCGGCTACTGGGGCTCGGTCTATGTGTTCACGGCGGTCAAGGGCCTGTCGGTGATCATCGACGGGCCGGTCGGTTGCGAGAACCTGCCGGTCACTGCGGTGTTGCATTACACCGATGCGCTGCCGCCGCATGAACTGCCGGTGGTGGTCACCGGGCTCGGCGAGCAGGAGCTGGGGCAGGATGGCACCGAGAACGCCATGCGGCGCGCCTTCTCGACCCTCGATCCCGAGCAACCGGCGGTGGTCGTCACCGGCAGCATCGCCGAGATGATCGGCGGCGGGGTGACGCCTTCCGGGACGCCGATCCAGCGCTTCCTGCCGCGCACCATCGACGAGGATCAGTGGCAGAGCGCCGATCGCGCCATCGTCTGGCTGTGGAATCAGTATGGTGCCACTGGCGCGAAGCGGCGGGCCAAGACGGCGAAGGCGAAGGCGCGCAAGGAGGGCGACAAGCCGCAGGTCAATCTCATCGGCCCGATCTATGGGATGTTCAACACCTGGTCGGATCTCGCCGAGATCCGGCGGCTGATCGAGGGCATCGGCGCCGAGGTCAATCTGACCTTCCCGCTCGGTACCCACCTCGACGATGTGCCGCGCTTGGCCGATGCCGAGGTGAATGTCTGCCTCTACCGCGAGTTTGGCCGCAAGCTGTGCGAGGCGCTCGAGAAGCCCTATCTGCAGGCGCCGATCGGATTGCACAGCACGACCAACTTCCTGCGTGCGCTTGGCGAATTGCTCGGGCTGGACCCGGAGCCCTTCATCGAGCGCGAGAAGCACACCACGATCAAGCCGATCTGGGATCTGTGGCGCTCGGTGACGCAGGATTTCTTTGGCACCGCCAGCTTCGGCATCGCCGCGACCGAGACCTATACCCGTGGTGTGCGCCATTTCCTCGAGGAGGAGATGGGCTTGCCCTGCAACTTCGCCGTCCCGCGTCGACCGGGGAAGAAGCCGGACAACGATGCGGTGCGCGAGGCCGTGCACACGAAAACGCCGCTGATCCTGTTCGGTGGCTACAACGAGCGCATGTACCTGGCCGAGATTGGCGGGCGCGCGGCGTTTATTCCGGCCTCGCTGCCTGGGACTATTATTCGGCGCCACACCGGCACGCCGTTCATGGGCTATTCGGGGGCGACCTATCTGATCCAAGAGGTCTGTAACGCGCTCTTCGACGCGCTGTTCAATATCCTGCCGCTCGGCACCGATCTGGATCAGGTCGATGCAACCCCTTCGCGAGCGCATCGCGAATTGCCCTGGGAGCCAGAGGCGCAACGCCTGCTGGACGAGATCTTGGAGGCAACCCCGGTCTTGACTCGCATCTCGGCCGCTAAACGGTTGCGGGACACGGCCGAGCGTGCGGCGCGGATCGCCGGCGAGGAGTGCGTCACCCCGGCAACGCTGCAGGCAACCCAGGAGCAGCTCGCACGCGGACGTGTCACCTAACGCGCGTCCCTGTCCGCCCATCCCTCTCTGCTCTGTTCTCTTTTCCCTTTTGTTGCGGCTGCCCCGACAGCCGCTTCTGCAGCGCCTACAGCGCCTTCTGATGGCTTTCGAGCTAGCAAAGGCTGCTCCTCTTCGCTGCTCGCGCTGCTGCGTACCTCGCTCCCGAGGGCCGTTCTTCTCTGCTGGTCCTTAGAGCAGGGCGCTCATCGGCGCTCCTGCGCTCGCTAGCCAGCCTTCCTGCTCGCTCCACGCGCTCGATGCGCGCCAACGTTCAGCCCAAGCCAAGTGTTTCCGCTCGCGACCCGCCGCCGTGCTGGGCGCTGTCGGTGGTCGATCTGGGCCCCGCTGCTGCGACCGTTTCCTGTGATACGTCAATCAGAATGGCAATGCCAACCTATGTTGACGGCTCATGTGTAAATTAGGCTTGACATATAGCGTGGTCAGGCTAGACTGACACTTAACTTCTAGGGCATCTGCCGCTGATCGGCGCCAGGCACCCATCCGAACCGCCCAAGAGCCAGCACTGATTGCACGCACCGATGAACGCCTTGTCCGACATGCCCACCTTCGCCGCCGCTCTCGAGCAGGCGCGTCGGCTTGCGGTCAAGCGCGCGGCGTTGCTCTCGACGGCCGATGACAGGGCGATTCATACGTGGACCGGCTGCTTGACGCGCCATCCACGCACCTCTTTCGGGCTTGCACGACGTCGGGCTAACGCCCCTGTCGTGAAAGCCAAGCGGGTATCCGCGATTCGTGGATATCTGCAAGCGCTGCGGCAAAAGCAGCCACGGCGTTTTCCTGGTGACGCATACGTCATGCGCCAACGGCCAAATGGCCAAGTTAGCTGAACCGGAGGGTAACCCCATGGCAGACAACAAGAGTTTGACTGGATTGACGGAAGAAGAGGCCCAAGAGTTTCACGGCATCTTCACATCAAGCATGACCGCCTTTTTTGGCGTCGTCGTTCTCGCGCATGTGTTGGCCTGGTTGTGGCGTCCCTGGCTGTAAGCCAGTCCCGTCACGTTAAAGATTGATCGGGATCGTCGCGTGTCATTTCACACCGTTGATCCGTGCCTGTTGACCGACTATTGGAGAATCGAACAATGAACGAAAAGCTTTATAAGATCTGGCTATTGATCGAGCCCAAGACCGTGCTGATCGCCCTCGGCGTGTTTTTGACCGTCCTTGGTCTGGGGATCCACATGATCCTGCTCAGCACCAACGACTTTAATTGGCTCGAAGACGGTATCCCGGCCGTTGAAGGCGTGCGGGCTGCTCAGGTCGCCCCGCAGCAGATGTAACAGGGCCTATCGGATGACGGCAGTGCGGATGCCCGCATGGCACCGCCTGCCGCCGATCTTGCTACGAGGAGGGCGTTTTTGCGCGACCTCCCCAGCAGAGGAAATCTTCAATGGCCATGCTGAGTTTCGAGAAAAAATACCGCGTTCGCGGCGGTAACTTGCTCGGGGGGGATCTGTTCGACTTTTGGGTGGGGCCGTTCTATGTCGGCTTCTTCGGAGTCACAACAATATTCTTCGCGACGCTTGGTACCCTGCTGATCGTCTGGGGCGCGGCCATGGGCCCGACCTGGAACCTTTGGCAAATCAGTATTGCACCGCCTGATCTGAGCTATGGGCTCAGAATGGCGCCGCTCACGGAAGGCGGTTTGTGGCAATTCATTACCATCTGTGCGATTGGCGCCTTTGTTTCTTGGGCGCTACGCCAAGCTGAAATTGCGCGCAAGCTAGGCATGGGGCTGCATGTCCCGATCGCCTTCAGCTTTGCGATTCTTGCCTATATCACGCTAGTAGTGATTCGGCCGATCTTGATGGGTGGATGGGGACATGGCTTCCCGTATGGCATCTTCAGTCACCTCGACTGGGTATCCAACGTGGGTTACCAATACCTGCACTTCCACTACAACCCGGCCCACATGCTGGCGATCACGTTCTTCTTCACCAACGCGCTCGCGCTGGCCCTGCACGGCTCATTGATCCTATCGATGACGAATCCGGCAAAGGGTGAGCCAGTGAAGACGGGTGAGCATGAGAACACCTTCTTCCGCGACCTCGTCGGTTACTCCATCGGCGCGCTGGGCATCCATCGCCTGGGTCTGTTCCTCGCGATCAATGCGGCCTTCTGGAGTGCCGTGTGTATCGTGATCAGTGGCCCATTCTGGACGCGTGGCTGGCCAGAGTGGTGGAACTGGTGGCTCGAGTTGCCGTTCTGGTCATAAGGGGACACCAACATGGCTGAGTATCAAAACATCTTTACGCGGGTTCAGGTCCGCGAGCCGGCTTATCCCGGCGTCGCCCTGCCACCCGGGAGTCTGCCGCGGCTCGGTAAGCCTATCTTCAATTATTGGATTGGCAAGATCGGCGACGCGCAGATCGGACCCATCTACTTGGGCTTCGCCGGGATGGCCTCGCTGATCTGTGGCTTTATCGCCATCGAGATCATCGGCTTGAATATGCTGGCGTCGGTGAACTGGAGCCCGATCGCGTTCCTCAAGAACTTCTTCTGGCTCGCACTCGAGCCGCCACCGCCGGCCTATGGGTTGAGTTTTCCGCCCTTGGGTGAAGGTGGCTGGTGGTTGATCGCCGGTTTCTTCCTGACCGCCTCGATTCTCCTTTGGTGGATCAGGACTTACCAGCGCGCTATCGCGTTGGGCACCGGCACCCACGTCGCTTGGGCTTTTGCCGCCGCGATCTTCTTCTACCTGACGCTCGGCTTTATCCGCCCGGTGTTGATGGGAAGCTGGGGTGAAGCGGTTCCGTTCGGCATCTTCCCGCATCTGGACTGGACAGCGGCGATCTCGATCCGGTACGGCAACTTCTACTACAACCCGTTCCACGCGCTCTCCATCGCCTTCCTCTACGGGTCGGCCGTGCTGTTCGCGATGCATGGTGGCACCATCCTCGGTGTGTCGCGCTACGGTGGCGATCGCGAGATCGATCAGATCACCAGTCGCGGTACCGCAGCCGAGCGTGCGATGTTGTTCTGGCGTTGGACCATGGGCTTCAACGCCACCATGGAATCGATCCATCGCTGGGCTTGGTGGTTCGCGGTCCTGACGGTCATCACCGCAGGCCTCGGCATTCTGCTAACGGGCACGGTGGTCGAGAACTGGTATCTCTGGGGGATGAAGCACGGCATCGTGCCTCCGTATCCGTCCGAGTTGACGATCCAGGATCCGGCCCTGCTGCAGGGGGTATCGCAATGAAGATCCTAAATAGCAAGACGCTGGCCTTGGTGGCTTTGCTCGCTGCGGTCATCCTGCTCGGATGCGAGGCACCACCGCCGGAATCCATCCAGAACGGCTATCGCGGCCTGCAGATGCAGACCAACTATAACCCGAAGCTGCTCAGGGAATCGCTCGCGGCCAATGTGCCACCAGCCCCGATTCCACCGGCGGCCGAAGGTGGTCCGATGGCGAAGGATGTGTATAAAAACGTCCAGGTGCTGGGTGATCTCACGGTCAATGAGTTCAACCGCTTGATGGTGGCACTGACCAATTGGGTTGCTCCCGAGCAAGGCTGCTACTACTGCCACGTCAGTGACGGTGGGTTCGAGGAAGACGGGATCTATACCAAGATCGCCTCGCGCAAGATGCTCCAGATGACCCAGGATACCAACGCCAATTGGAAGGACCATGTGGCGGATACCGGTGTCACCTGCTACACCTGCCATCGCGGCAATCCGGTACCGGAGTACGTTTGGACCAGCGATCCAGGTCCGGGTCAGCCAACGGCCTTGGCGCCGACGGGGCAGAATATTGCATCGTCTACCGTGGCCTATTCAGCGCTGCCCTATGACCCGTTCACGCCCTTCCTGCTGCAAGACAATGATATTCGCGTCATTGGCGAAACAGCGCTGCCGCAGGGCAATCGGCGTTCGATCAAGCAGGCGGAATGGACCTATGGCTTGATGATGCACATGTCCGATGCACTTGGCGTCAACTGCACCTATTGCCATAACTCACGGTCGTTCTACGCTTGGGATCAGAGCACGCCTCAGCGCACCACCGCTTGGTACGCGATTCGCCATGTCAGGGAGTTGAACAACGAATGGGTCGTGCCGCTGTCGGATGTCCTGCCGGAGTCGCGTCGCGGCCCCCTGGGTGACGTCTACAAGGTGTACTGCACCACCTGCCATCAGGGCGCCTACAAGCCGCTCTATGGTGCGCCGATGGTCAAGGACTATCCTTCCCTACAGGGACCGATCCCTGAAGGTGGGTTAGCCGCCGCCGCGCAGGCTGCCGAGGACGCAG
This sequence comes from Chromatiaceae bacterium, assembly GCA_003562815.1. GTDB lineage: Bacteria > Pseudomonadota > Gammaproteobacteria > Chromatiales > Chromatiaceae > Lamprobacter. The sequence continues at coordinate 70,878 of PWTO01000182.1, read as the reverse complement.
CGGGCGCACCGGAAGACACCCAAGCCGCACCCGCAGAGGACGTGACCGAGGACGCCGCGCCAACGGAAGCCGCCGTACCCGCCGAGGAAGCAGCGGCACCGGCTGAGGAGGCGACTGAGGCTGAGGAAGCGACTGAGGAAGCGGCGCCAGCGGAAGACGCCACGGCGAGCGATGAGCAGGCCGACGCCGAGGAGGCGAGCGCGCCAGCACCGGAGGCGGCAGCCGACGAGTCGGCACCTGCGGCCACCGACGCCCAAGCCGAGGCACCGACGGAGCAGCAGCCACAGCAGTATCGGCCACAGCTGCAGTATCCGCCGCCGTCGATGATGCGTTATCCGCCGGCTCCACTGCAGTATCCGCCGGCACCACAGACTCGGTAGGAATATCCAGGGTGATGGATCACCCCGCCCAGTTGGGCGGAACCCAATGACCGCAAGGTCAAACCTGAAAAACGACAGAGGTGATTTCCATGGCTGACAACAAGAGCCTGACGGGCCTGACCGAAGAGGAAGCCCAAGAGTTCCACGGTATCTTCACATCCAGCATGACTGCGTTCTTTGGCGTCGTCGTTCTTGCTCACGTGCTGGCATGGCTTTGGCGTCCTTGGCTGTAGGCTGAAGCTGATTAAGCTGAGTCACATTCTGGTGTGAAAACAGCGTCTCGGACCTGTTTTCACACCTCACCAGGAGACATTCCATGCATCGTATTTGGCAGCTATTCGATCCGCGCCGCACTCTGATGGCACTGTTCAGTTTTCTGTTCGTGTTAGCACTGTTGATCCACTTCATCTTGCTGGGGTCCAAGGACTTCAACTGGATTGGAGGGGCTGCAGTCGAGGCACCTGAGTCGAGCATGTCGGCGATGCCGCCGACGCGGACGATGAACTAAAATGATGTGATCGATGGCAGTCGTCGATCGGCTGTTATCGAAGCACCAACTGTTGGTGCAAGTCGACACCGGGTAAAACGCTTGGTGCGGCAAGCCCGGAAGGGCAACCCCGCCGCGGGGGTGTACGCGGTCAATGGCCGAGAGGCCCTTTTAGAAAACCGGAGGTTAAATCCATGGCCGACCCTAAGAGCCTGACCGGACTGACCGAAGAAGAGGCCCAGGAATTCCACGGCATCTTCACCTCGAGCATGACCGCCTTTTTTGGCGTGGTCGTTCTCGCCCATGTCTTGGCCTGGTTGTGGCGCCCCTGGCTGTAAGGGCTGACGCGCTTGCGACACCTGATATCGCGAGCACCACGGGCTTTCCATGGTCCTCGCCATCATAGCGATTAACGAGAGGAATCTCACAATGCATAAGCTCTGGCAAATTTTCGATCCGCGCGGCGTTCTGTTAGCCATCAGTGTTTTTTTGGCCGTACTGGGCTTGCTGATCCACTTCATCCTGCTCAGCAGTGCTGATTTTAACTGGCTCAGCGACGGTATTCCGCCGGTCACCAGCCAGGTTGAATCCCAGCAGATCGGCCTCGTCTAACAGTCGAGGCAGTCTCTCTCGGGAGAGCGCTGGGCCACGCGTCCCTACACGTGCCCCAGCGCAGCGCGTTAAAAGCAGCTAGACAGCTGCTTTTTTTATGCGTGCATGAGCGTTCTCACTCGCGATTCGGTTCATGCTTGGGCCAACGTCCAGCCAGATCGAAGACATGCGCCAGCAGTGCAAGCCCGAGTGGCAAGGCGATAAACACCCAGCCCAGATCGGCGATGGAAACGCGCAGACTCAGCAGCAACAGGAACCCGGCCGCGAGGTTGGGTAACAGCGTCGTTAACCGGGGCGTGCGGTTGGTCATGCGGTGGGCGAGCGCCAGTACCGCCATCTCTAGCAAGACGAGGATCAGGATGATATCGATGATCCGGCCAGAGGCGAAGAGTTCAGCCATCGATGCGTCCTCTTTTAAGCGTGAGGTTGCGGCAGCGCGCGAGCGGCGCCTGTTGAGTCAGAGTGCGATGCGGCATAACGGCACCATCAGCTCGGCTGAACTCAGACCGCCATGCACACCAATCTGCTTGAACGGCTGATCGCCGAGCAGGTGTTGATGCAAGGCGGCCCGATCGCGTGCGAGCAGACAGTAATCGCCGATCCGCTCATGCAGCCGGGGATGGGGTGGGCCATGCCCGAAGAGGCCGCGCGCGATGAGCGTGTCACTGGGCAACAGCTCGAAATCGGCGCCAAGCTGATCGACGCAAAGGCGCTCGAAGCGCGCGGCGCGATCTGGGCGGAGGTAGCAATAGGCCGCGCGCGGCTCGCCACAGAGCGGGATGCGCAGACAGTCGGCGAGTTCGGGCAGGGTGTCGAGTTCGATCAATTGGCCCGGCTGGACATCTAGCTGGCCATGATCGGCGCTGAGCAACAGCAGGCTATCGCTGCCCGCGAGGCGCTGCCGTAACTCGTCGAGCGCCTGCTCGATGGCGTCGAGATGGGCCAATGCCTCAGGACTCTCGATCCCGTGCGCGTGGCCGATCGCATCGAGGCCCGGCCAATAGGCGTACACCGTGGTCGGCTCCCGAGCCCGTTTCAGCGCCTTGGCAACTGCACGACACAGCCCATCGAACCCCTCGAACGGCTGCAGGCTCGCCGGCCCCAGATGGGCCAGATTGTAATCCGAGCGCGCGATCTTGTGCGGTGACACCATCACCGAGGGCGTCTGCAGGGCGGCGAACAGCGAGCGGTGACCATAGAGTTGGCGCAGGTCGATGCCCGCCTGTTTGTAGCCGCTACCGCCGTGCCTCGGGGTGCCCGGCAGCACCGCGAGCACGGCGCCGAGTTCTCCCAGCCACATGTGCCAGCCGGTCATGCCATGCTGCTGCGGTGCGTCGCCGGTGAGGTAGGTGGTGATCGCCGAGGCGGTGGTGGGCGGGAACACCGAGGTCAGTGCGCCGAGCCGATGGCGCGCCAAGAGTCCGTCCGGCGCATGCCGTCGTAGCCACTCGTCGCCGAGCCCATCGATGACCAGCAGCACGACATGGCGAGCCTTGGCGATCGCGCTCGCCGGCAGCAGCCTGGCCTCGGGATAGGGGGCGGCATCGGGGCGCCGATGCCCGCGCGCATGGATCAGCGACTGCATCAGGTTGACGATGCTGCCGCCTTGATAGTCTGGATATCGCATCCAAGCAGGATACGGGAGCGCTCCGGTGGCGACCAGCCGCGCGCTCCAACGCCGCATCCACTGTTTTGGCATCGAGCCCCATTCGTCATGACATCCTTCGATCATCGCACCGCACTGCTGCAGATCCCGACCGAACCGGGCGTGTACCGTATGCTCGATGCCGAGGGCACGCCGCTCTACATCGGCAAGGCCAAGAATCTGAAACGCCGGGTCAGCAGCTACTTTGGGCGCACGCTCACTCGTCGCCTGCAGCTGATGGTCGCGCGCATCGCCGATATCCAGGTCACGGTGACCCGCACCGAGGGCGAAGCGCTGCTGCTCGAGAGCGATCTGATCAAGACCCATCGGCCGCGCTTCAATGTGCTGCTGCGCGATGACAAGAGCTATCCGTACATCTATCTCAGCACCCAGGATGCGTTCCCGCGCCTGTCGTTCTATCGCGGGCCGCGCACGGGCAAGGGGCGCTACTTCGGCCCGTACCCGAGCGCATGGGCGGTGCGCGAGACGCTGCACCTGCTGCAGAAGCTGTTTCCGGTGCGCCAATGCCGCGACAGCTTCTACCAAAGCCGTACCCGCGCCTGTCTGCACTATCAGATCAAGCGCTGCACCGGCCCCTGTGTCGACTTGATCGGCGCGCAAGACTATGCGCTCGATGTCGCGCACAGCATCAAGTTCCTCGAGGGGCGCACCGGCGAGGTCATCGCCGAGCTTGGCGAGCGCATGGAGCAGGCCGCAGAGGCGCTGGCGTTCGAGCGCGCGGCGCGGCTGCGCGATCAGATCGCGACCCTGCGGCGGATACAGCAGCGCCAGTCCATCAGCGCCGAGGGTGGTGACATCGACATCATCGCTGCGGTCGAGGAGGCCGGCACCGTCTGCGTGCAGGTGTTCTTCATTCGCGCCGGGCGCAATCTCGGCAACCGGGCCTTTTTCCCGCAGGTGCCGGCCGATGCCGATCAAGCGGCGGTGCTTGCGGGCTTCCTGGCGCAGTTCTATGCCGACAAGGAGATTCCGTCCGAGGTGCTGCTCAATGCCGAGCCAGACGACGCCGAGTTCCTGACCACGGCGCTGAGCGAGCGTGCCGGGCGGCGCGTGGCGCTCAAGCATCGGCTGCGCGGCGAGCGCGCGCGCTTGGTCGAGATGGCGCTCAAGAATGCCGCGCTCGCGCTCAAGACAAGGCTTGGTAGCCGCGCCGGTTATACGCGCCGGCTGGAGGCGCTGCGCGATCTGCTCGACCTCGAGGACCTGCCGCGGCGCATGGAATGCTTCGATATCAGCCATACCGGGGGTGAACGCACGGTCGCCTCCTGTGTCGTCTTCGACGACGCGGGGCCGCGCACCTCGGACTATCGCCGCTTCAATATCGAGGGCATCACCCCGGGCGATGACTATGCGGCGCTGGAGCAGGCGCTGTTGCGCCGTTACCGGCGGGTGCAGACCGGCGAAGTCCCGTTGCCGGATCTGCTCTTCATCGACGGCGGCAAGGGCCAGCTGGGCGCGGTTGCCGGCGTGCTCGACGCGCTTGGCATCGATGGGGCCAAGCTGGTTGGCGTGTCCAAGGGGCCGGATCGCAAGGCCGGCGCCGAGCAGCTTTGGTTCGCCGATGGGGTGGGCGAGGGGCTGGGCGATGACTTATCCGAAGGCGGGGCGCCGATCGTCGCCGGTGCCGACTCGCCGGCGCTGCACCTGGTACAGCAGATCCGCGATGAGGCGCACCGCTTTGCGATCACCGGTCACCGCCAGCGCCGCGACAAGGCGCGCAAGACCTCGACGCTCGAAGGCATCCCGGGCATCGGCCCTAAGCGCCGGCAAAGCCTGCTGCGGGCCTTCGGCGGTTTGCGCGAGCTGGCGCGCGCAGCGCCAGATGAGATCGCTCGCGTCGAGGGCATCAGCCAGACCTTGGCGCAACAGATCCACGATGCACTGCACGCGCAGCGCGAGCGCGCCTCGCGCGCTCTGTGATACTGACTCCGCTCAGTGCTATAATCACAGGCTTTTATTGATCGCGGCGGAAGACCGCGACGCCGGCCCGTTTGGTCCGGTCGCCCAGGCATCAATGGCGCCGATCACCGCGATGTCGCGCGTTTGCGCGCGTGCCGATACCGCTCGATGGCCCGTCGCCGAGCGCCTTACACCCCCGTTTCAGGAAGTACACACAGAGCGATGGCCGATTTCGCAAAAGAAGTCCTGCCGGTCAATCTCGAAGACGAGATGCGCCAGTCCTACCTCGATTACGCGATGAGCGTGATCGTCGGCCGCGCGCTGCCGGATGTGCGCGATGGCCTCAAGCCCGTGCATCGACGCGTGCTGTTCGCGATGAACGTGCTCGGCAACGACTGGAACAAGCCGTACAAGAAATCGGCGCGCGTGGTCGGTGACGTCATCGGTAAATACCATCCGCACGGCGACACGGCGGTCTACGACACCATCGTGCGGATGGCGCAGCCGTTTTCGATGCGCCACATGCTGATCGATGGCCAGGGCAACTTCGGCTCGGTCGATGGCGACTCGCCGGCGGCGATGCGCTATACCGAGGTGCGCATGGCGCGCATCGCGCACGCGCTGCTCGACGATCTCGACAAGGAGACGGTCGATTTCATCCCCAACTACGATGAGTCCGAGCAGGAACCGACGGTCCTGCCGGCGCGCTTCCCGAATCTGCTGGTCAATGGCGCTGCCGGCATCGCGGTCGGCATGGCGACCAATATCCCGCCGCACAATCTCGGCGAGATCATCGACGCCTGTCTGGCCGTCATCGAAGATCCGCTGGTCGAGATCGAGCGCTTGATGGAGATCGTGCCCGGCCCGGACTTCCCGACAGCGGCCATCATCAACGGCATTCGCGGCATCCGCGAGGCCTATCGCACTGGCCGTGGGCGCATCCGCCTGCGCGCGCGCACCCATCAGGAGACCGAGTCGCGCAGCAAGCGCGAGGCCATCGTCATCACCGAGTTGCCCTATCAGGTCAACAAGGCGCGCATGCTCGAAAAGATGGCCGAGTTGGTGCGCGAAAAGAAGCTCGAAGGCATCGCCGAGCTGCGCGACGAGTCCGACAAGGACGGCATGCGCGTGGTGATCGAGATCAAGCGCGATCATTACCCGGACGTGGTGCTGAATAATCTCTATCAGCACACGAACATGCAGACCGTGTTCGGCATCAACATGGTGGCCCTGGTCGATGGCCAGCCGCGCACGCTGAATCTCAAGCAGATGCTTGAGTACTTCTTGCGCCATCGTCGCGATGTCGTCACCCGCCGCACCATCTACGAGCTGCGCAAGGCGCGCGAGCGCGCCCATCTGCTCGAAGGCTACACGGTCGCGCTCGCCAACATCGATGAGGTCATCGCGCTGATCAAGGCCTCGGCCAGCCCGGCCGATGCCCGCGAGGGGCTGATGGCGCGCGATTGGGCCGCTGGCGAGGTGGCCGGGATGCTCGAGCGCGCCGGCGCCGACGAGACTCGTCCGGATGACCTCGACGCGGGCTTTGGCCTGCGTGACGATGGCCTGTATCGACTCAGCGAGCGCCAGGCGCGGGCGATCCTGGATCTGCAGTTGCAGCGCCTGACCGGGCTTGAGCAAGACAAGATCGTCAAGGAATTCGAGGCCATCCTCGAGATCATCGCCGAGTTGCTCGCGATCCTGCGCGATCCGGATCGGTTGATGCAGGTGATCCGCGAGGAGTTGACGGCGATTCGCGATCAATACGCCAATCGGCGCCGTACTGAAATCGTCGAGGATCAGGCCGATATCTCGCTGCTGGATCTGATCGCGCCGGAAGATGTGGTGGTCACGCTCTCGCACGCGGGCTATGTTAAGGCGCAGCCGATCGCCGAGTACCAGGCCCAGCGCCGGGGCGGCAAGGGCCGCAGTGCGTCGAACCTGAAGGACGAGGACTTCATCGACCGGCTCTTCGTCGCCAACTCGCACGACACCGTGCTCTGTTTCTCCAGCCACGGCAAAGTCTATTGGCTGAAGGTCTACGAGCTGCCGCAGGCCAGCTATGGCGGGCGTGGGCGGCCGATCGTGAACCTCCTGCCGCTGGAGCAGGGCGAGCGTATCAACGCGACCCTGCCGGTGCCCGAGTATCAGGAAGGCAGCTTCGTCTTCATGGCGACCAGCAAGGGCACGGTCAAGAAGACGCCGCTGTCGGACTTTTCGCGCCCGCTCTCACGCGGTCTCATCGCCATCGACCTGCACGAGGATGAGTATCTGATCGGCGTCGCGGTCACCGATGGCCGTCAGGACATGATGCTGTTCAGCTCCGCCGGTAAGGCGGTACGCTTCAACGAATCCGAGGTGCGTTCGATGGGCCGCACCGCGCATGGCGTGCGCGGCATCTCGCTCGGCGAGGGCCAGCGCGTGATCTCGCTGCTGGTGGCCGAGCCGGGCACCGTGCTCACCGTCGGCGCCAACGGCCAGGGTAAGCGCACGCCGATCGAGGAGTTCCCGACCAAGGGCCGCGGCACCAAGGGCGTGATCTCGATGCGCATCGGCGAGCGCAATGCCGAGCAGGTCGGCGCGGTGCTGGTGCGCCCCGGCGATGAGATCATGTTGATCACCGAAGCCGGCACCCTGGTGCGCACCGGCGTCGACGAGATCTCGATCCTCAGCCGAAACACCTGGGGCGTGAAGCTGATCAACCTCGGCGACAACCAACGCTTGGCCGGCATTGAGCGCATCATCGCCCTCAATGGCGCCGATGACGGCGACGGGGAAGACGCCGCCGATCCAGACGGCAGTGACGCTGCCGACTGATGCGCATGCACATCCACTCGATCGACGCTAGAAAAAGGTACCGCTGATGTCTCGACCCTATAACTTCAGCGCCGGCCCGGCGATGCTGCCCGAGCCCGTGCTCCGCCAAGCCCAGGACGAGATGCTGGACTGGAATGGCACCGGCATGTGCGTGGCCGAGATGAGCCACCGCGGCAAGGAGTTCATGCGTATCGCCGAGCAGGCCGAGCATGACCTGCGCGAGCTGTTGGCGATCCCCGAGGGCTATCGTGTCCTGTTCCTGCAAGGCGGCGCCTCGAGCCAGTTCGCGATGGTGCCGATGAACCTGTCCGGGCGCTCTGGTCAGGCTGACTATCTGAATACCGGAAGCTGGTCGAAGAAGGCGATTGCCGAGGCGCATCGCTTTTGCAGCGTACACGTTGCTGCCAGCACCCAGCCCGAGCGCTTCGTGCGCGCGCCGGCACAATCGGAGCTGGCGCTGTCCGAAGAGGCGGCCTATCTGCACTACACTCCGAACGAGACCATCGAGGGCGTCGAGTTTCCCTACATCCCCGAATCCTCGGCGGTGCTGGTGGCCGATATGTCATCGACCCTGCTGTCGCGGCCCATCGATGTCTCGCGCTACGGCGCGATCTACGCTGGCGCGCAGAAGAACATCGGCCCGGCCGGGCTGACCATCCTGATCCTGCGCGAGGATCTGATCGGCGAACCGCTGGCCGGCACCCCGACCATGTTCGACTATCGCGTGCACGCCGACAGCGGCTCGATGTACAACACCCCCCCGACCTATGCCTGGTATCTGGCCGGCTTGGTGTTCCAATGGCTGAAGACGCTCGGCGGCCTCGAAGCGATGGGCGAGATCAACCGACGCAAGGCCGAGAAACTCTATGCCGCGATCGACGGCTCGAGCTTCTACGCCAATCCGGTCGAGCCCGCCTCGCGCTCCTGGATGAACGTGCCCTTCACGCTCGCCGATCCCGAACTGGATGCCGACTTCCTCGCTGGTGCCAAGGACGCCGGCCTGCTCACGCTCAAGGGGCATCGCTCGGTCGGCGGCATGCGCGCGAGCATCTACAACGCGATGCCGGAGGCGGGGGTCGATGCGTTGCTCGCGTTCATGGCCGAGTTCGAACGGACCAGGGGGTAAGCCCAGTGTTCAAGATTCAGACGCTGAACAATATCTCGGTGACCGGTCTCAATCGGCTGCCGCGCGAAGGCTATGAGATCGCCTCCGAAATGGCGCATCCGGACGCGATCCTAGTGCGCTCGGCGAAGATGCACGATCTGCCGGTGCCCGAGAGCCTGAAGGCGATCGGTCGCGCCGGCGCCGGCGTGAACAACATCCCGGTGCAGGCGATGACCGAGCGCGGTATCGCCGTGTTCAATGCGCCGGGCGCCAATGCCAATGCGGTCAAGGAGCTGGTGCTGGCCGGGATGCTGCTCGCGGCGCGCAACATCGCCCAGGGCTGGCAGTTCGCGCGCGCGCTTGAGGGCGATGATGCCGCGATCGGCAAGGCGGTCGAGGCCGGCAAGAAACAGTTCGCCGGTTTCGAGTTGCCGGGCCGCACCCTGGGCGTGATCGGGCTCGGCGCGATCGGCGTCTTGGTGGCGAATGCGGCGCGCGCGCTGGGCATGAAGGTGATCGGCTATGATCCGAGCATCACCGTGCGCAGTGCCTGGAAGCTGGAGGCCGACGTCGAGCGCGCGCTGTCGATCGACGACCTGGTCTCGCGCGCCGATTTCATCAGCTTCCACGTACCCTTGACCGACAAGACCCGGCACATGATCAACGCCGAGCGCATCGCCGAGATGCCCGATGGCGCGGTCTTGCTCAACTTCTCGCGCGACGGGATCATCGACGACGATGCGGCGGTGACGGCGCTCGACGCCGGTAAGCTCTATGCGTATGTCTGCGACTTCCCGAGCGCTCTGCTGAAGGGGCACCCGCGTGTGGTCGCGTTGCCGCATCTTGGTGCCTCGACCCGCGAGGCCGAGGAGAATTGCGCGGTGATGGTCGCCGAGCAGGTGCGCGCCTACCTTGAGGATGGCAACATCAGCAATTCGGTGAATTTTCCCGAGATCCACCTGCCGCGCAACGGTGGTCATCGCATGGCGGTGGTCAATCGCAATGTGCCGAACATGCTCGGCCAGATCTCGACGGATCTGGCCGAGGGCGGGCTCAATATCATCGATATGCTAAATCGCTCGCGCGATGACCTGGCGGTGACCCTGATCGATATCGATAACCCCTGCCCGGATGAGATCAGGCAGCGCATCGCGCGTATCGAGGGCGTGCTCTCGGTGCGCAACCTGCCGTAGTCTGCGCCCATGACCAGTGACGAGCAGCTCCAGCAGGTGCGCGAGCGCATCAACAGCATCGATGCCGAGCTGTTGCGGTTGATCTCGGAGCGTGCCGCCTGCGCCCAGGACGTCGCCAAGATCAAGGACGCGCACGGCGAATCGGTCAAATACTATCGGCCCGAGCGCGAGGCCGAGATCCTGCGGCGGATCAAGGCGTGCAATCCAGGGCCGCTCGATGACGAGGAGATCGCACGGCTGTTCCGCGAGATCATGTCCGCCTGCCTGGCGCTGGAAAAACCGCTCAAGGTCGGTTATTTGGGACCCGAGGGCACCTTCACCCAGGCCGCCGCACTCAAGCATTTCGGTCACTCGGTCCATGCGCAACCGTTCGGTGCGATCGGCGACATCTTTCGCGAGGTGGAGGCGGGCGCCTGTGAGTATGGCGTGGTCCCGGTCGAGAACTCGACCGAGGGCGTGGTCAATCATACGCTGGATATGTTTTTGCGCTCGCCGCTGCGGATCGCCGGCGAGGTGACCCTGCGCATCCATCATCATTTGCTCTCCAAGGCGGTCGATCTCAGCGCGGTCAGGCGCGTCTACTCGCATCAGCAATCGCTCGCGCAATGCCGCGGCTGGCTCGATCGCTTGCTGCCCAACGCCGAGCGCGTCGCGGTCAGCACCAATGCCGATGCGGCCAAGCTCGCCGCGAGTCATCCGGATACGGCGGCTGTGGCCAGCGAAGCCGCCGCCGAACTCTATGCCTTGCGCATCCTGGCGCAGCGCATCGAGGACGAACCCGGCAATACCACCCGCTTTCTGGTGATCGGCCCCGAGGATTCGCCGCCGAGCGGCCATGACAAGACCAGCATGCTGCTGTCTTGCCGCAATGAGGCGGGCGGCTTGAATCGGCTGTTGACGCCTTTCGCCAAGCAGGGCATCAGCATGACTCGGATCGAGTCGCGGCCCTCGCGCCAAGGCGTGTGGGACTATGTCTTCTTTGTCGATGTCTGTGGTCACCGGCAGTCGCCCGAGGTCGCGGGCGCGCTCGCTGAACTCAAGCAGGTAGCGAACCTGTGCAAGGTGCTTGGCTCCTATCCCGAGGCGGTGCTCTGATGACCGAACCCACCCACCGCTTGCTTGCGCTTGCGGCGCCACAGATCGGCGACCTCAAGCCCTATCTGCCCGGTAAGCCGATCTCTGAACTCGAACGCGAGCTGGGCATTTCCGGTTCGGTGAAGCTGGCCTCGAACGAAAATCCCCTGGGCTGTGGCGAGGCCGCTCGCGCGGCCTACCTGGCAGCGGCGGGGGAACTCGGCCGCTACCCGGACGGGGGTGGTTTCGCGCTCCGCGCGGCGATCGCCGCCCACCACGGGCTTATGGCGGAACAGGTCACTCTCGGCAATGGCTCCAACGATGTGTTGGACCAGATCGCGCGGGCGTTCCTCTATCCGGGGCGCGAATCGGTGTTCTCCGAGCATGCTTTCGCCGTCTATCCGATCGCCACCACCGCCGTTGGCGCGATCGCGCGCGTGGCGTCGGCGCGTGACTATGGGCATGATTTGGAGGCGATGGCAGCGCTGGTGAGCGCGCGCACCGGCGTGGTCTGGATCGCGAACCCGAACAATCCGACCGGCACCTGGATCGCCGCCGAGCCGCTACGGGCCTTCCTCTGCGCGCTGCCCGAGCGCTGCATCGCGGTGGTCGATGAGGCCTATTTCGATTATGTCGAGGAACCGCAGTACCCGGATACCTCGACCTGGCTCGACCGCTTCCCGAACCTGATCGTCACCCGCACCTTCGCCAAGATCCATGGACTCGCGGCCTTGAGGGTCGGCTATGGATTGAGCCACCCAGCCGTGGCCGAGCTGCTGAACCGGGTTCGGCAGCCATTCAATGTCAATGCGCCGGCGCAGGCTGCCGCTGTGGCGGCGCTGGCCGATCACGCGCATGTGCGCCGCTCGCGCGCCCACAATCGGGCTGAATTAGCGCGCGTCGGCGAGGGACTGCGGGCGCTGGGATTGGCGCCGATCCCCTCGGTGGGCAACTTCGTCACGGTCGATCTCGGGCGACCTGCCGGGCCGATCGATCAGGCGCTGCTGCGCGCGGGGGTCATCTGTCGTCCGGTGGCCAACTATGGCCTGCCGCAGCATCTGCGCATCAGCATTGGCCTGGCGTCCGAGAATGACCGCCTGCTCGCCACGCTCGCGGCCGTGCTCAAGCGCTGCGATTAGGATCGACATCATGATCGAACGGCTCACGGTGATCGGTGTCGGCCTCATCGGTGGCTCCCTGGCGCGGGCGTTGAGGTCGGCCGAGGCGGTCGGTGAGGTGATCGGCTGTGGTCGCTCGCGCGAGAACCTGGAACTCGCGCTCGAACTCGGGGTGATCGATGGCTTCAGTCAAGATCCCGCAGACGCGGTGCGTGATGCCGACATGGTGTTCATCGCGGTGCCGTTGGGGGCGATTGCCGGGGTCTTCGAGCGCATTCGTGGGCGCTTATCCGACACCGCCGTCGTCACCGATGGCGGCAGCGTTAAAGGCAGCGTGGTCGCCGATGCCGAGCGGGCGTTCGGCGCGATACCACCCTGGCTGGTGCCGGGGCATCCGATCGCCGGTACCGAGCACAGTGGCGTTGCCTCGTCGTTCCCGGAGCTGTATCGCCATCGCCGGGTGATCCTGACCCCGCTGGCGCAGACCGATCCCGAGGCCCGCGCGCGGGTGCGGGCGATGTGGGAACAGGTCGGCGCCGAGGTCACCGAGATGAGTGTCGTCCATCACGACGAGGTCTTGGCGGCGACCAGCCACCTGCCGCACATGCTGGCCTTCGGGCTGGTCGATGCCTTGTCGCGGATGCGCAGCAATGACGAGATCTTTCGTTATGCGGCCGGCGGTTTTCGGGATTTCACGCGCATTGCCTCGTCGAGCCCGGAGATGTGGCGCGATATCTGTCTCGCCAATGCCGATGCGCTGAGTACGATGCTGGCCCGTTTCGGGGCCGAGATGGGGGCGCTCGCCGAGACCATCCGACGCGAGGATGGCGCGGCGTTACTGCGGATCTTCGAGCGGGCGCGGGCAGCGCGGGATCGCTATATCGATGGGGTTGGTGCCGGTGAGGATGACCACTGAGCCTGAGGTCTCCCCACAACTTTGCCTTGCTCAGAAGCGGCTGTAACCCCATTTACGCACGCCCCATGCGTATCTTTTTTTTCGCCATTCCGCTGATCCTGCTGACCTTGCTCGCCACCAGCTGTTCAAGCGTTCGGTTGGCCTACAACACGGCTGACTTTTTCATCGCGCGCCATGTCGATGATTACCTCGACCTTGAGCGCACCCAGCAGCGTGACTGGTCGCCGCTGCTCAAGTCCGCGCTTGAGCGCCATCGCACCGAAGAGCTGCCGTACCTGGCGGCGTTCTTTGCGCAGGCCGCAGAGGATGCCCGCGCTGGCTTTACCGATGACAAGATCGAATGCCTGCTGGATGCGTTCGAGATCCTCTACCAGCGCCATGCGCGCCTCGCGATAGCGGCCGTTGCCCCGCTGCTCGCCGATCTGAGCCCGGCGCAGATCGACGCCCTCGCCGCGACTTTCGCCGAGGAGCACGCGGAAGACGCCGCCAAGGCCAGCGCCGAGGATGCCGAGCGGCGCGCGCGTAAACGCGCCGAGCGTTATGTCGATAACCTGCGTTGGTGGTTCGGCGCTCTGGATGCCGAGCAGCGCGAGTTGGTGGGGGAGATTGCACACCGCATCCCGGACACCGCGCCCGCCTGGTATGACTACCGTCACGCCAAGCGCGAGGCGCTGATCGCCCTGCTGCGCGCCGACGCCTTGGCGGCGGCCATCGAGCATTTCCTGGTCCAGTGGCTGGTCGAGTTCGAGGATCTGCCGCGTGCGTTGACCGACGCCCAGCCGGCGTTGCGCGCGGCGTTCGCCAACCTGCTCCTGGGTTTGCAACCCACCCTGAGCAATGCCCAGCGCGAGCGCTTTATCGGTCGGCTGGAGGGACTGCGGCGCGACTTCCTGCGCTTGCAGCACACACCAAGGCTTGTGCCATTGCCCTGCGTTGACATCCTCGCCGCCCTGAAGGACGGCGATTCCTAAGGCGCTACGCGCAAGCAAGCTCGCGCACCGTCGCTTCGGCGGGTTCCTGCTCCTTCGGTTGTAAGCTCTTGTCGCTGCAGGAGTGTCGAAGGGAGAGGGTGTTGAAAGTAGACACTGGCGGGTTTAGCAAACAGATTGCAGATGAAAAGCGCTCTTACTAAGATAAATGACACTATTAACAATAGTATCTATCTTTGCTCGCCGCCACCACCATGTTTGATGTTTTTTCACCACACCAGAGAGCGATGCGTCAGGCAACGGCGCGCCAGCACAGGCAACGCCAAGACGCGGCGCGCCAGAAATCGCCACCGCCGCGAAGCAAAGAACGCGATGGCGCGCGACCTCACTCGCCAAGGGCGCGGCCGTTACTGACCTGGCCGCTCGCCGATCTGAGCCGGCCACGCCGGATACAAGACAGTGGAGACTCGCGTCAGCCGAAAGCAGGTTCATCCAAGGTGCCACCGATCACACCTTGGGCAACGTCGTCCACAGCTGTGAGGCACGAACGCTGTTGGCTCTGTGCGCTGAACCAGTCGCTACTGCGCTCGCTGTTCAGGTGTTCGTGGCGCTGCTGGTGGAGTGATCGCCGCCGTGAGCTGGCGAGGCTCGCAACCACACTGCGGGCGATCCGCCTGACTCGCTTTTGGCAACGCTTGCGTCACTTGCACGGTTGATGCTGGGGAGAGCTAAGCAGGTCTGCACTGCGCAGCCCTCAGTGGTTCAGATTGGCCTGGCGTTCACGCAGCTCGCGGCGCTCTTGAGCCTCGATCGAGAGCGTCGCGATCGGCCGCGCCTGCAACCGAGCGAGACCGATCGGCTCGCCGGTGTCGATGCGCGCGAGCGCCTCGTCGATCTTGCGCATCAGCTTACGGCCAATGATCGCGGGTGCGCAGCTCAAGCGCCTGGCTCGCCTCGCGGCTGCCGCAGTCGATCTCATCGCCGACATCGCGATGGCTATCGTCACGCAGCTGTTCCAGGGTTGCTTGCGCTTCGTTGAGCAGCTCTTCGCGCCAGTTGAGCAACTTTTGGCGAAAGTACTCCCGCTGGCGTGGGCTCATGTCTCTGTACAGTACAAATCATGCCAAACTCATTCCACTACGGCCAAACCAGGCGCATCTCGCAGGGAATCGAGGGATGGAGCTCCAAGGGCTGTCCATCGAGGAGGAAGCCGAGCAGATGCAGGAATTGAGCCCCGAAGGTCTCGCGCTGAGCGACGAGTCGCTGGAGCACATCGAGCCCGCAGCGGAAGAAGCTAACCTGCGGTCGCTGAAGTGTTTTTTTCGCGAATCGGCTGTTGCTCATGGGTCCAGAGCCCGGCATGCAAGGCCCAGGTGCTGGTCAGGGCGAGCAGGCCGAGGAGGTTCTCGAGGTGTCGGCAGGGACGGCGTGAGCAGATCGGCTTTGAGAAAAGAGCAGATCTTTAGCAGCGGTAGTTGACGGTCGTTACCCATGGTGGAGACGTGAGCGGGCGGCGGTTCGGTCGGCGTACTCGGCCTGCTCCTGTTGCGCTCTGAGCTGGGGTCGGGCGCGATCGAGCGGTCGCTGATGCAGATCGGCATAGGCGGCGAACAGCTGATCGAGGGTCTTGAGCAGGTGCCAGCCCCTGAGATCGCGCGTGGGGATGCCGAAGCCGAGGCGCATCGGCAGGGTCTCGTCCTGCCCGGTGCCGGGGCGCGCGTAGAGCACGACGACGATGCCGAGAAACGGGTTTGCAGGGTCGGCCGTGGGCGGCAACGGCAGTGGTTCGCTGTCGCTGGGATTATGGAGCGCCAGGGCCTGCTTGTACTCCTTCTGTTCGATCGGGTCGCCCCAGTGGTCGATCTTGGCATGGGTGATGAGGAAGTGCCCGCTCGCGGCCAGCACGAAGGCGTGCGTGTTGACCTGCTCGTAACGGTAGCGCATGCCGACATCCTCGGCGCTGAGACGAAACGCCTCGCCGCGCTCGAAGTAGCGCGTGGTGCCCAGGCGCATGCGATGCGCGGGCGTCTCCGGTGGCGTGCGCGCGGCCTGTTCGTAGGCGCTCGCAGTGCAGAGCGTCATCCGCTCCTCGAGCCGGTGGAAGAAGTCCTCGGGGATGGCTGTGAGGGCGGATTGCAGCAGATCGCGCATCGTGGAGTTACCTCGGCTGGATAAGCTCGGGATCGAGTTTCGCGTTCTCTGAGAATAGCGTGAAAAACGTTCGTGTGTGGAGTCTACATCAGCGACTGCGGGGCGCATCGGCTGAAGGCCGATCGATCGTCACGCGGCATGGCGATCGCCGTTTGGCAGGGGGACACCGGCAAACAGCCGATCGAGGCCCTCGATCAGCGCTCTGGGCGGCTTGTCGGTGAACAGCCCCTGGCTCGCCGCGTCGCTGCCGCGCAGGAAGACGTAGAGCGCGCCACCGACATCGCGCTCGTAGTCATAATCGGGCAGGCGCGCGCGCAGTTGCCGGTGCAGCGCGAGCAGATAGAGGCTGTATTGCAGGTCGTAGCGATGCGCGAGCATGGCCGTGCACATCGCCTGGTCCGTATAGGCGCCATCGTCCGGGCCGAGCCAGTTGGATTTCCAGTCGAGCACGTAATAGCGCCCCGCGTGCTCGAACACCAGGTCGATGAAGCCCTTGAGCAGGCCGTTCAAACGATCCGCACGCAGCGCTGGTCGCGACTGGCCGGGCAGGCAATGGCGCTGGACCAGCAGATCCAGGGTGCGCGTATCGACCTGGCTGCTCTCGATCCAGAACTCCATCTCCACCTGCCGCTGGCGCGGCGCCAAGTCCCCCAGCCGCAGTTGCGCTGTTTGCCCAGTCGCGTTCTCGAGCCCCGTCAGGCGCCACTCGCGCGTCAGAATGTGCACAAGCCAGCGATCGAGCGCATCGATCCAGTTCTCAAGGCCGCGCAGGCTGCAACGACGCGCAAGCATGTCGCGGCGCAAGTGGGCGCTGCCGAGCGCGGCGGCATAACCGCGTTGACGCTGGCCCTCAGCGTCCAGTCCCTGCTGCACGGCGGCCCATTCGAGCAGCCCATGCAGAAAGGTGCCATAGCGGCTGCCGCGCGGCAGCGTATGCAGCGTTGCGAGATCTTCCGACGCTGCAGCCGATCGCGGGTCGAGCCCGGCTTCCTCAAGTGCCGTCTCCTGAGCCGCCGTCTCGGCGGACAGCGCCTGCGGTGAGGCGGCCTCTGTCGCTGTTGGGCGCTCATGCCAGAGCCCAGTCCCCTGCCCAGCCCTCTGCAGGCGCAGCGCCGAGTAACTGGCGATCCACCACCGCTGAAACTGGCCATGTTTAGGCACGCGTGCCGGTTCCAGTGCCGTGTCGGGCGCGGCGGCGAGTGCCCGCATGCGCGCGCTCGGCGCGGCGCGCACACAGAGGGCGTCGCAGTCGCCCCGGAGCCGTTCCAGGGCGCTCCAGAGGGCGTCGGCGGAGGCCAGCTTTTTGCCCCCATTCAGCACATGACCGATGGCGGATTTTTCCAACTGCGGCGTTTTGGAGTTGCCACTTTTCAGCGGCGCAATGCCGAGCCAGACCGCATGCCGGGCGCGGGTGACGGCAACATAGAGCAGACGCATGTCTTCGCTCAGGCGTTCGTCGTCAGCCGCTTTCCAGGCCTTGCCGAAGGCGTTTTTGCCGGCGATCTCGAGCCAGCGCTCGAGCCTCTCGCCCGGCTCGGTGGCGTGATAGAGCACCTGCTTGATCCGGCCATCGACCTCGCGCCAACTGCAGATGAACGGCAGCAGCACCAGCGGATATTCCAAGCCCTTGGACTTGTGGATGGTGACCACCTGGATCAGCTCGGCATCGCTCTCGAGCCGGACCACGAACTCCTCGCCACGGCAGTCCAGATGCTCCGACAGGTGCCGGATCAACGCCTGCTCGCCGTCCAGCGCGGTGGCCGACTGCTGCAGCCATTCCGCCAGATGCAGCAGGTTGGTCAGGGTGCGCTCGCCCTGGGGCCGAGCCAGCAAACGGGCCGGCAGCGCATACTCGTGCATCAGTCGGCGCAGCATCGCCAGCACGCCCTGGCGTTGCCAGAGGCGGCGGTATTCGCCGAAGCGCTCGACTCGGGCCTCCCATTGCAGCTCGTCCTGCTGCCAGTGGGCGAACGTCTCCAGTGGCAGGGCCAGGGTATTGGTCGCCAGTGCGGCGCGCACCAGGCCCTCGTCGGTCGGTGAGGCGCAGGCGCGCAGCCAATGCAGCAGGTCGCGCGCCTCCTCGGTCTCGAACACCGAGTCGCGGTCGGACAGGTAGACGCTGTTGATCTTGAGCGCGGCGAGCGCTTCGCGCATCGCGGTGGCTTCCTTGCGGTCTTTCACCAGGATGGCGATGTCTTTCGGTTGCAGCGGCGTGAGCGTTTTCGCCGTGCCGGGTTCGCAAAAGCCGGTCTGGCCCGCCTGTGCCTGTTCGAGCCAGCGCGCGACCTCGGCAGCCGCTGCGGCAGCCATGGACGCCCGATAGCCCTCGGGATTGACCACGTCCGGATGGCCATCGAGCCGCCAGAAGGTCATGGCCGCAGCGCTCGTGCCATTGATGCGGAGTTGCTCTTGTCGGCCCTTGGCGTTGACGTTGGTGTACGGAATCGGATTCTCGGCGAGCAGGTCGATGGCGAAGCGAAACGCCTTGCGCGGCTGTGTCTCGGCATGGCCAAAGAACCGATTGCAGGCCTCGACCAGAGACCCGGTCGAGCGGAAATTGATGTTGAGCGTGTAATGGCGCCCCACGGTGGCACGACGCGCGGCCAGATAGGTATGAATATCGGCGCCACGAAAGCCATAGATGGCCTGCTTCGGATCGCCGATCATCACCAGTGCGGTGTTGGGATCGTTCTTGGCGACGTCGTAGACAGCATCGAAGATCCGGTACTGGATCGGGTCGGTATCCTGAAATTCATCGATCAGCGCGACCGGGAACTGCTGGCGGATGATCGCGGCCAGAGCCCTCGCTTGGGCCTGTGACTCGGGCGTCGGAGCGTTCGGTGTGAGCGCGGCGTCGAGATCGCGCAATAACTCATCGAACCCCATCTCGGCGCGCAGGTTCAAGCGCTGCGGCAATTCGCGCGCGACCCAGGTCTTGGCATGCGCGAGCAGGCAAGCCTCTAGCGTGGGCTCGGGGGCCGCGGCTTTCGCTGGCCCTTGGGCCAGCCATTGGCGGTGCGCGGCCAGTGGCTCGGCGAGACTGTCGCAGCGCACTGGTACGCCTTGGTAGCAGAGGCCGGCATCGCGGCGACTGAGCCAGGCGTCGAGCTTTTTCCACAGCGCCTCGGGCGAGGCGACGACCTCATTGATGTGGCGGGCATCCTCGGGATCGAGGGCGTAGAAGTGCCTGCGCCAGTAGTCGCGGAGGATCTCCAGGATCAGCTCCGTCTGATCGGTGACCAGCTCGCGCTGGAACAGCCCGCGGGTGGCGAAGGCGTGTTCCTGCAGCATGCGCTGACACCAGCCATGGATCGTGGCGATCGATGACTCGTCCATCCATTCTGCCGCTTGACGCAGCCGTCGCGCACAGCCAGGCCAGGCCGCAGGCGGATAGTCGGCGCGCAGCGTCCGCAGTGGGTCATCGTCCAGGACGCCGTTGGGGCTGCGGGCAGCCGTTGCCGAGCGGGCGGTTGTCGCCGGCTCGTCGAACAGCGCGGCAGCTTCCACCAGGCGCGCGCGAATGCGCTCGCGCAGCTCCTTGGTCGCCGCATCGGTGAAGGTGACCACCAGGATGTTGGGAGGCATCAGCGCCGTGTCCGACGCCTTGCCCCGATCGCCATGGCCGAGCACCAAGCGGATGTAGAGCAGCGCCAGGGTAAAGGTCTTGCCGGTGCCTGCGCTGGCCTCGATCAGTCGGCTACCGTGCAGCGGAAAGTCGAGTGGCTCCAGCGCCTGATCGGCGGCTGTGGTCGTGTCCATGTCAGAGTTCCTCCAGCGTCGGCGTCTGGGCAAATAGCGGTGCGTAGATCTGCTCGATCAGGGGCCGAAAGCCTCGATGTGAGTCCGCACCTGAGTCTGAGCCCAAGCCCGAGTCGACGCTCAATGCGGCGTAGTCGGGCCAATAGCGCCGATAGCCGGGATGGTCGTCGCACTCGCCGCTGCGGTTGAAGCCTCCTTCATAGGTTTCCGCCGGGTTCGCACGCCGATCGCCTGCATCCTTTGCGAGCGCGGCGAAGGCGGTTTTGCAGGCCAGCGGCAGCAACCGAGTCAGCCCTTCGACATAGCCCCGCAGCAACGCGCGCAGATGCGCTTGCGCCTCATCCGGCGCGAGCGGGGCCAGGATCGCGATGCTGCCCGGGCCGATCAGCCAACTGGTGGTTGGCGCTTCGCACTGGGCGGCCAGATGCGCGGGCCAGGGGCGCACCAGGTGGTACCACTTGAGCCGTCGATCCTTGACCAACTCACTGGCCTGCAGGGTCAGGCGCAGGCGTTCGCCATCGGCCGCCGCGCGCAGGCCAGTCAGGCGATCCTCCAACACCAACCCTTCTTGCTCAAGGTGCACGCGCTGGTTCGGCAGCGACTGCGGATGCGCCGCAAGCAGCTGTTGGTAGCGCGCCAGCGGGGCGGTCAGCTCCGCTGTCAGTTGCTCGACCCAAGGGGCATCGAAGGGCTTCAGCGGTAGTTGGCCGGCGCGCGCCAGGCCTCCAATGGCCCGTTCGAGGCTGTCCTCAAGGGTGCGCTCCGGGGTCTGTACCCACTGCCGTGCGACCGCATCGATGACCTGCTGGCGTAATCCCCAGCCGCTGAGCGCATCGATCGCGAAAGGCTCGACATCCTCGCTCTGCGCGACCTCGCGCTCCAGAGCGGCCTGCAGGCGTTGGGTATAGAAGGTGCGCACCGGATAGCGCAGAAAGCGCCCGAGCGTGGCCAGTGGGATCGGGCCATCGAAGCGGGGGGGAGGCAGTCGCGGCGGCTGTTCCCGTTTCGGCGCTGGCCGCGATGTCGGGGTGGAAGCAGACGTCGTGCTCTGGGAAGCGGCTGCCGGGTCTGTAGGCTCTGCGGGCTCTGCGGTCGCGCGGTGCAACGCACGCCATTCGTGGGCGTAGGTGAAGAGGCGCGGATCGCGCCCGGGCTCGAAATAGCGCCGGCTGAAGGGCTGCAGCGGATGCGCGGCGGTGAGCGCTGTGACGAGCGCCTGGCCGGAGGTATCGGCAGCGCCCGCGTTGGTTGCACCTGCGTGGCGCTGCTTTGCTGCATTCGCTGTTGCATGCGCATTCGCCGCCTCATCCGCTGCCGCCGCCAACTGCCAGCCAGCGGCCAGATGATCGCGCAGCTGTCCGACCAGCACCGAGGGCGGTCGCGAGCTGTTGTCGCGCAGGCTGCGACCAATCCAGCTAATGACAAGCCGCTCGCGCGCCGAGAGCAGCGCTTCCAGGAACAGATAGCGATCGTCTTCGCGCCGCGAACGGTCACCGGGACGGTAATCATTGGCCATCAGATCGAAATCGGCCGGGCGGCGGCTGCGCGGGTAGTCGCCGTCGTTCATGCCAAGCAGCCAGATCTGGCGGAACGGGATCGCGCGCATTGGCATCAGGGTGGCAAAGTTCACGCTGCCGTCAAGAAAGCGCTGGCTCAAGGTCGGCTCATCGAGTCGCGCGAGCAGCGAGCGGCGCACCACCTCCAGCGGCAGCGGTTCGTCGCCCAGTCCTGCGCGGGCGCTCTCCTGCTGCCACTGCTCCAGGGTTTCGCGCAGGCTGGCCAGCGTCAGCTCCTCGCTCTCGCTCTCGGCGCTGAAGCCGTCCTCGAGCAAGCCTGCGACGAGAACCGCCCAGGCCTTGGCCGAGCGCGGTTCTTGGAGCAGGTTCCAATAGTGGACGAGCGTCTCTAGCAGGGCGTCGAGGCGTCCGACCAGGGCCGATTCGAGCCCCCCGACCTCGGCGTAGGGCTCCACGTCCCGCCAAGGGCCGCTGTCGCCGGTGGCGAAGCCGAGCAGCATGCGCTCGAGGCCGAATCGCCAGCTGTTCTGCTCCAGGTCGGCGGGCAGGCCGAGGCCAGCGCGCTGCGCGGCATCGAGTCCCCAGCGGATCTGGGCACCGGCGACCCATTGATGCAGCCGTGGCAGGTCTGATTCTTGGAGCCCGAAGCGCGCCCGCAGCGCCGGGATGTCGAGCAAGTCCAGCACTTCGCTGGTCGACAGCCGTGACTGCGGCAGGTTGAGCAGCGTCTCCAGGCCGATCAGCAGCGGATTGCGCCGACGCTCGCCCTGATCGGCGATATGGAACGGGATATAGCGCGGGTCGTCCTGGGCCAGTCGGCCGAAGACGGCCTCGATGTGCGGGGCATAGGTGGCGATGTCCGGCACCATGATCAGGATGTCGCGCGGTGACAGTGGGGGCGTTGCGGATGCGTCATCGACGGTCTTGGCAGCCGCGAAGGCCGCGAGCAGCTGATCCTGCAGGATCTCGATCTCGCGCTGAGGGCTGTGGGCGATTTGGAACGCTAGGCTAGGGTCGCGGCGCGGGTCGATCGCCGCGTTCAGAGCGCGACGCTCTTGAAGCGTGCGCAGCTCCAGGATGTCATCCTGCAGTTGCTGCAGCAAGGTGGCGTTGCCGCAGGTGCCTGCGTCGATCGGGGATTCGAACAGATCGATCTTGAGGCTCTGATGGGCGAAGTGCTGTTCGTACTGCGTGCGATCGTCGTGCTCGTCGAGCAGGCGGATGTAGTCGCGCCCCTGCTTGCCCCAAGCGGCGAGCAGCGGATGGCCGTGCAGATGCAGCATCTGCTCATCGAGGCCGTCGGGCACTTTGCGCTCGGCGCTACGCCGGTAGGTGCGGCGAAACAGCTCGCGGCCTTCGATGATATCGCCCCAATAGTGTTGGCTCGGGTTGTTCACCAGGAGCATGACCTGGACGATCGGGGCGATGGCTTCGAGCACTTCGATGGTCTGGCGTGGCAGCGAGGAGATGCCGAAGACGATGACCCGGCGCGGCAGTTCCTCCGGTCGCGTGTCTGGGGTCAGCATCTTGGCCTGCGCCAAGAAGCGGGTGTGGATCTCAGCGCGGCTGGCCTCGGCTTGGCCTGCGCCCGAACCGCTCAGGTCCTGCTTCAGCCGACGCCACAACAGCGATTGCCAGCGCTGGTCCTCGGGTAAGGCTATGCGCTCCCCGTTTGGGCGAATCAGCACATCCTCGCCCTGCTGCCAGGCGGCGAGCCAGTCGGCACGGTAGACCTGATACTGATCGTAGAGATCGGCCAGCCGCTCGGCGAGCTGGTGGCGCCGGCGTGCGCGCCCGTCGCGGTGGGTATCGGCGTCGAGGAAACCGCGCAGCGGGGCGAGCCAGCGCTGCTCGGTGCTGTTGTCGGCGAGGTCGTCGAGAGCGCCGAGCAGCCGGTAGAGCCGCCAGCCGAGTGGCGCTTTATCGTAGGCCGAGACGTCCGGCAGGTCGCCGAGTACGGCGCGGTAAGCCTGCCACAGGAAGCGCCCGGGCAGCATCATGTCCAGCGCTGCGGCGATGCCGCAGCCGCCCTCTGCGGCATCGGACGCCGTTCCAGACGCCGAGTCGGCCCGCACCGCCGGGTCATCGGCGGGCAGCGCCGCCAGCGCGAGCTTCAGCCACTGGCCGATGCCGTTGCTCTGCACCAAGATGGCCTCATTTTCCAGCGGATGCAGCGGATGCCGCCTGAGCCAGGCGCTGAGCAATCCGCGCAGGGACTCCAGCCAGTTCGCTTGGATCAGCATGAAGCCGGTCGTCCAGTCGCTCGTTCGAGCCCTGTTCTGCGCCATTCCCTCACTCCTCAATCGGATGCTTGAACGCGATGATGGACTGACCGGGGAACTTGACGCTAGACCTGGGCGTCCGAGCGTGGACGTTCAATTTCCACTCCCCACAATGAGCAAATTCCATGAAAGCAACGCCCGACCCACTTGAGGGTCAACAGTCCAGCTACGAGCGCATCCGTTCCATGACGACGCTAGACGCTGTGCTCAGCGTCGCGACGTCTTTCGAGGAAAGTGCGCGCAACTTCTACACCGATCTGATCCCGAAAGTTAGCAAGAACTTCCGCTGGCTCGCCGAGGAATTGGCGAACGAGGAGCAGGGCCACTACGAACTGTTCACGGCACTGGCGGCGCGCGACGACATCGAGGATCAGATCAAGGCCGAAGTGGAACGCCCGGTCACAGACGGCAAGTTCGCCGAGGCGGTGATGACGCCCGACCTCGGCGAGCATCCGGATGATCAAGCGGTGCTGCAGTACGCCATGAGCCGCGAGCATCTCGCGATGACGCACTACCGCTCGCTCGCTGACAGCGCGCCAGCGGGGCCCTTCAAAGAACTTTTCGAGTACCTCGCCAACGAAGAGGCCAAGCATAAGGAAGCCTTGGAGAAGCTCTACTACGAGACGGTGCACAGCGGCGGCGTCTGATCAACCCACCTCTTGACGCATCGCATCGCGCTCAGCGAGCGCAGGACGCAAAATGCGCAGTGTTGTTGGTGGCGTGACGCGACGCACGAGATGCGCTGACTCCACCTCTGGCGTTTTCCCAAGAGGGGGCACGATGGTAGCGAAAGGCGAAACCATACCGCGAATCCGACGCGTCGCGGTGATGTTCGCGACCCTTTTGTTGTTCTGGCTCATGCTGATGGGCCGGGTGACGGTCGATGTTCTCATCGTCGGGGCCATGGCGTCTCTGGCCATCGCGCTGTTGTTCCCGAGTGGCCTCTCGTTCTTCACCGAATTTCGCGCCACACCTAAGGCGTTCGTCGCGGGACTGCGCTACTACGGCCTGTTCTTCAAGGAGCTGGTGAAGTCTAACCTCAGGCTGGCCACCATCGTTTTGTCCCCATCGTTACCGATCAAGCCTGGTATCGTGAAGGTGCGCACCACGCTGAAAAGCCGCATGGGGCGACTGATGCTCGCCAACTCGATCTCCCTGACGCCCGGCACCCTCACCGTCGAGATGGAGGGCGAGTGGCTGTACGTGCACTGGGTGAGTGTTGAGTCCACCGATGTCGAGGGGGCCACCGCCGAGATCGTCGCCGGTTTCGAGCGCTATCTCGAGGTCATCTATGGTTGAGTTCCTCATCTATCTGGCTGCGACCATCGCGGGAATCGCCTTCCTGCTCGCGCTCTGGCGCTTTATCGCGGGTCCAACGGCGGTCGATCGCATCATTGCGTTTGACAGCCTCACCATCGTCAGCATTACCGGGATTGCGCTGGCGGCGCTGGCCGAGGGACGCGGCATCTACCTAGACGTCGCCCTGGTCTACGCCTTGCTCTCCTTCCTCGGCGTGATCGTCGTCGCCCGCTACATCGAAAGGGGATTCTGATGGCCTCGGTTCTCGATCTGCTCGGAGCCATCCTGCTCGTCGGTGGGACCGCCTTCCTTCTGTCCGGCGGGATTGGCTTGGTGCGTATGCCCGATGCCTACAATCGTATTCAGGCCGGCACCAAGTCCACGACCTTGGGCCCCCTGCTGACCCTGGCCGGGGTTGCCTGCCTGCGCCCGGACTGGGGGCTGACCCTGCTGTTGATTGGCGTCTTTCTGCTCTTCACCAACCCGCTGTCGTCGCAGGTGCTGGCTCGCGCGGCGCATCGAGTCGGCGTCAAACAAGCCCCGCAGACCGTGATCGACCGGCTCGCAGAAGACCAAGGAGAGCAGCCATGAGCGCATTGCTGATCGAGATGAGCCTGCTGCTGAGCGTCACCATGGTGGCGGCGGCGATCCTGGCCACGCGCGGGCGCCAAAGCCTGGCCATCGCTATCCTCGCCGCCGGGCTGGTGAGCCTCTTGGCCTCGGTTCAGTATCTACTGCTGGCCGCCCCGGATGTGGCCATGACCGAGGCCGCGATTGGCAGTGGCCTGACCACCTTCCTATTTTTCTTCGTCCTCGGACGGGTGCGTGGAGGCGAACGTGATTAGGCGCCTGTTCGTCATCCTGCTGCTGCTCGGGCTCGGCGCCATCTTCGCAGGGCTTGTGGGCGGCTACACCCCCAATGACGCGCTCAATCTCAGCGCTCGCTACTACGCCGAGCACACCGCCCAGGACATCGGTGCGGCCAACATCGTCACGGCCATCATCGTCACCTTTCGGGGTCTCGATACGCTCGGCGAAGTCACGGTGCTGTTCCTCACCGCCGCCATCGTCGGCCTGGTGCTGTCGCACGGCCATCGCGAGGGCGAGGGGTCGGGGCGCGAGCTGCCACCGGCGGGCGAGCTGCTCACCACCGGCACCCAGTTGTTGGTTCCGCTGATTCTGTTGCTCGGCGTGTATGTCTTTGTGAATGGGCATCTGACCCCGGGGGGTGGATTCCAAGGCGGGGCCATCCTCGCCTCGGCGATTCTCCTGCTGCTCCTGACCGATCCGCTACGGCGCATCAGTCACGGTCTGATCGCCACCATCGAGTCCACCGCCGGTCTGGTCTTCGTCGGTATCGGCGTGCTCGGCATCTTCTTCGCAGGCGGGTTCCTCGACAACCGCATCCTACCCATCGGCAGCCTGGGCGCACTCTTTTCGGCGGGGGCGATCCCGATCGTCTACTCCTTCATCGGCCTCAAGGTCGGCGCGGAGTTCTCCTCGATGCTGGCGAATCTGTCCGAGACGGAGGATCTCTGATGGCCTATATCGCCATGACCACTGGCTTTGTCTTGATTCTGATCGGGCTCTTCGGAGCGCTGACCAATCGCAACATCCTGCGCATGATCGTCGCCTTCACCGTGGCCAACACCGGGGTCAACCTGGTCATGGTCGCCGTGGGCTACATGCACGGGCGCACGGCGCCGATTCTCGATGAGGCGGTGCCGGTCGCCGAGGCCGTCGCGCGCATTATCGATCCGGTGCCTCAAGCCCTGGTGCTCACGGCGATCGTGATCGGCGTCGGCGTCACAGCCCTGATGCTCGCTTATGTGTACAAGCTCTACGAGACCAAACGCACCCTCGATATCTCCGCGTTCAAGGATCTGAAATGGTAAGCGCTCTTTATATCCTTGCGGTCGGCCTCGGGGCCGCGTTCCTGCTCGGATTGCTGCGCGATGAGTGGCGCGCCGGCGCCTACGGCGTCAGCCTCGCGGCGCTCGCCTGCATGAGCCTGATTTCCGCCGGCTGGGTCTGGGTGCTGGCCTCCGGGGACGGCAGCGCGGTGGACATCACGACCGCCGGAACCCTGCCGCCGTATGCGATCAACCTGCGTATGGGCCTGGCCGAGGCGGTCCTGACCCTATCGATCAACCTGACCGGCCTGCTCTCGGCGGTCTACCTGCGCGACACCATGTTCAATCAAGGTCGGCGTGCGCTGGCCGTGCTGCTGATCTTCACGATGGCGGCCTGCGGCATCGTCCTGACCCGCGATCTGTTCAACCTGTTCGTCTTCTTCGAATTGGTCGCCATCGCCACCGGCGGGCTGGTGCTGCTCTCGCGCGACAAGCGCGCCTTGGCCGCCGGATTCAAGTACCTGGTCGCCTCCCAGGTCATCACGATCCTGCTGCTGGTGGGCATTATTTTCGCCTACCATGCCACCGGCACGCTCAACATCGACGGCATGGCCGAGGTGTCATCGCTGGTGCTCAAGGGCGGCGGGTTGGCCTTCTTCCTGATGTTCATCGCCATTGTTCTGGACCTGAAGCCGTTCCCGGCCAATGGCTGGGCGCTGGATGTCTACGAGTCGGCACACCCGGCGTTCTCGGCGATGCTCTCGGCGGCCTCGGGGTCAGCCGCGCTCTTTGCCGCCGATAAGCTGCTGCTGATCGGCGGCTCGACCTGGCTTCCGCTGGCCACCGGTATCGGCATCGTTGGCTTCGTCGGTGCCAATCTGTTTGCCTTGGCCCAACGCAATGACCGGCGCCTGTTGGGCTACTCCTCGGTGGCCCAGATCGGCCTGATCTTGGCGGTGATCGGCCAGCGCGACCTGCTCGGTGATCGCTACCTGTTCATTGCCGGCGGTATCCTGCTAGCCCACGCCGTGGCCAAGGCCGGCCTCTATTGGCTGTCTGGCCTGATTGAGGGGCGCACGCTGACGGCTTGGAGCGCCCTGCAGGGCCATCCGATCCTGATCTTCGCCTTCGCCAGCTTCATCGCCCTGCTGGTCGGTCTGCCGCCGTTCCCAGGCTTCTACGCGAAGTGGGAGCTGGTCATCGCGCTGGCCGGCGAGGGACGTATCGCCCTGATCGGATTGATCCTGTTCGGTGCCTTGCTGGAGGCCGGCTATCTGTTCCGATGGTTTGGGCGCGCACTCAAACGCGAGCGCGCACCGGAGCCTGTTGCGGTGTCGTCGTTCAAGCGCGCGGTGATCCTGACCGCAGTGGCTGCTGGCTGGGGCCTGGGCTTGATCTGGGGCGCCCTCTCGCTCAATGGCAATCTACTGCTGGCCGTACCGCTGCTGTTCGCGTTCGGCTTCCTGGTGCTCGAACCGCTGTCGGTCCAGATCAAGAACAGCCTCGCCATCGCCGGGCTGGTCGCCTGGTTCGTGCTGAGCCTACCCAGTTACGATCCGCTGCAGTTGATCTTTGCTGCGGTGATGCTGATCGGTGGCGCCTTGATCCTGCTCGCGAGCTATCAGACCCAGGGGCGGCGCATCGGCTTCTACCCCTCGGCGATGCTGATGTACGCCGGTCTGGCGATGCTGATCGTGGCCGAAGACGCCTTCGGCTTCTTCGCCGCCTGGGAATCGCTCACCATCGGCTCTTATTTCCTGATCTTGCGCGGCCAGCGCTCCGAGCCGCATGCGCTCTCGTACATGGTGTTTTCCCTCGCCGGCGCCTTCCTGATCCTGGCCGGATTCGCGCTGGCGGCGGACGGTGATCCGCTGTTTACGCTCGCGGGCCTGAAGCAGGTCGCCGCCCCCTTGGCACCCTGGGTCTTCCTGCTCTTGGCCATCGGCTTCATGACCAAGACCGCAGCCGTCGGCCTGCACATCTGGCTGCCGGGCGCTCACGCCGAGGCCGAGACCGATGTCTCGCCGATGGTCTCGGGCATCCTGCTCAAGGCCGGCCTGTTTGGGCTCTTCGTCCTGTTCATGGCCATGGGCAGCCAGCAGCTCTATGGGGTCGAGCTGACCCACATCCTGCTCTGGATCGGTGCGCTCTCGGCGCTGATCGGCAACCTGATGGCCGCGTTCCAGGAGGATGCCAAGCGCCTGCTGGCCTATTCGTCGATCGGCCAGATGGGCTATGCGTTGTTCGGCCTGGCGATGATGAACCATCTCGGTTGGCTCATGGCGCTGATGTTCGTGATCAACCACTACATCTATAAATCGATGCTGTTCCTCTCGGTCGGCGGTGTCGCCAAACGCACTGGCACCCGTGACATGTATCGGATGGGGGGATTGATCACCCTGATGCCGCTGTCGTTCATCGCGGTGCTGATCGGCATCATCGCCATGTCCGGCGTGCCGCCCTTGTCGGGCTTCGGTGGGCGTTGGATCTTCTACAACGCCATCCTGACGACCGACTCCCGGCTGCCGATGATTCTGATCTTCATCTCGGGGCCGATTGCGTTCCTGTATCTGTTCCGCCTGATCCATACCATCTTCCTAGGCCAGCTCAAGGACGAGCACCGGCGTATCAAGGAGGCACCGTTCTGGCTGGTGCTGCCGCAGATGATCTTCGTCGCCTGTCTGATGGCGTTCGCACTGGTTCCTGGGCTCGCGTTGCGGCGGGTCGATGCCTACATCAGTCAGTTCCATCCCGAGGGCGCCCTGGGCTGGGAGGGCCTCACCATCACCAGCGCCTTCGGCTACTGGAGCCCGATCTCGATCATGATCGTGGTCGGCGTGATCTTCGCGAGCCTGTTCGCCTGGCTGGTCTTCGTCAACCGCAAGGCGCAAAAGGTCAAGCAGTTCAATATCGTCTTTGCCGGCGAGCGGCCCTTCCGACCGGAGACCACGCATTTCGCCTGGAACTTCTTCGCGCCCTACCGCAAGGCGCTTGGTTTCCTCACCGAGCCGCTGGTCGAACGCTTCTGGGCCGCTATCGTCGATCTCTTGCACGCCAGTGCCGACCTGCTGCGCCGGCTCTACACCGGTAACGGACAAACGTACGCGATCCAGTTGCTGGCGTTCGTCGTGGTCGTCTACCTCCTGCGGACAGGGCTCTAACCATGTCGTTCGAATGGATCAAGATCCCCTATGCGCTGCTGACCTTGTTCATCGTCGCCAACTATGGCTTCCTGCTGACGGCGGTGATGGCCAAGATCGCGGCCCGAGTCGGACGCCGGCACGGCATCCCGGTCTGGCAGAATTACCTCGACCTGATCAAGAACTACGGCCTGCGCAGCTCCATCACCCATGGCGTGATGTTCTATATGGGCCCGGTGTTTCGGCTCACTGGCGGCGTCGGTCTGCTGATGTTCGTGCCGACCCTCTACGGCACCGAGATGTTCTCGAACATGTCCTTCGCCGGTGACCTCATCCTGGCGCTCTACTTCGTCTTTTTCGGCTCCCTGGGCATGGCGCTGGGCGCCGGCGAAAGCGGCCATCCGTATTCGGCGATCGGCGTCACCCGCGGGCTGTCGCAGGTGACCGCCGCCGAGCTGCCGTTCGCGTTGGCCGTCTACGCGGTCGCGGTGCAGTATCAGACCCTCTCGGTGACCGAGATCGTCGCCGCGCAGCAGGGCGGCATCCTGCAGTGGACCCTGTTTACGAACCCGATCGCGGTCGCCGCAGCGATGCTCTCGTTCCTCGGCACGATGATGCGCCCGCCGTTCGATGTCGTCCTGGCGCCGCAGGAGATCCCGATCGGACCGCCGACCGAGTACCACTCGTCCTACCTCGCCCTGATGCAGACCAATCGTGCGATCTTCCCGATTGCCAAGATTGTGATCTACATGAATCTGTTCTTTGGCGGTGCGGCGAGCTGGCCGGCGTTCTTTCTCAAGGTGTTTCTGATCTATCTGGTCTCGGTCATCGTGGGTGTCGTCTTCCCGCGCTTCCGGGTCGAGCAGTCGATTCGCTGGTTCTTGATCTGGGCCGTACCGCTGGGCGTGATCGCCATCATGATCGCTTAAGGAGCAACTGCAGATGACGCAGACAAACGAAGACCTCCTAGACGACGACCTGATCGAGCACGCGCCGGTGAAAGAAGAGCTGAGGCGCCGCTTGGTCAAGGGACCGGACGGCGTCGAGTTCGAGGTCGAGCCGCTGCGCGACTATTACTGCGAGGCGCCCCCGACGGTGATGCCTGCGGCTTACAGCAAGATCATCGAGGGGCTGTTCAACTGGGCGCGGGCCGAATCGCTCTGGATTTTAGGCTTCGGCACCGGCTGCGGGGCGATCGAGATGCGGCCGCTGATGACGCCGCGCTTCGACGCGTACCGTTATGGCATTCAATGGCGGCCAACCCCGAGGCAATCGAACCTGTTCGTGATCTCAGGCTATCTGTCGGTGAAGACCCTGAAGCGGGTGATTCGCTCCTACGAACAGATGCCGAACCCGAAATATGTGGTCGGACTCGGCTCCTGCACGATCAATGGCGGCATGTACTTCGATTCGTACAACACCATTACCCGCCTTGATGAGTACCTGCCGGTGGATGTCTATATCACTGGCTGCATGCCTCGGCCTGAGGCGTTGCTGGCCGGCTTCGAGGAACTCAAGCGCATCGTCCGCGCCGGCAAGGGTGAAGGAGCCAATCAATATGCCGAACGCTTCGACTGGTACAAGGCGAACCAGAAGCGCGTGATCCATGATTGGGACATGCCCGATTACAACTGGTAGCTGCACCGATGCTGCGCGAACTCTATGAACAACTGAAGGGCCGATTCCCGCTCGGCGAGCTGAGCGAGAAGCGCCCCGATCTGGCCTTTATCACCCTGCCCAGGGAACAACTGCGGCCGGTCTTGCTGCATTTGCGCGACCAGGAGGGCTTCACCCATTTGGTGCTGCTGACGGCGGTCGATTGGATCGAGGACGATCGCTTCCAGCTCACCTATCTCTTGCACGACCGCCAAGGCGCCCGCGACATCGGGCTGCGGGTGATGCTCTCGCGCCAAGCGGTGATCGAAGGCGCGCCGATGGAGAGCATCCACGATCTCTGGCCGACCGCTGCGACCTATCAACGCGAGCTGCGCGAGATGTTCGGCATCGACTTCCCCGACAGCCCCGGCGTCAACGAGGACTTCATCCTCGAAGGCTGGCGCGAGATCCCGCCCTATCGGCGCGATTTCGACACCCTGAAGTATTCCAACGAGACCTTCGCGCCGCGCCCAGGGCGTGAGAGCCAGGACCCGGCCCAGCACATGAAAGCACAGCTCTACCCGGACGGGGCCTAAGAGGGCGTATCAGATGGCGTATCAAGCAGACCGCAGCCAATACCCGTCGCGCCGGCCCGACGGCAGCCTGGACATCGACCTCAGCTCGGGCAAGTATCTGAAGCTCTGGCAGGGGCCGCAGCATCCCGGCATCACCGGCAACATGTCGGTGGAGCTGACCGTCTGCGGCGATGAGGTGGTCGAGGGCAAGACCCATGTCGGCTATCTGCATCGCGGCTTCG
The DNA here is from genome assembly GCA_003562815.1 of Chromatiaceae bacterium. Taxonomy (GTDB): domain Bacteria; phylum Pseudomonadota; class Gammaproteobacteria; order Chromatiales; family Chromatiaceae; genus Lamprobacter. The sequence continues at coordinate 38,271 of PWTO01000182.1, read as the reverse complement.
AGAAGCTGATGGAGCGGCGCACCTTCATCCAGTGCTTCCCGATCGTCTGCCGCATCTGCGTTCCCGAGCCCGATTTCAACGAGTACTGCTATGCCGCTGCAGTCGAGGAGCTTGCCGGGCTCGAGGTCCCGGAGCGGGCCGATTGGATACGCACCCTGATCCTGGAGATGGGGCGCATCAACAGCTATCTGATGTACCTCGGCGGCCAGGCGGGGGCGCTCGGCCAAGGCGTCATCGGCCAGTGGACGACCTATGTTCGGGATTTGATGCTCGATCGCTTCGAGGAGCTGAGTGGGGCGCGCATCTACCACATGTTCATCATGCCCGGCGGGGTGCGCGACGGGCTGCCCGATGGCTTCGACCAGCGCATGGAGGAGACCCTGCGGGAGATCGAATCCACACTCGCCGATGTCAAGGATGTCATGTTCCAGAACGCGGTGTTCAAGAAGCGCACCGTCGGGCTCGGCTATATCGACCCCGCGATCGTCGATCAATACGGCGTCACCGGTCCCACCGCGCGTGCCGCCGGTGTGGCCAAGGATGTGCGCAGGGATCAGCCCTATCTGGTCTATCCCGAACTCGATTTCGAGCCGGTCGTGGGGCAGGACTCCGACGTCTTTACGCGCGCCGATGTGCGCCGCCGCGACCTGCTGATGTCGGTGGACCTGATCCGCCAGATCCTGGCCCGGATGCCACGCTCAGGGGCCGTCATGGCGCCGCTGCCAAACGTCCTGCACTGGAAGATCCCCTTCGGCGAGACCTACATCTGCGGCGAGTGCTCACGCGGGGAATATGGCTATTACCTGGTCACCGATGGCAGCGGCTACCCGCGCCGGGTCAATGTGCGCGGGCCGTCCTACACGCATGCGATGGCCTTGCTCGAACGCCTGATCGTCAATTGCAACATCTCCGATGTCGCCGCCCTGATGGTCTCTTTGCACACCTATCCACCCGAGATCGAACGGTGAATGGTTCACTCGCGTCATCTGTGGTTCAAGAAATTCCTACGATAGTCGAGACATTCGGATGAGCTTGAGCGACGTCCTTTCTCCCTTCAGTGCCTGGAAGAACCTCTTCCGCGACCCGGTCACCATCCCTGATCCGCTCAACGATCGACCGGGTGCGCCGCGCTACCGCGGTTTCCACCAAAACGACGTCGAGAAGTGCATCGGCTGCGGCACCTGCGAGGCGATCTGTCAGAACGCGGCGATCGATATGGTTGCGGTCGCCGAGATCGCGACCAAACCCGGCGACTCCGGTCTGCGCCCGCGCATCGACTATGGGCGCTGCTGCTGGTGCGCGCTCTGTGTCGATGTCTGCATGACCAGCTCGCTGAGCATGTCGAACGAGTACAAGTGGGTGGACCATGACCCGGAGGTGTTTCGCTTCACCCCCGGCGTCGATCTGAAGCACTGGGACAGCGCCGAACTTGGCTACCGGCGTCCCGAAGGACATCGGCTTACCGGTAACGAGCGCGTGGACATGGGCGAACTCGAGCCAGAGGCGCGCGCCGATTCTTTCGTCGAGATCGTTGCCGGCTACGACCTCGAGCAGGCCAAGCTCGAGGCTGACCGCTGTGTCTCCTGCGGCCTCTGCGTCGCCACCTGCCCGACGCACATGGCAGTGCCCGAGTACATCGCCACCATTCGCGATGGCGCCTACGAGCAGGGCGTGCGGCTGCTGTATCAGACCAACCCCTTCTCCAATGTCTGCGGGCGCGTCTGCACTCATCGCTGCGAGACCAGCTGCGCGGCGCGCCACGAGGGCGATCCCATCGCCATCCGCTGGCTCAAGCGCCACATCATCGACCAGGTTCCGCACGATCGGATCAAGCAGATCGCCGCCGAGGGGCGCGTCAGCGAGCCGAGCGGGCATCAGGTCGCAATCATTGGGGCTGGACCGGCAGGGCTCACTGCCGCCTTCGATCTGGCCAAGGCCGGTCATGGCGTGACGGTGTTCGAGGCCCAGCCCGCTCCCGGCGGCATGATGCGCTACGGCATCCCGGAGTACCGACTGCCTTACGACAAGCTCGATGAGGACATCGACGTCATCCGCTCGATGGGGGTCGAGATCCGTTGCAGCACCCGGGTCGGCGAGGACATCAGCATCGATCAACTACGCGCGCAGCACGATAGCGTGCTGCTCGCCATCGGTCTGCACCAAGGCCGCTCCACGCGCATTCCCGGCAGCGAGCATCGGGACGTCGTCTCCGCCGTGGAGCTGCTGCGGCGTATCACCCTCGGTGAGCGCTTCGAGGTTCCAGAGACCCTGGCCGTCATCGGCGGTGGCAACGTTGCCATGGACATCGCCCGCAGCCTCGCGCGCATGCAGCGCCAGCAGCATGGCAAGGTTGGCGTTACCCTGGTCGCCCTTGAGGCCGAAGACCTGATGCTCGCTGACCGCGAGGAGATCGACGAGGCGCGCGAGGAGGGCGTTGTGATCATCCCCAGTCGCGGTCCACGTCAGTGCGTGATCGAGCGCGACGCTGTCATTGGGCTAGAGACCGTCCACTGTATCTCGGTCTTCGATGAGCAGGGGCGTTTCGCGCCGAACTACGACGACAGCGACATTCAGCTCCACGACGCTGGCCTGATCGTCGAGGCCATCGGCCAGGCTGCGGATCACGCCTTCCTAGGCGAACCGCTGACCGAGGCGCTGGAGTGGGAACGCAACCGCATCCGGATCGATGCCGACGGGCGCACCTCCGAGCCCTGGCTCTGGGCAGCCGGGGACGCGGTCCAAGGACCGGACGTGATCACCGCCGTCGCCGCTGGACATCGGATCGCCGCCAGTATGATGGCAATCTTCGCCGGCAAACCGGCTGCGACCCGTTGAGTCCCGCCGACCATGAAGCCAAGTCTGCACCCAAGGCATGCTGGTGACGGACGGCTTTTAGTGACGACATTCATCCATCTGCCGCACAACGCCTGGAATCAGGGCGACCAGGAAGATGACGGCGAGCAGGAAGACGGCGCCGAGCACCAGAACCAGCGAGAGCTGGCTGGTTGGGACCGAAAGCCCGGTGATCCTCGCGAACGTCCCGAGTAGCAAGCCGGCGGCGAGCATCAGGCCCGAGAGGGTGACGGCGAAACGCATGGTGCGGCAATTCAGTAACATAGCCGGACTCCGTTAGATTAGAGAATAAGCAAATTCTAATACATTGTCCTGCTTCTGTCTAGGTCGCGGCGTCTTTAGTTGCGTGCGCGTGCGCGTCTGTGTGCCCGCTCAGAGGGCGTGTGGTCCAAGCGAGCCCGCCTCTGGAAGCGGGTGCTGCCAGAGCATTGCCAGGATCGCGTTGGTCCCTTAACCTTCCCTGTTCCATGTCATCGCGACAGCCTTCCTGCATCGAGATCCCTTCATGGCGAACGATACGAATGTCACTTGGCACGATCACCGGGTCTCGCGCGAGGAGCGCGAGCGTTTGCACGGCCATCGTGGCTGCGTGATCTGGTTTACCGGCCTCAGCGGCTCGGGCAAGAGCACGATTGCCAATGTGGTCGATCATATGCTCGCGGCCCGGGGCGTGAAGAGCGCGGTGCTCGATGGCGACAATGTGCGACACGGGCTCAACGCCGGCCCTAGCATGCTCCGGGAGACCCATGGCGAGGCCTATGCCGAGCGTTTCGGGCTCGGGTTTTCGGCCATCGATCGGGAAGAAAATATTCGCCGCATCGGTGCCGTCGCGCAACTGTTCTGCGACTCCGGCACCATTGCGCTGACCGCCTTCATCAGCCCTTACCGCGTGGATCGCGACCGGGTGCGGGCGATGATGCGCGAGGGTGACTTCATCGAGGTCTTCGTCGACACCCCCCTCGCGATCTGCGAACAGCGTGATCCCAAGGGCCTGTACAAGAAGGCGCGCGCCGGGGAGATCAAGCATTTCACCGGCATCGATGATCCTTACGAGGCACCGGAAAGGCCTGAACTCATCCTGCATGCGGGCAAAGGGACGCCGGAGGAACTCGCCGGCGAGGTCATCGACGATCTGATCAGGCGTGGAATCCTATCCGCCACCCGTTAACACCAACGCCCCGGGCTTTCATGATGAAGATCTGTATCGTCTCAGACAGCCATGATCGCGGCCCCATGCTCGCCACCGCGATCGCCGAGGCCAAGATGCGCGGCGCCGAATGCGTGCTGCACTGTGGCGATCTGATCGGCACCAACACCCTGCGCGCTTCGCTCAAGCTCGGCCTGCCGATTCATGTGATCCACGGCAACAACCTGGGCGATCCGGTCTCCATCTCGCGTCTGGCGTGCGAGTCCGAGGAGCTGCTCCAGTACTACGGTAACGATGCGAGCCTGGAACTCGGCGGCCGCAAGATCTTCATGACGCATTATCCTCACATCGGCCAGGCCTTCGCCCGCGCCGGCGATCACGACTTGGTCTGCTGCGGTCATAGCCACGAGCCGCTCGTGAGCCTGGAAGAGACCGTGAAAGGCGGGCAGACCTGGTTGGTCAATCCGGGCACGGTCGCGGGGCTTGGTGCGCCTGCGGCGACCTGGGCGATCGGCGATCTCGAGACGATGCGCTTCGAGATCCAGGAACTCGAGCGCTGATCGGCTCGCTGGGCCGAGCGCTGTGTGCCGGCGAGAAGCGAGCCGTTTCTGTCCAGGTTGCATTGGCTTGCGGCGGCTTGACAGACGCGTTCCGCCGGGATAGCTTCTGATTGCTGTCTCGTGCATAAGCCGGACTAGCCTTCTACACAGAGAGGTTATTGATGAGCGATCAAAAGAAAACGCGCCCCAAGGTTCCCGACGGCCACAGCCGATTTTGCGTGACCCGTCAGATGCAGCCGAATGAAAAGGGGTATGTTGGATACGAGGTGATTTGGGAAAAGTTCCAGAAAGAAGTCGCCTATCAGACCCCAAAGAAACCCTGAGACGCCGCCCATGAAACATGGCGGCCGTGTGAACTGAAACGTTCGCTAGGCCGCTCGCTTATGCAAGGTATAGAACGTGAAACTGACGTTGGCGGGCGCGCAATTCGACGAGCAGCAGGCGATCTTCGTCAGCGAGATCGTCGCAAGAATCAAGATCAAGCTTCAAGAAGGGGGCGTCGAGCAGGAGAAGCTAGAAGACCTCACCGCCAGCATCGCGTTGAGCATTACCGGTGTCATCGACGATGTCGCGGGGATTGAGGTTGATGGTCGCGAGGTGCATCCCTATTTGACGTTCCGCACCGATGCCGACGAACTCATCCATTGCGGTGAAAACGCCAATACCTACGAGCACGTCTATGGTGCGATGCGCAAACTGTTTCCTACTCCCAGATCGGCCGGGTCGTGAGGCCGCCGGTGTCCGCGCCTCTGTCCACCTTGCCGCCTGCGATGAGTTCTTCTTCAGTCGCATCTCGCACGCTTAGGATTTCAAGCTCGAACACGACCTGTCTGCCGCACAGCGGATGGTTGCCATCCATGGTCAGCGTCTTGTCATCCATGCGGGTGACGAAGAAGCGCTTGGTGTCGCCCTTGTCGTTTTCCATGAGGATCTCGGTCCCGACTTCCCGGTACTCGACAGGAACGTTGTCGATCCGGTCGGTGATGACCAAGGATTCGTCGCGCGGACCGTAGAGATCCGTGCAATCGATCGGAATCCTGATCGTCTCTCCCGCCGATCGTCCGTCGAGTTCCGCCATCACCTGTGGCGCCAGCACCGCGTTACGACCCTGAACATAACCCAACGGAAAGTCCACGGTCGTCAGCACGTCCTCGGTCTTCTGATCGATGACCCGATAGGTCAGCTCGACAAATTTGTCGTCCTCGATGCGTTGTGGGTTGGCCTGTTTCATCGCGTTAGAAAATCGAAGCGGCAAAGATCTTCACGTCTCCATTCTCGTAACCGAGGACCATGCGCCCCAGCCACTCGCCTTCGCGTGCTTGGCTGCGCACTCGGTAGAGGGCCGTGACATGCTCGCCACGCCTGATCAGCCCAAGAAAGTCTCTCTCCTCGACCAGGTTGCGGGCCAGCTCACTGTGCGCGAATTGTTTACCCAGCTCCACCTCATTGAGGCCAAGTAACAAGCCATACGAGAATTTCTTGATGAATTTCCCGTAAGCACCCTCATTGGAATACTTGACCAGGTCATCCCACAGGGGATGCGCGATCTCAAGTACCTCTTCGTCAGTCAGATCGTTGATATTCATTCACAGGGATTCTTGTGCAAAACGGCGTGGAGCCCGCGAAGCGAGCACCCACGCCTCCAGATGAGCCTAATCCTACGCGTCTACCAGGTGGTAACAAGGCGCCTTTTCCATGGTGTATTCACCGGTCTCGGGATCGCGGCGAGACACCGTCAGCACATGCCAGTTCTCGTCGTCCACCTTCATGTGGTCGCCGCGATAGTAGTAGCCCGGCCAACGGGTCTCTTCGCGGAACAGGGTGTGTTGAAAGACAGCCTCGGCGGTCATGTGGCGGTGCTTCAGTTCCCAGGCCCGCAGCAGCTCGTGGATATTCTCTGCGGCCAGTTTCTCCAGGTCCTCTTCCATGACCTTCATCTTCTTCAAGCCGATGTTCAGCAGCTTGTCGTTGGTCATGTAGCTGACCGTCACGCCGCCACAGTACTCGTCCATCAACTTCTGCAGACGATCAAGACCCTGGCGTGGGTTGATGTAGTTCGGGTTGACCGATCCGGCCGTGATCTCATTGCGATAGACCTTGTAATGCTCCATCGGCTTGTAGATCTCTTCCTTGCGCCGGTTGATTTGCTCGTCGGAGACGACGATGCCTTCGGCCTTGCCGTCGTCGATATACTGGCAGGCCGCCTTGGCGGCAAGACGCCCCTCGGTGAAGGAGCCAGACGAGAAGGCGTGCGGTGTGCCGCCGACGGCGTCGCCGGCCCCGAACAGCCCTTCGACCGTGGTCATGCGGTTGTAGCCCCAGAAGTACTCGGGCGGCGAGACATCCTCCGGACCCGAGCACCAGGCGCCGCAGCCGGTCGCATGCGAGCCCATCACATAGGGCTCGGAGGTCGTCAGCTCCGGATTCTCATGCTTGGGATCGACATCGGTGGCCGCCCACAGGACGGCCTGGCCGACGGTCATCCCTAAGAAGTTGTGCCAGCCGATCTCTTCGAGATGCGGGTCTTGGAACGCCTCCATGGTCACCATGTGGATCGGGCCGCGACCGGCATTGACCTCATTGATCAACGCATGGTTGCGCAGGCAGGTCGGAATCGGGCGATGGGTTAGGTGCGAGGCCTCGATGTCAAGATAGCGCTTGCCGACCATCTCCTCGAGCGCTGGGAACCACTTGGACTCGTATTCCTCACCATAGCCGTTCTGCGTGTAGGTCTTGAGGTGCAGGAAGTAGGCGCCCACGGGGCCGTAACCGTCCTTGAAGCGCGCCAGCACGATGCGGTTTTCCATCTGTGTCATCTTGGCGCCGGCGCCGATCATCAGACCGTACGCGGAGCCGGAAGACCAAGGCGCGTACCAAACGCGGCCCGCACCCTCGCCAACCGAGCGTGGCTTGAAGATGTTAGACGCGCCACCCGCACCGCAGATCACGGTCTTCGACTTGAAGACATGGTAGTTGCCGGTGCGCACATTGAAACCGACAGCGCCCGCAACGCGGTTCGGGTTGCTTTCGTCCATGAGCAGATGGGTGACACAGATGCGGTTGAAGACCTTGTCGGCCGACTTCTTCGCCGCATCCGCGACGATCGGCTTATAGGACTCACCGTGAATCATGATCTGCCAGCGGCCTTCGCGCTGATAGGCGCCGGTCTTCGGGTCGCGCATCAGCGGCAGACCCCATTCCTCGAACTGATGCACGGTCGAATCGACATGACGGGCCATATCGAACAGCAGATCCTCACGGACCATGCCCATCAGGTCGATACGTGCGTAGCGGACGTGATCTTCGGGATTGTTTTCCCCGAAACGGGTTCCCATGTAGCAATTGATCGCGTACAGGCCCTGCGAGACGGCCCCGGAACGCATGATGTTCGCTTTTTCGGCGATGACGATCTTCTTGTTCTGGCCCCAATACCGGGCCTCGAACGCGGCGCCCGTGCCGCCTAGGCCAGCACCGGCGACCAGGATGTCGATGTCGTCTTCGATGATTGTCTTGAAAGCCATTAGTAACTCTCCACCCCGGCGACCATCTTTAACCCATTGGACTTGAGCGTGTGCAAGCCGCCATCGTCCATGCGAATGTACTTGGGTTCGTTGAACAACAGATGGCTATCGCGCATCTCTTGGCTGGGTGCTGGCACATCGGCGAGCTTTGGAATGTGCTCCCGCCAGGGCTTGGTTGTGATCGGCGCCAGCAACTCCATGTCCTTGCGGCCGTTGCGGAAGATGATCCGCCAGGCGATGACGCCTTTTTCCTCGTCACGGCGTACCCGAACCGAGTGGCCCAAGGGGGCGAAGTCCGCGTAACCACGCACGTCGATGGCATTTTGCGGGCAAGCCTTGACGCAGGGCAGGCACTCCCAGCACATATTGGGCTCGATGTTGTAGGCGCGCCGGGTGACGGGATCGATGTGCAGGATGTCCGAAGGACAGATATCAACACATTGGCCACAGCCATCGCAGCGGGTCATATAGACGAATGTCGGCATCTTCTATTCCTCCTCATGATTCGATGGATCGAATCAAGATCAGTAATGGGTAGGCGGCTCACTCTTGATACCAAGCCCCATGTAGGGCGGGTTGTCGCCCATGTACTCCGGGATATCCGGATACCGCTGCCTGACAGCAGGATCGGTCAGTTCGGGGAGATCGGGCAGCTTGTCCCTTGAGCCATCCGCCACGGCCATCTTTTTCTGGAACGCCGCCGCAGGCTTGTAGAACATGTGAGCGAACTTCGACCAGAAGACGGTGCTGAACAGCGTGGTGGCCGCAACGATGAAGACAAACAGGGCAAGACCGGCGAGCACGCCACCGCCCATCGCCTCCAGCAATGACCACACCAGCGCGGAGGTGGCCATCAGCAACAATGAAACGATGAACAGATCGCGGCGCTCCACCTCATACCACTGGTGGCCTTCGGCCCGCACATCGACGCGGATCTTGAGCCAGAACCAGTAGCCGCCGACGCAGATCATCAGCGCGCCGAGGTGCCACAGCAGGGGTAAGAGGGAAAAGCCCCCACCCTCGGCGACCGGCAGACCGAAGATCAAGAGTGCGGTCGAGACCACGAAGAGGATGAAGCCATACATCATGAGCAGATGCGATTTGCGCCGATCCGGGTTATCGAACTCGCCCGAGGCGAGCACCTCATGGGTGATGGTGTTTGCGGCGATGCGCATTCTCTCGGCGCTGCTGGGCTCACGCTTGGCGAGCTTCTTCAGCGCTTGTCCTTTCTCGAAGAAATATTGGGCGCTCTTCTTATGCTTGACATCGAGCAGGGTGCCGCCGATGACCAACAGGACCATCAGAACGACGTAGGCCTGCATCACGGCAGGGGAGATGAGAGCCGACAGCTCCGAGAACGGGTTGCTGAAAATCATTATCATTGACCTCCGGATATGTGCGAGTGTGTCGCGATATAATCGTATTACGATTTAACGAAATAGCTATCGACGGAGATCAACAAAAGGCCTCGTCGGATAACAGCCATCTCGCATCAATGGCCAGTAGCGCGTCGCTAGCTCCTTGGCCGCGATTGCTAACGGCTGCCGTCACGCGATCGATCGATAGTAGTCCATCAGAATCCGCGCGACCTCGGGGCGCGAGAACTCCGGCGGCGGGGCTTCTCCGCGACCGAGCATCTCCCGCACCTTGGTGCCCGAGAGCAGAACGAAGTCGTCCTTGCTATGATCCGGGGCGTCGCGCATCATCACGACGCGATTGAGCTTCTTCGAGTAGGCGGTGTGATCGGCGCGAAAGATCTCGATCGCGAGCGCGTCTTCCGGCACCGCCTCATCGAACACGGTCTGGGCCTCGAACGCGCCGTAGTAATCGCCGACGCCGGCATGATCGCGCCCGATAATGAAATGGGTCGCGCCCATGTTCTGGCGGAAATAGGCATGCAGCACCGCTTCGCGCGGGCCGGCGTAGAGCATGTCGAAGCCATACCCCGTGATCATGACCGTGTTCGGCGGGAAGTAGTGTTCGGCCATCTTACGGATCGCGGCATCGCGCACTGGGGCCGGGATGTCGCCGGGCTTGAGCTGACCGAGCAGCATGTGGATGACGACGCCATCGGCGCTAACGGCCTCCATGGCCATCTTGCACAGCTCCTCGTGCGCGCGGTGCATCGGGTTGCGCGTCTGAAAGGCGACGACCGTGCGCCATCCGCGCTCCTGGATCTCGTGGCGGATCTCGACGGCGGTGCGGAAGGTGTCCGGGAAGTCGTTCTGGAAATAGGAGAAATTCAGAACCTCGATCGGCCCCGAGAGGGCGATTTGGCCCTGGCTGTTGAAGGTCTTCACACCGGGGTGTTCGGTATCCTGGGTGCCATAGACCTGCTGCGTCATCGCGGTCATCTGCGCGTCGGAGACCGTCTCGATGGCCGCGACGTCCATCACCGCCAGCACCGGGTTGCCCTCGACGTTGGGGTCGCGCAGGGCGATCCGTTCGGCGCCCGCGATGGCCTCTGCGGACTCGATGAGGCACAGCACCGGGACCGGGAAGAAGCGTCCTTCGACCGTGCGCATGGTCTCGGCGACACTGAGCGCGTCGGCCACGTTCATGAAGCCTTCGAGCGGGTTGAAATAGCCCGCGCCCATCATCACGGCATTCGCGGCAGCCTGGGAGCTGATCATGACCGAGGGCAGCGATTCGGCCTCATGGGTCAACTGGTGGTGGCGTTTGGGGTCGTAGACAAACCGCGGTTGAAGCTCGTCGGAGCCGATTGGCTTGATCATCAGTTGGCCTCCCATAGCATGAGGAACGTCTTGGACGGTCTGTCTAAGCCTTTGTTAAGTCGATGTAAATCGACGCAAAAACGCGCGCGACGACGGTCAATCCGATAAACTATCAAATCCCATGGGGTTTTGCCCAACGTTTCTTTTTATTCCAGGACTGTCCGTGTTTATGGCTGGCGGCGCGCGGCAGCGCCGCGAGCGCCATTCACCCGATACCCAATCATGCCGGAGGCTGCCTTGTCGAGCCCATGTCGTGCGCCGACCCTTGCGGTCGTGATTCCGACCTATAACGAAGCCGAGAATGTACCGGTTATGGTCGAACGTCTGCAGGCGGTCCTGGCGGGCATCGACTGGGAGCTGATCTTCGTCGATGACGACTCCCCGGACGGGACCGCGCGGCGTATTCGCGCCATCGCCCGCGCGCACCCGCAGGTCCGCGTGCTGCAGCGGATCGGCCGCCGGGGGCTCTCGTCGGCCTGTATCGAGGGCATGCTGGCGACCTCGGCCCCCTATGTCGCGGTGATGGATGCCGATCTGCAGCACGACGAGACGCTGTTGCCGACGATGCTGCACCAGTTACAGACCGAGCCCTTGGAGATCGTCATCGGCAGCCGCTATGTCGCCGGTGGCGGCGTCGGCGACTGGGACGATCAGCGCGCCTCGATGAGCCGCTTCGCGACCCGCTTGGGACAGCGCCTGATCAAGGCCGACCTGAAGGACCCGATGAGCGGCTTCTTCATGCTGCGCGCCGAGGTGTTGCAAGACGATGCGCGCGAGCTGAGCGGAGTCGGCTATAAGCTCCTGCTCGACCTGTTCGCGACCCATCCCGGGCCGCTGCGCTTCCGCGAGCTGCCCTATCGGTTTCGCCCGCGCCAGGCGGGTGAGAGCAAGCTCGACGAGGCCGTGGTCTGGGAATATCTGCTGATGCTGATCCAGAAATGGGTCGGCCCGATGCTACCGGTGCGTTTCATCGCCTTTTCGTTGATCGGCGCCAGCGGTGTGCTGGTGCACATGCTGGTGCTTTGGACCAGCTTTAAGCTGGCCGATACCAGTTTCCTCGTCGCTCAGAGCGTGGCGACCCTGGTCGCGATGACGACCAACTTCTTCCTCAACAATCTCTTTACCTACCGAGACAGGCGCTTGCGTGGCTGGGATCTGCTGCGCGGTTGGTTCTCGTTCGTCATCGCCTGCAGCATTGGGGCGCTGGCCAATGTCGGCGTCGCCAGCTGGCTGTTCGAGGCGCATTCGTTCTGGGTGCTGTCCGCGCTGGCCGGTATCTTGGTCGGTGTGGTCTGGAACTACGCGGTGACGGCCGTCTACACCTGGAAACGGCCGAAGGCGGCCTGACACCGACACGCGTCTTGCGAGACAAGTAGTGGTTGCCTCGACCTGTCACGAAACGCTAACCTTGCTGCGGCGCACAAACCTTCGCTTCACCAACCCCCAGAGAACCGAGCCCTTCATGGTCAACTCTCGCCCCGTTTTCCTTGAACTTTGGCGCATCCGGCTGCCGATTCCTGGTGTCGTGTCGATCCTGCATCGGGTCAGTGGGGTGCTGATGGTGCTCGCGATCCCAGTGTTCGCGGCCCTGTTCGCGCAGGCCCTGTCGGGGAGCGCCGGATTCGCCTCTGCGGCGGCGCTGGCGAGCAGTGCGTTCGGGCAACTGGCGCTGCTGGTGCTCGGCTGGTCGCTGCTCCATCACCTGCTGGCGGGGCTTCGCTATCTGGCGCTCGATCTCGGCTGGGGGCTGGACCGCCCAATGGCTCGCAAAACCGCCTGGACCACTCTCTACAGCGCGCTGGCACTGACCCTGATCGGGGCGGTGGTGCTACGATGAGCCGGCGTGCCTCGGGGCTCAAGGCCTGGCTGGTACAACGGGTCAGTGCCGTCTATCTGGCCCTGTTCGGGCTCTACCTGGCGCTCTCCTTTGCGTTCGCCCCACCGCAGGACCATGCGCAGCTGGCGGCTTGGGCGGGCTCGCCCTGGGTCGCGCTCGGCCTGCTGGTCTTCATCCCGTTGCTGCTGGCCCATGCTTGGGTCGGTATCCGCGATGTGCTGATCGATTACGTCAAGCCGCTCGGAGTGCGCGTCGGGCTGTTGGCACTGTTCGCGCTGATGTTTCTCGCCTCTGGCCTCTGGGCGCTGCAGGCCTTGATCCTGGTACAGGTTGGTTGATTGCTATGGCCGCTGCCCGCTCGCTTCCTCATCGCCATTTCGATGCGCTGATCATCGGCGCCGGTGGTGCCGGCCTCAATGCCGCGCTGCGCCTGGCCGCCGCCGATCTGCGCGTCGCCGTGGTCTCGAAGGTGTTCCCGACCCGTTCGCACACGGTCGCCGCGCAAGGTGGCGTCAACGCCGCGCTGGCCAACGCGCTGCCCGATAATTGGCATTGGCACATGTTCGATACCGTCAAGGGCTCGGACTACCTCGGCGATCAGGACGCGATCGAGACCATGTGCCGCGAGGCGATCCCGACCGTCTATGAACTCGAACATGCCGGCGTGCCGTTCTCGCGGCTCGACAACGGACGCATCTACCAGCGTGCCTTCGGCGGCCAGAGCCAGAACTTCGGCGGCGAGCAGGCGGCGCGCACCTGCGCGGCGGCGGACCGTACCGGCCACGCCATCCTGCACACGCTCTATCAGCAAAATCTGCGTGCCAAGACCCACTTCTTCGATGAACACTTCGCCGTCGACCTGATCCGCGATGATGAAGGGGTGACCCTCGGCGCCCTGGTGCTCGACATCGAGAGCGGCGAGCCGCTGATCATCGAATCCAAGACCACGCTGCTGGCCACCGGCGGCCATGGTCAGGTCTACCGCACCTCTACCAACGCCTTCATCAACACCGGCGACGGCATGGCCATGGCGCTGCGCGTCGGGGGGCCGCTGCAGGACATGGAGTTCTACCAGTTCCACCCCACCGGCGTCGCCGGCAAGGGCATGCTGATCACCGAGGCGGCACGCGGCGAGGGCGGCTATCTGATCAACAGCGAGGGTGAGAGCTTCATGGAGCGCTACGCCCCGAATGCGCTGGATCTGGCCAGTCGCGATGTGGTTTCGCGCTCCATCGTCACCGAGATCCGCGAGGGTCGCGGCTGCGGGCCGAACAAGGATTACGTGCTGCTCAAGGTCGATCATCTCGGCGCCGATGTGGTCCATCAGCGTCTGCCCGGCATCACCGACATCTGCCGCGTCTTCCTGGGCATCGACCCGGCCAAGGCGCCGATGCCGGTGTTCCCGACCGCGCACTATGCGATGGGCGGCATCCCCACCGATCGCCATGCGCGCGTGGTGGCGCCGGCCCGACATGGTCCAGAAGAGGTGGTGCCTGGGCTCTACGCGGCCGGCGAGTGCGCCTGCGTCTCGGTGCACGGCGCCAATCGGCTCGGCGGCAATTCGCTGCTCGACATCCTGGTGTTCGGCCGTGCCGCCGGCACCGACATCCTGAGCTATGTCACCGAGAACCCCCATCATCGGTCGATGCGCGATGCGCACCTCGAGCCGGCAATCGCGCGCTTGGCGCGCTGGGAGCGCCAAGGCGAGGGCGAGCGAGTCGCCGATGTGAAGGCCGAGCTGCGTCGCTTGATGGAGGACCACTGCGGGGTGTTCCGCGATCAAGCGACCATGGCCGAAGGCGTCGAGAAGCTGAAAGCCTTGCGCGAGCGCATCGAGGGCGTGCGCCTGCGCGATCACAGCCAGACCTTCAACACCGCCCGCATCGAGGCGCTGGAACTCGATAACCTGGTCGACGTTGGCATGGCGACATTGATGTCGGCCTTGCACCGCGATGAGAGCCGCGGCGCGCATTCGCGTGTCGATTATCCGCAGCGCGACGACGAGCGCTGGATGAAGCACAGTCTTTATCTGCGCGAGGACGATCGCATGGACTACAAACCGGTGCGGACCAAACCGCTGACGGTCGATTCGTTCCCGCCCAAGCCGCGGGTGTACTAGAGCGAGACGCCTATGACCGCGATACGCCTTTCCGTCTACCGCTACCAGCCCGATCGCGACGCCGAGTCGAGCCCAGCCGCGTCCGACGCCAAGCCCTCTATGCAGACCTTCGAGGTCGAGGCACAGCCGGGCATGATGCTGCGCGAGGCGCTGCTGGCGATCAAGGAGCAAGACGAGACCTTCGCCTTTCGCCATTCCTGTGGCGAGGGCGTCTGCGGCTCCGATGGAGTCAACGCCAACGGCACCAACTGCCTGGCCTGTATCACGCCGATCGCCGAGCTGAAACAGCCGATCCAGGTGCGCCCGCTGCCGGGGCGCCCGGTGATCCGCGATCTGGTCGTCGACATGACCCAGTTCTACGAGCAATATCGCGCGGTCGAGCCCTATCTGATCCGCAAAGATCCCCTGCCCGAGCAGGAGATCCGCCAATCGCCCGAGGACCGCGACAAGCTCGACGGTCTCTATGAGTGCATCCTCTGCGGTTGCTGCTCGACCGCCTGTCCGTCGTTCTGGTGGAACCCGGAGAAGTTCCACGGCCCGGCGGCGCTGTTGCAATCCTGGCGCTTCCTCGCCGACAGCCGCGACCAGGCCACCGAGGAGCGGTTGGATGCGCTGGAAGGCCCGTACAAACTGTTCCGCTGCCACAGCATCATGAACTGCGTCGAGGTCTGTCCGAAGGGGCTGAATCCGACCCGGGCCATCGGCAAGATCAAAGAGCTGATGCTTGAGCAATCGGTGTGAATGATCGCGATGCGCGCGAGATCAAGCGCCTGCAGTGGCAATGCCGGCGCGGCATGCTTGAGCTGGATCTCCTGCTCAACCACTTCCTGCAGCATGGCTATGCCGAACTCGACAGCGATGCTCGCCAAGCCTTCGAGCGTCTGCTCGGCATGCAAGATCAAATCCTACAAGACTGGCTCATCGGCCAAGCCATTCCCGCCGACGCCGAACTGACTGCGCTGATTGCCCGCATTCGAGCCGCGATCCGCACGGCTCCCTAACCGCTTATCGGCAACCGCTCATCAATCGGCGCAAGCAGGGGCAGCAGCCGGCGGCAGCGGCAGCGGACGCCCGATAAAGTAGCCTTGGGCAAAATCGACGCCGATCTCCTGCAAGATCTGAAGGATCAGCTCTGAGTCAACGAATTCGGCGACCACCTTTTTGCCCATGTTGTGCGCCATCTCGACGACGGCCTTGACGAAGATCCGATCTTCTACGCTCTGATCGAGATTGCGGATCATACTGCCATCGATCTTCACATCGTCGACCGGCAATTCCTTGAGATACGCGTAGGACGCAAAACCGCTGCCGAAGTCATCGAGCGCGAAGTGGCAGCCAAGCGCGCGAATGCTCTTCATGCGTGCAATGGCCCCGCCGATGTTCTCGATTGCGACCGTCTCGGTGATCTCGAGCGTCAAATGCGACGGATCGACCTGCGCGGTTTGCAGCAAACGCGCGAGATCGGCATCAAGGCTGGTATCGGCCAAGGCTTTTGCCGACAGATTGACGGAGAGCGACAGATGTGGATTCCGAGCGAGCAGGCGAATCGCCTCGGCGATCACCCAGCGGTCGATGGCATTGATCAAGACGCTACGCTCAGCGATGGGGATGAACTCATCGGGCAACGCTAGACGCCCATCGACGAGCTGCATGCGCAACAGACCCTCGGCACGCCAGATGCGCCGGGTCGAGACCTCCATCAGCGGCTGATAGTAAAGCTGGAGCCGGCTGGCGTTGAGCGCATCGGTGATTTCGCGTCCCCACAGCACGCGCGCATTGGCCCGCGCTCGGGCCTTGTCGTGCTCGGAGTAGAAGTGATAATGACGGTGCTGATGTGCCTTGGCTTGGTACATGGCCAGGTCGGCGTTGGCCATCACTGTTTCGGTATCCTCGCCATGATCGGGAAACAGGGCGATGCCGATGCTGGCGGTGACTTGATGGCAACGGGCGCCCGCGCGCACGGTGATCGATTGGATCCGCGCTAGGAGCTGGTTGGCGAAGTGGCTGATGGCGACGGGCGCGGTCTCGGGCGCGGTCAGCAGCACGGCGAACTCATCGCCACCGAGGCGCCCGATCTGAACGTGCTCCCCGAGCATGGCCGAGAGCTTCTTGCCCATCCGTTTGAGTAAGCGATCGCCGATCTGATGTCCGCTGGTGTCGTTGACATCCTTGAAGTTGTCGAGATCGATGAACAGGAGTGCGCCCTGCGTTCCTGCGCGCCGTGCCTGCTCGATCGCCTGCGCCAGCGCTTGATCGAAACCGCGGCGATTGAGTAGCAGGGTCAAGGAGTCGTGATTGGCGAGCCATTGGAGTTTCCGTTGCGCCGCTTGCCGCTCGGCCTGCATCTGCGCCATGCGCTGATTGAGGGTGTTGGCGACCTCGATGGTTTCGTCGATCTCATCGCGCACGCCGATCAGGTGGCGTGCCCTCGGCAGGTGCTCGGCGAGGGCGTTGAAGCGGTTCTCGGCGAGCAGCGGCAGCAGGTGCGAGAGCTTGCGGATACGCGCGACCGGGCTCTGCATGATCAGCAGCAGCAGGATCTCGGCTACGACGAGGGCGAACAGGCCGATGATCAGGCTGTTTCGCGACAAACTGGCGATGGTGCGCTGGTCATCCGTGGTCTGATTGACGATGAAGCCGATCAGCCCTTTGGCATCCGGGTCGATACGGAACATCTGGTACCACTCCTCGCCGAGTTCGATCGACAAGGGTTCGCTGGGGCTGCTGGCGAGCAAGGCTGCGGCGGGCACGGAACGCAGTAAGGGCAGCATCTGCTCGGCCTGGGTCGCGCCGAAGAACCGCAGTTGCCGGGTCATCGGGGAGGCGTTCGGTCGGGTGTCGTGGTCTAAGGTGGCGAGCACGAGATCGGCTTGGGAGATCTCCCTGAAGGCCAAGAGAAGACTCGCCATGGTGCGCCCTAGGACCAGGCTACCGGCCGTCTCGCCGCGCCACAACACTGGAGAGGCGAGATATTGCAAGCACACTTCCTGCTCGCACAGAAGCTGCTCGGTCACGCTTTCCGGCTGCTGTTGGACCTCGTGCACGAGCAGTCTCGGCAGGGCTTGGCTTTCCGGCGGCCAGAGTGCGACGGGCTTGCCGCGCAGGGGAATCCAGTGTACCGAGCGAATATCCCATTCCAGATCGAGCGTGGCGCCATCGACCTCCAGCACATGCCGCAGGTGCTCGACAACGCGCTGATCGTCGCTCTCATGGGTCAGGCGCGGCACCAGGCTGGCGAGCCGCGACATTTGCTGATAGCGGTCCGCGAGCAGGTTCGAAAAATACGCAACCTGGCGCTTGCGCAGCTGGTCTTGATGGCGCTCGAATTGGCCAATCAGCACCTCATGCGCGTAGACGGTCAGAGAGATGATGACCGCCGCTAGGGGCAGGCTGATGCCGAGCAGCACCTTCCAACGCAGGCCAAGGAAAGGTCGCGAAGTGCGCTGAGGGGAAGGGAGCCGATCAGCCACGCGGCCACCTGCGCTCAGAAGCGGAAGGCCGCTTGCACGGCGAACAGATCCCAGTGCGTGTCATGTTCTAGCAGATTCGGGTTCTCGATCTCGGAGAGGATAAAACTGCCGGCATGGCGCTGATATTCCGCCCGCAGCATCCACTGCCGCGAGAGATCCCAGCGCAACCCGAGGCTGAGGATGCGCGAATAGGCCGACTGCTTAGGCAGCAGCCCCTGGCTCACGCGTGCGAGGGTTTGGCCGGAGCGATCATCGCGATCGGCGAAGCCTTCCTCGTAGCGCAGCATCAGCTCAAGCGGTGGGCTTGGGCGATAGGTGAGCTGGGCGT
Source organism: Chromatiaceae bacterium (assembly GCA_003562815.1). Classification (GTDB taxonomy): domain Bacteria; phylum Pseudomonadota; class Gammaproteobacteria; order Chromatiales; family Chromatiaceae; genus Lamprobacter. Next base: position 19,701 of record PWTO01000182.1, on the reverse strand, counting down.
AGTAGCCCTCCGAGGTCTGACTCAGGTTTGGACGCACGGGTTGGAAATCACGTCCCCGGTAAGGCAGCCCCATGTATTCGGTCGAGAAGCTCCAGTGCTCGGCGTTGTACTGAGCCGAGGCGATCCAATAGGTCAGATCGATCGTCGGTGTTGCCGGGGTTAGATTCCAGTCCTGCTGCAACGCGATGGACGCGCCGCTGAGCCCGAATTTGATGCGCTCGGTCGGGGAATGGAACCACAGGCTCGCCAGCCAACTGTTTTCGCGCGGCTCGATAGACCCTGGGATCTGGCCTCTGAGCAACGCCGCTTCGACATTCTCGTCGACCACCGGGCGTCCACTGGCAAGCGTTGCCGACAGGGTGCCGAAGGGCTGGTAGAGTTCGCCATGCAGCTGGACGCCATCGGTGGCAAGCACCAGGTTGCGCACCTTATCGAAATACACCACCTGCGGCAGGAAGATGCCAGGATGGGTGAAGGGGACATCGCGGGTCTCGTTATAGAGGCCCAGACGATTCTTCAGCCGCCCGAGTCGGATGCCGGCCCGTGCCTCGTCCTCGGTCACCAGAGTGATGTCGGCCAAGGCAAAATCGACCTTGGGCCAACCATCGCTCATATCGCCGGCGCGCCGCGACAGCACCTGTCCGGCCAGCAGTAGCCTCGGGTTCAGCCGCCAGGAGGCGTTCAAGCCGATCTCGGTAAAGTCGAAGGAGGTTTTGGGGCTGTCGCCATGAAACCGGTTGCCGCTGGTGTGGACCGCGCCCTGGCTGGCGAAGCCATGCAGACGTAGCCCGCTCGGCAATGTCGGTTGTGCGGTTGCAAGGCTGCTCGCGAACAGCAGCGCGAGGGTAACGATCAGGGGGCGTGCATTGTCCATGGCTATTCGACCCTGACGGTCTTGACCCCGGTCGCATCCGGTTGGTCACTGATGTAGCCGATGGCGCCCGCAGTCTGGCGGACGCGCTCGATCATTTCTTGCTCGCTGGCGACCTGCACGGGCGCCTGACCGGTGCCGGAGAAGACCAGCCGATCCCAGGTGCGTCTGAGCTGGTAGGGATAGAGCCCGAGCGCGCTCTTGGCGAAGACTTGGTGCAGCGAGGCATCGTCTGGCAGCACGAAGACGGTCACCGGCTGCTTGTCGCCCCACTGATTGACGCGCATGCTGAAGATCAAGCGAGCGCGGTTGCGATCGATGGCAACGACGCCGACATCGGGATTGACGATGATTTGCTGAGCCGAGACGAGGCCGGGAACGCCGGTGGCCACCCCCCCGCTCAACCCCCAACTCAGACTCCAGAGGAGTCCCTGGCGACTCTTGCGCAACAGCCCGCGTAGCCCCCCCTGCGGGAGCTGGGCACGCGGCGCCCGACGTGACGGGGTTGGGCCGCGCTTCATCAGAGGCACGGTGAGGCCCTGCCAGGACAGACTGGGCTCAACAGGCAGCAGAGGCGACGCAATTCAACGGCTGTCTTCATCCGAACTCAACCTGGATGATCCTGTTTCGCCCTGTGGCGATGGCATTATCCTGTCAGTCTACCTGACTGACCTAGGTTGTGTGCAAGTCAAGGTTGGGGCGATACATGACGATAAAGATCCTGACATGGGTGACCGGCCGCGTGCCGAGCGGGCTGCTCCTGGGACGGCTTTTGGGGCTGATTTTGGGGCCGCTTGTGACGCCCTGGGCCTTTGCGCTGAGCGGCGGTCAGCCAGACAGCGCGCAGCAGCATCCCGAGGTGGTGACGCTGCGCGGCGCTGGGATGGCAGGCTGCAGCGCGGTGAAGATCGGCACGCATACCCTGCTCACGGCGGCGCATTGCGTTGTCGATGCCGGCTCGGGCGAACTCTGGCCGGCCTTTCAACCCGGGGGGTCGGTCAGGCTGAACAATGCCTACCGCCAGGAGACCGAAGCCGATGCGCTGACGGTGGTCATCGCCGACACCCGGTTGCCCGAGGCCTACCAGCAGGGGCTCGCGAAGTTCGTCGAGTACCGACGCCAGCGTCTCGCCGAGCTGAGCGAGGGCGCATCGGCGCTGCCGGCGGTCACCCTCGAACGGGGGTTGCGCATGCGCCATCATTTCGCCGCGCGCCATCCCGATGTCGCCTTACTGCGGTTGCGCACGGCGACCCCGTCGATCCCGGCCCGGGCGGTGGATTTCACGCCGTTGCGGGCGGGTGCCGAGGTGGAACTGGTTGGCTTCGGCTGCGCCGCTTTGGGCCGTTCCAGCACGGGTTCCAACCCCGGCTCCAACCCTGGATTCCCTGCCGTGCGCCGCTCGGGATGGTCGATCGTGATTCGGGTCGATGCGGTCAACTTCTACACCCAGGCGGGTCAACTCTCCGCCCAAGCTCCCTCGCTCTGTCCCGGCGATTCCGGCGGCCCGGTCCTTCATCAAGGGCGCGTGGTCGGCGTGCACAGCGTCGTCTACGGGCTCAACGCCCGCCACGGGGCGCGCTCGAATATGGCCGTGAATCTGGCCCCATTGGCCGATTGGACGGCTTGGCCGTAAATCCATAGCGTTTTCAGGGTTAAACAGAGATGCCGCTGCGGTTGAAGCCGTGTATCGTCATTGCCCTGCACTCTCCACCATGATCGAGCTAGCTGCTATGGTTCGCGTCGCCCATACCTCTTCGACTTCGCCCCAGACCTCATCTTCCGAGCCCGTTCCGCTCACCCATCATGCCATCCTCGGCCTGGTCGCGCCCTTCAGCGAACGCGGCCATCAGATCGATCTCGCTGCCAGTGACCGCGCCCAACGTCGGCTGTGCTTCAAGCCGATCCAGCATCCGGATCTGCCGAGCGCCGGCGAGTCGCTCACCGAGACCCTGACGCTCGACAACCCCGAGCCCGAGCAGTTTCGTCTTCGGCGCCTGCTCAGCGATGACGCCGGCCTGAGTTCGACGCTGGAGATCGAGGGCAGCGACCCCGGCGAGCTGCTGGAGCAGATCGAGGCCATCGAGGTGGGTCGCCAGGTCGTCGCCGTCGAGGGCATCCATATCGCCCGCGATTACCGGTTGCAGTCGATCGCGGCCAGCGAGCAACAGCCCGCTCATTGGCGCTTGCAATTGGAGAAAGCCGAAACCCGGGTCGAGGGCGTGCGCCTTCGCCTGAACGCCAAAACCGGCCGTAAGATGCCCGCCGATGTCGAGCTGCGCGCCGAGCACGACCAGCGCCTGCGCGTGCCGGCCGATCTGTTTGCCGTCCTTGGTTGGGAATGGCGCCCGATGCGCGCGCTCGGCAAGCGCTGGCGCGGCAGCGTGCGTATCGCCGCTGCCGAGCCCGAGCGCACGCCCGACGTCGAGGCCAAGCTGGCCCAGGCGGTGCGGCATCTGGCGAACACCCTGCGCAGCGACCCCGGCGCGTTTCATGCCCGCTGGCAAGCAGCGCGTTGGCGGGTCGCCTTCCAGCGTGCGATCCCGCTGTTGATCGGCCTCAGTCTGCTGGGCACCGCGCCGCTGATCCAACTGTTCTCGCTCGAGGACATTTCCTTGGTGCGGATGTTCATCTTTCATGCCCCGCCGCTGCTGATGATCGGCATCTTCGCGATGCGCGAGCTACCGGTGATCGAGATCCCGCCCATGCCGCGCCGGCTGATTGGGCACGAGTGGATTATCGATGACAGCAAAGGGCGCCTGGGGCAGGCATCCATGCGGGGCGCCGAGGCCGGATGAATATCCCGCCGGTTTCCATTGCCGCCGCCAAGCAGGCGCTGATCGAGCAGTACGCCGACCCCATCCTGCGCCATCGCGCGTCGATGCTTTGGGGCACGCGCGGGGTCGGTAAGTCCTCGATCGTGCGCCAGGTCGCCGATCGCTTCGGCGTGCCGCTGATCGATCTGCGCCTCACCACCATCGAGCCGGTCGATATCCGTGGTGCCATCTATGCCGATGACAGCCAGGGCAAGACGGTCTGGTTTCCGCCCGAGTTCCTGCCCACCGCCGATCAGCCCGAGGGCATCCTGTTCCTTGATGAACTCACCGCCGCCGATCAACGGCTGCAGATCTCGGCCTACTCGCTGATCCTCGACCGGCGCGTGGGTCATTACCGGATACCCGATGGCTGGCAGGTGGTGGCGGCCGGCAACGCCAGTTTCCATGGTGCGGTCAGCCACGACATGGGCACCGCACTTGCCGACCGGATGTTCCACTTCAACGTCCAGACCGTGATCGATGCCTTCCTCAGCCACGCCGTCGCGCGCGGTTTCGCGCCCGAGGTGATGGCTTATCTCAAGGTGCGCCCGGATAAGCTCGACGATACCCAGACCCAGCTCGCCAACGATCACCTGATCGGGGCCAGCCCACGCGGTTGGGAAGACATCTCCAATGTGCTTCGCTCAGGGCTCTCTGAGCAGGCCAAGCGGGTGTTCGTGCAGGGGCGCATCGGTGCCGCCAATGCCGCTGAGTTCTTCGGCGTGCTCAAGGAGATCCAGGCCGGGGTCGATGTGGTGGCGCTGCTCGACGCCGAGCCCGGCGAGGCCACCGCCGCCTTGTTGCCGACCAATCTCGATGCGCTCTACGGCATGATCTATGCGCTCTTGGCCGCCGCCAGCGACCGCGAGCGCATGGCGCGTGCGCTCGCCATCATCGAGCAGTTGCCGGATGCCCCGACCCGCACGCCGCTGCCGATCCGCGAGGCGCAAACCTTGGCGATGGAGCTGCTGTTGGAGAAGGCGCTGGCGGACGGCCTTGAGGGCGTGGTGCTCGCGAGCGCCGCCTATCGGCGCTACAGCGAAGCGCGTGAGCAGGATGGACTCCTTGGCTAACGCCCTCCATACCCATCGCGGCACGCGCGCGATCCAGAAGATGGTCGAGTACGCGCCCTCGACGGGCGGCCTAGCGCTCTGGATTCGGCATCAGGATGTCGAGGCGCTGCCGGTTCTTGGGCGCGGCCAGGGCGCTGAGACGGGCTCATTGACAGACGCGTTGCTCAGCGCCGCCAATGATGGCCGCACCATCTTCTATGCGCCCGCCTTCGAAGCGCTCAGCCTACCGCGACAGATCGGTCAGGTCGCCCATCAGGTGCTACATGTCGCGCTCCAGCACGCGCAGCGGGCAAGGGCGCTCGAACGTCTGCTCGGCGAGGTCGATCCACCGTTGTTCAACATCTGCGCCGATGCCATCATCAACAGCACCCTTGGCCATCTCGCTTGGCTCGAGCTGCCGAGCACGGCGGTGACCCTGGAAGGCCTGGTCGCCAGCATCCTCAATCGCGATCAATCCCCGGCGGCGGCACTGCTGGAATGGGATCTCGAACGGCTCTATCGCGCGATCGATGATCGTCGCCCGCGCTTGCTCGCGGGCACGGGCGATCGAACCCGCACCAACCCACGGCGAGACGGCGACAGCGGGCAGCGCAGTGGCCGCGCCGGTCGCGACGCAGCACAGCAGGTGCCGGAGTCCGCTCGGCGGCAAGCCACGCAGCAGCACGCGACGGCGCCATCGGCGGCGCAAACCACGCGCCAGCCCGAGGCCGAACCTGAGGTCGAGCGCAACGCTTCGCGCGCGGACGGCGCCCGCGCCAGCCGGGCGCGTGCGCTCGGCGCCGAGACGCCCCGCGACCTGCTCCCAGCCAACGATGACCAGCGCCCAGAGCAGGAGGCCGAGCAAGCGCGCGAATGGCGCGAGCGGCTGATCCGCGCCCATGCCGGCGATGGCGCCCACTCGATGCTGCGCGCGCTGATCGCCGATCTGCCCAAGGTGCGCACACCGTGGGAGCATCTGCTGCGCACGCTGCTCACGCGCGGGCTAGCACGCACGCCGGATCAATCCTGGTCACGCCCCGCGCGCTCCTATCTCGCCAACCAAGGCCGCACCCCGAGCGGTCGGCGCCTCCCCTGGGAGCCGGGACGCAGCGCCTCGCGCGCGGTGCCGCGCTTGGTGGTTATGGTCGATCTCTCCGGCTCGATCGACCCGCCGCTACTCGAGCGCTTCGCGCGCGAGATCGAGGTCATCAGCCGCCGCCTTGAGGCCGGGCTGACCATCGTCGCTGGCGATGAACGCGTCAGCGGCGTCGCCCAATTCGAGCCCGGCCGCTCCAACCTGCGCGAACTTGCCTTCGCCGGCGGCGGCGGGACCGACTTCAGCCCACTGCTGCGCGAGGCCGAGCGCTACGCCCCGGATATCGCCGTTTTTCTCACCGATCTCGACGGCCCCGCCGAGTACAAACCCAGCTATCCGGTGATCTGGGCTGTGCCGGCGATCCATGCCCATGCCCAGCAGCCGTTTGGGCGCAAGTTGATTTTGGAATAAGCCACAGCGAGGGAGGCTAGAGCGAGTCGCGCTTCGTCGATCACTCTAATAGAGATGGTGCCGAGGAGAGGACTTGAACCTCCACCTGGTTTCCCAGACATGGACCTGAACCATGCGCGTCTACCAATTCCGCCACCTCGGCAGGGTTGCGGTGTCAACGGTTGAAACCGTGACAAGTCGGTAAGCTTAGTGAGACAGCGAGGGCTTGTCAACGGTAGACTAGTGGAATCTTTGGACGCACTCAGAGTACAGCGTGGCACGACGAAAAAAGGCTCAATCCGCTCGGGACCTGGATCCGCATCGGCAACGGGAAGCGAAGAAATACGACAACCCGATTCCCAGTCGGGAGTTCATCCTCGAAACGCTCACCGAGCATGGCGCGCCAGCGGCCTTCGATGAAGTCGCCGCGTTGCTCGGCCTCACCACCGAAGACGATCGGGTTGCGCTGGAGCGGCGCCTGGGCGCGATGGTGCGCGACGGCCAGCTGCTGCGCAATCGCCGCGAGGCCTTCTGCCTGGTCAACAAGCGCGATCTGGTGGCGGGCCGCGTCATCGGTCATCCGGACGGCTTCGGTTTCGTGAAACCGGACGACGGCGGTGACGACCTCTATCTCTATCCGAAGGAGATGCGCGCGCTGTTCCACGGCGACCGCATCGTTGCCAGGGTGACGGGCAAGGACCGGCGCGGTCGCCTCGAGGGCGCGGTGGTCGAGATCCTGGAACGCAGCACCACCAGCGTGGTCGGCCGGCTCTACTCGGAGAGCGGCGTCGGCTTCGTGGTGCCGGACAATAAGCGCCTGACGCACGATGTGATCATCCCGAGCGACCGCCTCGGTGGCGCCGAGCAGGGACAGATCGTGGTCGCCGAGATCACCGATCAGCCGACTAAGCGCACCCAGCCGATCGGGCGTGTCGCCGAGGTGCTCGGCGAGCACATGGCCGCCGGCATGGAGACCGATATCTCGATTCGTGCGCACGATCTGCCCGTGCATTGGCCGCCAGAGGTCGAGCAGGCGATCAGCGCCTTTGGCGAAGAGGTCCCGGAGGCCGCGAAGGCCGGTCGCACCGATCTGCGCGCGCTGCCGCTGGTCACGATCGACGGTGCCGACGCGCGCGATTTCGATGACGCGGTCTACTGCGAGCGCAAGCCCAAGGGCTGGAAGCTGCTGGTCTGCATCGCCGATGTCTCGGCCTATGTGACGCCAGACAGCGCCTTGGATAAGGAGGGCTTCGAGCGCGGTAACTCGGTCTACTTCCCGGACCGGGTCATTCCGATGCTGCCGGAGGTGCTCTCCAACGGCCTCTGCTCGCTGAACCCGAAGGTCGACCGGCTCTGCATGGCCTGCGAACTCTATGTGAGCCGCGAGGGCAAGGTCACGCGCACGCGCTTCTTCGAGGCGGTGATGCGCTCGCACGCACGCCTGACCTACGAACAGGTCGCAACCCTGCTCGATGACAACGATGGCGCGCTCAGCGAGCACTATGCCGAGGTGCTGCCGCATCTGCACGAGCTGTACGCGATGTATCAGGCGCTGCTCGAGGCCCGCGCCGCGCGTGGCGCGATCGACTTCGATACCGTCGAGACCAAGTTCGTGATCGACGACGCTGGGCGGATCGCGAGCATCGAGCCGACGGTGCGCAACGATGCCCACCGCATCATTGAGGAATGCATGTTGGCCGCGAACGTCGCCGCCGCACGGCTGTTCCAGCGCAAGAAGATGCCGGCGCTGTATCGCATCCACGAGACGCCCAAGGAGGAGAAGCTCTCCGACCTGCGCGAGTTCCTCGCCGAGTTGGGCCTGAACCTGCCGGGCGGCAACAAGCCGACGGCCAAGGATTACGGCACCCTGTTGGATGCGGTGCGCGGACGACCAGACTTCCACCTGATCCAGACCGTGCTGCTGCGCTCGATGCAGCAGGCGATGTACAGCTCCGACAATGTCGGACACTTTGGGCTGGCCTACGATGCCTACACGCACTTCACCTCGCCGATCCGCCGCTATCCGGATCTGATCGTCCATCGCATCATCAAGCACCTCCTCGCTGGCGGCACGGCGGCCGATCTCGACTACTCGAAGCCGGAGCTGCAGCAGGTCGGCGAGCACTGCTCGGGCACCGAACGGCGTGCCGATGAGGCCACCCGCGATGTCGAGCATTGGCTCAAGTGCGAGTTCATGCGCGATAAGCTGGGCGAGGAGTTCGACGGCACCATCACCAGCGTGCAGGGCTTTGGGCTCTTCGTCGAACTGGATGGCGTCTATGTCGATGGGCTGGTACATATCACCGCGCTCGATAACGACTATTACCACTTCGATCCGGTCGGGCATCGACTCGCCGGTGAGCGCACGGGTCAGATCTACCGGCTCGGCGACCGCTTGCGGGTCAAGGTCGCGGCGGTGAATCTCGAGGATCGCAAGATCGACTTTGTGCTGGCCAAGCCGATTGTCGCCGAGGCGCCGAAGCGGCGCTCGCGCTCAAGGCGGCGCAAGAAGCCGGCTGCTTGAGCGGTGGCTTGTCAGCTCACATGAGCAGTCCGTCGGGGACCGCGGCGACCGTTGGTATCAACAGCGTGCGCAGTGCGCTCAAGTTTGGTGCCGAGGGCGTTGCGGAACTGTGGCTTGAGCGCAGTCGTCGTGACCGTCGCCTCGCCGAGCTGGCCGCGCTGGCCCGCGCGGCCGATGTCCCCGTGCGCCAGGTCGCACGCGACGAGCTTGATCGGGCGGCGGACAGCGGCAATCATCAGGGCGCGCTGGCTTGGGTTCGGGTGCCGGCGGCAAGAAACGAGCAAGCGCTCGATCGGCTCCTTGATACCACCGAGCAACCGCCGCTGCTATTGGTGCTCGACGGCGTCACCGATCCGCATAACCTCGGTGCCTGTCTGCGCAGTGCCGACGGTGCCGGCGCAACGGCGGTGATCGCGCCCAAGGATAAGGCGGTTGGCTTGACGCCGGTGGCGGTGAAGGTGGCGAGTGGCGCTGCCGGATCGGTGCCTTTTGTTCAGGTCACCAATCTGGCGCGCACCCTGGAGACCCTGAAAGCGCGCGGGATCTGGCTGATCGGGCTGGCCGATCGGGCGCCGGCCACCCTGTTCGAGACCGATCTCTCGGGGCCAACGGCATTGGTGCTCGGCAGCGAGGGCAGCGGTCTGCGCCGCTTGACCCAAGCGCGCTGCGATCTGCTCGCGTCCTTGCCGATGCGCGGTCGGGTTGAGAGTCTAAACGTCTCAGTCGCGGCCGGGATCTGTCTCTACGAGGCTGTGAGACGGCGACTCGCGGCCTAGCCGTGCGGCACTGATCTGCGCTTCGTCATCGTCTCCGGTGGCGCTGTTGACAGGCTGTACATGCGGACTCTGCCCGAACAGCGCCAGCAACAGCACCACGATCATGCCGAGCCAGATGACGCCCGCGACCGGCCAGCGTCGCAGACCGCGCTCTGCGTCGCCGTCGGGACGGGCGAGAAACGGCTCGATGCCTCGGGTGACGGCATTGACGACACGCAAGCGAGCCGCGTCGAGTGGCCGCCAAAGATGCAGCCAGCCGACCACCGTGAGTCGGCCAATGGGCCGTGCCAGCACCATCAAATCACCGGGCGGGATGAGTCCGATCACCGGGCGTAGCCAATCCGGATTGCGCCAGGCGCCGAGCGCGATCAGTCCGGCAAAGACCAGACCGAGGGCGATGGTCGGCCAGTCGGTGAACCAACTTGCCGGCGTGCCCAGCACGAACGCAGACAGCAGCACGAGCAGGATCAGCAGCGCCCAGGCCAGCCCCGGCCACAGAGAACCCGGCTGCGGATGCGGCGATATATGCACGCAGACCCAGATGAAGCGCGCCATCAGCAGACTGGTGCCAACCGTGGCGACCGTCACCGCAGCGGCCACCCAAGGCCATTCGGCGCCGCTCAAGACTGGCTTCAGCCCGTATTTCGCCACGGCACCGCTGGTCAAGGGCGCTCCGGCCAGGGCCAGCGCGAGCACGATCAACCCCCCCAGGACGAACGGCTGCAGAAACGCCGGTGCTGCTTGTTTGCGCAGACCGACGCCGAGGAATAGCCCGCCTTTCACCAGGCCATGTTGCGCTGCGTATAGGCTGATGGCGGCGACACCGGCAGGCGCGAGCGCGGGCTCCATCAACACCAGACCCAAGCAGAGCATCAGCAAGCCCATCTTGCTGATGCTGGAGTAGGCCAGGATTGCCTTCGGGTCGGCTTGCACCAACCCGATCGGCAGCGCATAGAACAACGTCAGCAGTCCCCCGGCCGCGAGCAGTCCGCCCCAGTTTGGCAGCGCGATGGCCCCGACCGGCAGGAAGCGCAGCCAGCCCAACATGGCCACCTTGATCATGGCGCCGCTGAGCAAGGCGCTGGCGGGAATCGGGGCCGCTGGATGCGCGAGCGGCAGCCACAGGTGCAGCGGCACCAGGCCGGCCTTGACGCCAAGCCCGAGCAAGACCAGCGCGATCGGGAGCGCACCGAGCTGGGTCAGATCCTCGGGCCGGGGCAGCGTTGTGCCGGTCTGCTGGGCGATCATCACCAGGGCGGCAAACAGGCTGACCTCGCCGAACAGGGTCATGACCAGGTAGACCTTGCCGGCGCGCAGCGCTGCCGGGCTGCCGTCATGGATCACCAGCCCATAGGCGGCAACACTCATGATCGCGAAACCGGCATAGAAACTGAACAGGTCTTGGCCGACGATGAGCCAGAGATTGCCAGCCATGGCCAGCAGATAGAAGGCGTGGAATCGCCGCGCATGTGCAACGCGGCGCATGCGCTGGGCCACAGCCACACCGGCCGCGAGCCAGAGTATCGCCGAGAACAGCAGGAAGACACGACCGATCTCATCCAGGCCGAGTTCGGTGCCCAAAAACAGCCAGGGTAGGCTCAGGCTGGAACCCACCGGAACCAACCAGACGGCGGCCAGCGCCGGCAGGGCGCCGATCACGACCAAACTCGCGCGCCAAGCCGGCAAGGTCTCGGGCGCGCGCGCGCGATCCCCGCGCTGGCCGGCACCGCTGCCGAGGCTCGGCAGAGCGCTCGCCGCCAGCAGCAGGGGCCAGAGCCAGGCGAGTAGCAGCCAATCGGTCATGACGCGGCCTCAGAGCTTACACCTAGGTTTCGATTCGCTAACATTCGCATATAAACCCTACTAGACAGTTTGGTTAGAAATAGGGTTTACATACATCTTGGCATACCCTACTATGGCCTTAGCCCGAGAACCAAGGGCTGTTCTAGTTCTTTAATGAGTTTAGGTATGCAGTTATCTGAGCGAGTCTCAGATGTAAAACCTAAAGCGTACTCAAGAACTTAGCGCCAGATGTTTATTCATCTGGCTTTGGCGGATCGGCCCATCCTCACTTGGGGGTGCGCGCTAACGTTTGTTAGCGAAACTCGATCAGTCCATACTCGCGCCGGGCGATCAGCGTTGCCCACTCCAGCGGACTGAACGGCGATGCTGCAAACAGCCCGGCGATCAGGCACAGCACTGCGGTGATCACCGGCGGCCAGAGCAGGGCGCCCAGGGTCTCGAAGCGGCTGTCGAAGACATGCTCATGCGGCCAGGACTCGGGGGGTGGCCGGAACCAGGCCTTATACAGGATCGGCAGGAAGTAGCCAGCGTTGAGCAGCGTGCTCGCCGCCAGCACCAACAACACCCAGTCCTTGCCGGCTTCGACCGCGCCCAGCCCCAGATACCACTTGCTGACGAAACCGGCGATCGGCGGGATGCCGATCATGCCGAGCGCGCCGACGGTGAAGGCGAGCGTGGTCCAGGGCATGCGCCGGCCGACGCCATCCATCTCGCTGACCTTGTGCACGCCCAGGGTCTCGGCATAGTTGCCGGCACAGAAGAACAGGGTGATCTTCATGATGCCCTGATGCACCAGATGGACCATGCCGCCGATGCTGGCGATGGGGCCCAGGATCGAGGCGCCGAGCGCGATATAGGAGACCTGGCTGACGGTCGAGTAGGCGAGGCGCTTCTTCAGACCATCCTGGCGCAGCGCCATCACCGAGCCGTAGAGGATGGTGACCGACGCGGCAGCGCCGAGGATCGTCAACAGGCCCAGCTCGGAGGCGAATTCGACGCCATAGACATCGTAGACCACGCGCAGGATGCCAAAGGCGCCGGCCTTGACCACCGCCACCGCATGCAGCAGCGAGCTGACCGGGGCCGGCGCCACCATCGACTGCGGCAGCCAGCCATGCAGCGGCACCAGCGCCGCCTTGACGCCGAGGCCGAGCAGCAGTAGCAGAAAGATGGCGATCAACTGCGGATGCAGCGCGGCGGGCATGTCGGTGAGCACCCCACGCTCGACGAAATCGACGGGACCGGTGAGCGTGCGTAGCCAGACCACGCCGATCAGCAACGCGATACCGCCGGCGATGGTATAGGCGAGATAGATCCTGGCGCCACGGGTGGCGGCCGAGGTGCCGCTATGGGCGACCAACGGATAGGTCGCGAGCGTCAGGATTTCGTAGAAGACGAGGAAGGTGAACAGGTTGCCGGCGAGGGCGATGCCGACCGTGGCGGAGACGCAGAGGCTGAAGAAGCCAAAAAAACGGCTGCGATTCGACGCGTGTTCGAGGTAGCCGATCGCATAGATCGTGGTCACCAACCAGAGCACGCTCGAGAGCGTCACGAACAGCATCGAGAGCGCATCGGCCCGCAGAACCAGATCGAGCCCGGGCACGATCGTCACGCGGGTTTCGAAAACGCCGCCCAGGAACACCCCCCAGATCAGCACGCCGACCAGCAGCAGCGTGAGCAACGTGCCGGTCATATTCAGCAGGGTGCGCCGGTTGCAGTCCTCTTCCTTGACCAGAAAGATCAGCAGACCGGGAATCAGCGAACTGAACACGATGGCTGCCGGCAGCCAGGTGGTCCACGTCAGCAACGGACTCATGCGTGCCCCCCGCTCAATCCAAGCAGCGACCACAATGGCCCGGCGCCCAGCCCGAGCAGCACGCCGGAGGTTGCAGCCAGCAGGAAGGCCGGAAGCTCGGCGCGGGCGTTGGTCAAGAAGCACCTGGGCGTCGGTTCGAGTCCGAAGGCGTGCCCGAGCACGCGAAAGATGTAGGCCGCAGCGAGCCCAGTGCCAGCGGCGATGACGATCAGCCACCACCATTGTCCGGTCGTGAAGGCGCCACCGATCATCACCCATTTGCTGACAAAGCTGCCGCTCGGCGGCAGACCGATCAGCGCCGCGCCAGCCAGCGCGATGCTGAAGGTGGTGGCGGGCATGCTCTGGGCGGCGCCGCCGAGTTCGTCGATCCGGTCGTGCCCGGCTTTCTGCTGCACCAGGCCGGCGGCGAGGAAGAAGCCGGCCTTGGCAAAACCGTGCGTGATCGCCATCAGCACGCAGGCGGCGATGAGATCGTCCCGCGCTGCGCCCGCCGGCGTGGCCTGGATCAATGGCAAGAACAGGAACAGATAGCCGATCTGAGCGACGGTCGAATAGGCCGCGAGCAGCTTCAGGCGCTGCGCGCGCAGCGCCCGCCAGGACCCCCAGAGCACGGCGCCAGCGCCGAGCGCGCCGAGCACGAAGGCGGCGGCCGCATCGGCGATCGCCGGGAACAGATCGAGCCAGAGCCGCAGGATCAGGTAAAAGGCGGTCTTGACCACCAGCGCCGAGAGGGCCGCGCTGACCGGAGCCGGGGCATTGGCATGCGCCGGTGGCAGCCAGAAGTGCATCGGGAACAGCGCCGCCTTCAGCGCCAGCCCGGCGATCATCAGCACCAAGGCCGTGGCCGCCAGGGGCGAGGGCTGGAGACGTTCGCTGAGCAGCCCGATATCGAGCGTGCCATAACCGGCGTAGAGCAACGCGACTGCAAGCAGATAAGTGATCGAGCCCAGCAGGCCGACCAGCAGGTAGCGCAGGTTGGCCGCGATCGCCTCGCGACTGCCGGTGAGCGCACCGAGGGCTGCGGCGCTGAGCCCGAGCAGCTCCAGCATGACATAGAGGTTGAACAGATCGGCGGCCAGGAAGACCCCGTTCAGCGAGGCCCAAAGCAGGAGCCAGAGCGGCCAGAAATGGGTGCAACGCTCGCTGCCGGCGAAATAGCCGATGGCATAGACGCTGATGCCGAGCCCGACCAGACTGCTCATCGCCAGCAGCGCCGCCGAGAGGCCGTCGGCCGCCAGCCCGATGCCGAGCGGCAAGCCCCAGCCCCCGAGCACACTGCCAAGATCACCGTGCAGCCAGGTCTGGGCGGTGACCCAGAGCCCGCCGGCGCTGCTCGCCAAGGCAGCGGTGACGCCGAGGATCGAGGACGTGCGCGGGAACGCGGTGACCAGGAGCGCGCCCAGCAGAGGCACTGCGACCGGCAGGAACAGGAGACTCGTGCTGGTCATCGGGTCGGCCACCGCCGGCGCTTGGCATCGTCGGCGTGTTCATCTGCGCCACGGCCGTGTGTCTGATGCGCGGATGCGGACGCGTTCGCGTCCGCCGCCTCGAGGCGGCTGTTCAGCGCCAACGCCAGCGCAGTCGCGCTGACCGCGACGACGATGCCGGTGAGCACCAGGGCATGGGGAACCGGGTCTGGCGGTAGGCCATCGCCGCGATGGGCGATGGCGATGAAGAGATGGAACACGCCACTGCCCATGATGTTGAACCCGATCAGCTTGCGCAGCAGCGGCTCGTGCACCAGGAACGACCAGAGCCCGAGGGCGAACAGCAGGATGCCAGCGCCGCCATAGAGGAACGCTGGACTCATGCGCGCGCGTCCTCCGTTGGCGTCGGCGTGGACGGGGGCGCGGCGCCCAAGGGTCGACCGCCGACATAGGCGGCCGCCAGGGTCGCGCCAATGGCCAGGGTGGCCGCCGTCTCGATCAGCAGAATCAGCCACTTGGCGCCGGCCTTGGGGTAGGTCAGGAAACCATATCCGAGAGCGGCCAAGAGCAGCCCGATGAGGACGAACACCCCGACCCCAGCGACCACTAGCCAGCGTTGGGCCTCCTCGCTCGGCAGTCCAGCGCGCGGATGACCGGCGAGTCGCAGGATCACACCTGCCGAGCCCAGCAAGGCGCCGGCCTGAAAGGCACCGCCGGGAGCGTGGCCGCCGACCCAGAGCAAATAGCCGCCGGTCAGGATCGCCAGGGGCACGATCCAGCGGGCCATGACCGCAAGCGCGGGCCCCGCCAGTTGGAAGCCCGCCGGGGCTGGACCGAGCGACCAGATGCCAAGCAGCGCGGCCAACAAGACGGCGAGTTCGAGCAGGGTATCGTAGGCGCGGTAGTTCAGCAGCACCGCAGTGACCGGATGACTGACGCCGCTTTCGGGTAACTGCTCAAGGGCCAGGGTCGCGAGCCGGGGGCCTGTCTCGGCGCTCAGCGTGATGTAGACGATCCACAGCAACAGTACGGCGAAGAGCGACACCAGGATGCCGATCAGCAGCGAGAGATCGCGGTTCATCGCGCGTCCTCGCTGGTGTCGATAGTGGCATCGGCATCGATATCGGCATGGCGGCGCGCTGCGCGGCGCGCGGCCGCGAGCATCAGGGCGCCACCGATGCCGGCGCCGATCGCGGCCTCGGCGAGCGCGACATCGGGCGCGCTCAGGCGTGCCCAGACCAACGAGAGCCAGAGGCCGAAGGCGATGAAGAGCATCGTGGCGCGCCGTGGCTCCGGGCTCAACACCGCCGCCGTGGCGAGGCCGAGAAGGGTGGTGAGCAAAATGGCATCGAACGCAAGCAGAAGGATGGACATAGCTGGGCGCGAGATCGCTTAAAACCGGTCCTTGAGGTCGCTGCTGCGGGCGGCACATTGCGCGATCAGATGCGCGCCGGTCGCGCCCGCGAGCAGCACCAGCCACCACAGCAGCAAGAGCTTGATCCCATACAAGAGGGTCGGAGCCTGCGGCAGCAGTGCGAGCAGGATGAGGCCAAGCCCAAGATTATCGGCCTTGGTCAGTGCGTGCAGGCGAGTGAAGATATCCGGCAGGCGCAGAACCCCGACCGTGCCGGCGATGAAGAAAAAGGCCCCCGCGATTCCGAGCAGGATTGAATAGAGGTTGAGGGCGAGATCGACGGTGCTGGTGTCCATGGCGGCTCGCGGCTAGTCCTGGTCGATCCGCCGCCGCGTGAAGGCGGTGACCGAGACCGCCGCCAACAGCGCGAAGATGAGGCCGACATCGATCAGCGCTGGCATCTGCAGCGCGGGCGCCAGCAGCACCAGCACACCGATGCCGGAGGTGCCGAGCAGCTGCGCGGCCATCATGCGATCGGCCGGGCTGGGACCGATGACGATGCGCAGCAGCCCGGCCGTCATGGTCACCAGCAGCACGAGTGCGAGACCCAGGAAAATAGCCGGCATGCTCATGATCGTTGCGCGTCTGGCTGCTCGCCGAAGAGGGCCGCTACGAGGCGCTCGAGACGCTGCAGACTGGGCGCGAGATCCTTGCTGGTATCGAGCGCGTGCACCTTGATTCGTCCATCGATAAAATCCGCGCTGAGGGTGCCCGGAAGCAGGCTGATACTGTCGAGGAAGACGACCTGCGCGATCGGATCGGCGAGGCGTACGTCATAGTACTGGAAACCGGGGTCGATGCGCAGCCGGGGTCGCATGACGCGGACAGCGACATCGATACCGCCACGCACGGACTCGCGCACGAAGAAGGGCGCGAAGCGCAACAGTCCACGCAGCCTGAGACCGCGCCGATCGGCCGGCAGGTAATCGCGCGTGAGGGTGAGGATGCTCCAGGTTGCGAACACGAGCGTTGGCAGCCCGATGATCCAACTACTCGGGTCGAGCCCGGCGATGACCAGCCAGATCAGCGCGAGCGTCACGAAGATCCAGAGCGGGCGTAAACGCTGGCGCCAGTCGATGTTGCCGCTCATCTTGTCGCTCTCGTTCTCATCGACTGCCGCTCTAGTGGTACCCTAGTCTACGTGCTCGCCACGATGGGGAGCAAAAACCGGTTCTTCAAGACCCTCAGGTTTAGGTAACGCTTTTATGAATGCAGACAAGCCTTCCGAGATGCCTGATTCGGCACCGTCCGGATCGAGTCAATCCACCGCCTCGCCACGGAAGAAAAGCCGCGGCGGGCGAACCCTGCTCGCCATCGTCGTCGCCATCGCGCTCGTCATCAGCGGGCTCGGGATGTATTGGTCGATACAGCCGAAGCCCTTCAATGTGGTGGCGATCACCAAAGAATATGCCGGGCCTGAGGCCGTCGTTGGTAGCGGCAACCAAACCCTTGCTGGCGTGCCTGGCGCGGTCTTCGTATCGACCGCAATCGGCCTCGCCGAGACACTGCTGTACAAGCCCGGCGGCTATACCCGCAACGATGTCCTGCCGCCGGGGGTCTTGATCGATAACATGCCCAACTGGGAGTATGGGTTGCTGAACGATCTGCGCGACACGGTGCGCTCGTTGCGCAACGAATTCAGTCGCTCGCAGAGCCAGTCGATCGAGAGCGAGCATCTCAAACAGGCGGACTCCAACTTTGCCTTCCGCTCCAATGCCTGGTTCCTGCCCTCTGCCGAGGAGATGTACAAAGACGGCATCAAGCAATTGGAGTCCTACCTTGAGAAGCTGATGACGCAGCAGGACAGTAGCGCGCGCTTCTTCGCCCGCGCCGATAACCTGCGCGCCCATCTACAAGTGGTCGAAAAACGCCTCGGAAGCTTCGGTCAGGAGCTTGCAGCAAGCGTCGGCGATCCTGCGCTAGCGGCAACTCTCAAAGACAAGAACCCGGAAGATCTGCAGAGGATGAACGAGGGCGCCCACGCCCCGGTGGTGCTGGAGCGCACCCCCTGGAACGAAATCGACGATGTCTTCTATCAGGCGCGTGGCTATGCCTGGGCCTTGCTGCACATGATGCGGGCGATGCAGATTGAATTCCGCAAGGTGTTGGAGGACAAGAACGCCGAGATCTCCATGCAACAGATCATCCGCGAACTCGAGAACGCGGTGGTGCGCAAGTATAGCCCGATGGTGCTCAACGGCCATGGTTTCGGTGTCCTGGCCAACCATTCGCTGGTGCTCGCGTCGTACTTGGGACGTGCCAACGCCGCCATCATCGATCTGCGGATGCTGATGGAACGCGGTTGATCGAGCGCGAACCTCCGGCTTTGTCAAGCGTAGTGGCACGAAAAAGGGGGCTTATGGCCCCCTCTCGGCCGCTTCCCGATGAGGCCCGGCAGCTTCCAGCCGGGCCTCGCCCGTGCGCTCATCGGCGCATCAACTGCCGAACGAGTCGGCGACGATGTTGTTGTACCAACTGTGGGCGTAATCGACCTCGCGTTTGAGGGCAAAGTCTTCCGCATCCATCGGCGTCACGCCAACCGAGCCTTCGACCCCTTCAATGCTGGAGCCGTCCTCGCTGAGTCGATAGATGGCGGCGACCGAGATGCCATAGTCCTTGCCAACGATCGAATAGCAGGTGTTGGCGTAAGAGGGCGCGCCGACCTCGTCGCCATTGAGCAGCGCGATGATGGCGGCGGCGGCAACCTTGGCCTGGGTGTTGGCGGCATAGGCCGACTTCGGCATGGCGCTGGCGATACAGGCGTCGCCAATCACATGGATGCCCGCGTGCAGGGTCGACTCGAAGGTCTTGAAGTCCACCGGGCACCAGCCGCTGTCATCGGTGAGACCGGCATCGATCGCGATCTGTCCGGCGGCCTGCGGCGGGATGACGTTGATCACATCACCCTTGAAATCACCGCTGAAATCGGTTTTGACGGTCATCGTTTCCGGATCGACGCTAACGGCGGTGGCATCCGGCCCGGGCATCCATTCGATCATGCTATCGTCGGTGCCATAGCCATACATGCGCTCCCAGCCCTGCGTGAACAGGCCCTGTTTGGAGAAGGCCTGATTGGTGTCGAGGATGATGACCTTCGACTTCGGCTTCGTATTTTTGAGGTACATCGCGACCTGGCTGGCGCGCTCGTAGGGTCCGGGCGGACAGCGGAACGGACTCCCCGGTACGCTGATCAGCACCACGCCGCCGTCGTCCATGGCTTCGAGCTGGCGACGTAGAATCCGGGTCTGGTCGCCGGCCTTCCAGGCATGCGGCATCTTTTCCGCCGCTTCGGCGCTATAGCCTTCGATCTTGTCGTAGAGCAGGGAGATGCCGGGCGAGACGATCGCGCGGTCGAAGGCAAGCGTTTGCCCGCCTGCGGTCTTGACCTCTTTCTTCTCCGCATCGATGGCCGTGGCCTTGTCGAAGACCAGGTTGACGCCGAGCGCCTTTAGGCCCTCGTAGCCGTGCCGCAGCGTGTCGATCTCGCGGACACCGCTGATGACCTCGTTGCTCATGTAGCAGGTGTAATAAGCCTCGTTCGGCTCGACGATGGTGACATCGATGCGTTCATCGGCCAGTTTCAGATACTTAGCTGCGGTCGCGCCGCCGGTGCCGCCACCGACGATGACGACCTTCTTGGCATCGGCGCGAGCGATATGCGGAAATCCGAACGCGCCGACAAGTGCGACGGCCCCGGTGGTCTTGACGAAATCACGTCT